>JBBQUY010000003.1:0-89382 GCA_038212015.1 Gaiellales bacterium | reverse complement strand
CGTGGTGGGCACCGACACCCACTCCACGCCGCGCAGGTAGATGCTTGCCGCGAATCCGGTCGTGTCGAGCAGCGTGCCGCCACCGATGGCGACGACCGTCGCGTCGCGCTTGACCCCCGCGTCGGCCCACGCGCCGAGCAGTCGCTCGACCGTCGACATCTGCTTGTTGAATTCGCCCATCGGCAGTCGCGTGTCGCTGACGATCGCGCGTCCCGCATGCTCGAGCCGCCCGCGGACCTGGTCGGCGAGATGGTTGACGGAGCGATCCGCCACGATCGCGACGGAGCGACCGCATACCGCGGCAAGGTCGTCGACACGCCCGAGCAGGCCGTCACCCACCGCCACGCCCGACCCGAACCAGCTCGGGGGCAGGTGGTCCGCGAGCACGCGGCCGATGCCGAGCTCGTCGATCCCGCACGTCGCGTCGACGCGAACCGTCGATGCCCGTTCGTATGTCGCGCGGCGCTCGTCGAGCAACCTCGTGAACGCGGCCTTGTCACGCGCGAGCGGGCGGTCGCTGCCGGCAACCCGCTCCCACAACGCATCCGCGTCCGCGTCGAGCCACACGACGCATGCGTCGGCAATCGCGCCGCGCACGTCGGCGTGCTGCAGCGAGCCACCACCGAGCGACCACACCTCGACGCCGCGCGCGAGCGTTCGGGCCCGCGCGAGGATGACGTCCCGCTCCACCTCGCGAAAGCGCGCCTCGCCCAGCGCTTCGAAGGCAGCGGTCACGGAATCCATGCCGAGTTCGCGCAGCACGGCGCGATCGGAATCGAACCACAGCACCGGCCCGCCCGATTCCGCCCACCGCTGCGCGAGCGTCGTCTTGCCGGCGCCCATGAAGCCGACGAGCACGATGCGAATCGAAGCGGCGGCGTCGGGGTTGAAGTCGATCATGGCGTGGGTCGGAGTACTCACAGCCCGTTCATCATGCCAGCTGGATCGCCGAACGAGCCGGGAAGCGAACGCGAGTGCGGTATTGCGCGAACGCATCGAGCACGTCCGAGAGCGCAGGACCGCCGAACTGTTCGCGCACGACGGTCGCCAGCTCGAAGGCGATCGCGCACTCGAGAGCGACCGCTGCAGCGGCGATCGCACAGGTATCGCTGCGTTCGGCGTGCGCGGTCGCGGCCTCCCCGGTCGCGAGGTCGACGGTGGCGAGCGGCCGCATGAGCGTCGGCAGCGGCTTCATGGAAATGCGGACGACGACCGGTGCGCCGTTCGTCATCCCGCCCTCGACACCGCCGGCGCGATTGCTGCGCCGCGTAATGCCCATGCCCTGGTCGTCACCGTCGGTCGCCGGAAACATCTCATCGTGGGCTGCCGAGCCGCGCATGGTGCCGGTGTCGGCTCCATCGCCGATCGACACGGACTTCATCGCGTGAACGGACAGCGCTGCGCGTGCGAGGCGACCGTCGAGGCGCTCGGCATTGGTGACGTAGCCACCGATGCCGGGCGGCAGCCCCCACGCGACGACTTCGACGATGCCGCCGAGCGTGTCCTTGTCGGCGCGTGCGGCGTCCACCTCCGCGACCATCATGGTGTCGACGGCCTCGTCGATCGTTCGCAGCGCCGTGTCATCGATGCGGTCCCAGCACGCGTCGTGCTCGTGCGGTGTCGCCCCATCGGCGCTCGCGGCTCCCACCGCGCGGACGAACCCGCGCACGCGGATGCCGAGCGTCGCGAGCAGCTGCTGCGCGAGTGCACCGCCAGCGACCCGAGCCGCGGTTTCTCGTGCGCTCGCGCGCTCGAGCACGGGACGGAGCCCGTCGTCGTCGAATGCGTGGCGTGCGATGCCACCCAGGTCGGCGTGGCCAGGACGCGGCACGTGGATCGGTCGGTCGCGCCAGTTGCCCTGCAGCTCGCTCGTCGACCACGGCGACATCGCTGCGTGCCAGCTGGATTCGTGGTCGCGATTCTGCAGGTGCAGCGCGACGGGGCTGCCCATCGTGCGACCGTGCCGCAGGCCTGCGCTGACGTCGACGACGTCCGTCTCGATCTGCTGGCGTGGGCTGCGACCATGCCCCCCCTGGCGTCGCGCGAGCTGCGCATCGACAAAGGTTCGATCGATCGCAAGTCCGGCGGGAAGACCGGTGACGATCGCGGTCAGGCGAGGTCCGTGGGACTCGCCCGCGGTGGTGAGCTCAAGCGCGTGCATGCGTGGACGATACCCGCGAGCGACGCTTCTGGTTCGCCTAGAACGAGATCGCGTCGGCGCTGGTGATCGGACGCATGTACTTGATCCGATACGTCAGCTGCTCGCTGGCGTTCACCATCGAGACCAGCTCGCCCTTGTCCAGGATCGTCCCGACTCCGCCACCGCTCGTGAACTCTCCGGCAACGAGTTCGATCTCGATGTCGGATGCTGTGACCGACAGCAGCCGGAAGACCGGGTTGCTCTTCGGGAACACGTCGTTCTCGTTCACGTCGTGCACGATGCCGTCCACGTAGACCTTCGCGCCGGAGAACACCACGGCGGGCTCTTTCGGCGTGTCGGTCGGGGTCGAGCCGCCGCCGGCAGAGTCGGCCTTCGCTTCCTCTCTGAACTTGTCCTTGGCCTTCTCGGTATCGATGGCGCCGGGCAGGAAGATCGGGTTTGATTCGGTCGAGCCGAGGCCGCCGGCCACGTCGTCGCCCGAGAGATCGGGGACGCTCGCAGTCGCACCGTCAGGGATCGTGGTGCCCGTGGCCGGAAGTCCAGTGGCGGGATCGACGGTGGCAGGGTCGACCGGGAGGCCGGTAGCGGGGTCCACGGCGCCACCCACGGTCGGGGCGTTCGGATCAGCCCCGGGTGCAGGGGTCGCGCCGGTCGCCGGCGGAACCGGCGCGTCGCCTCCGCCACAGCCGGCGGCGACGAGTGCAGCCATGCCGAGCAGGCTGACGGTTCGGATCGTCGTGCGGGCGCGGGTCATTGTGGAGCTCCTGTGTCAGTCGCCGGTGCAGCACTGCCGTCAGCGGGCGGCGTCGTTCCGTCTGCCGGCGGCACACTGCCGTCGGCGGGCGGGGTCGTACCGTCTGCGGGCGGCGTCGTACCGTCTGCGGGCGGCGCGGTGCCGTCAGCCGACGCGGTGCCGTCCGTCGGCTGCGATGCGGGATCGAGGGCTGCAGCGCCCACGCCCTGGGCGTTGTTGGTGCTCGACGTGTACATGCGAACCGTGACCGTGAACAGGATCTCTCCCGGCCGAGCGACGAGCTCGTTCGCATCCTCTTCTGCCTGGAGACCGTCGGACGAGAATCCACCGCCGCTTGCGTCGGAATCCTCGCTGTCGCCACCGATCTGGAGCTTGACGACGTTGAAGAGCCGGTCGCGGGCATAGAGCTTGCCGTCCTCTTCGCTGACCGTGTCCTCGACCAGTCGCATGAACAGCATCATCTCCGTGTACGTGCCCGCCGCCTCGAACTGCAGGTCGACCGGAGTCGCGCCGTTGAGGCTTCCGCCGCCTTCGATGACCGCGGAATCGCCATTGCCGCCCTCTGACTTGAACGACGTGCGCACGTCAGCTCGTCGAGCGATGTCCATGAGCACGATCGCCGCATCATCGATGAGCTTCGCGGGCGGCACGGCCTTGCGGGCCAGCTGCACTCGAGCGACGGAGTCGTCGGGCGCGGAGTTCGCCTTCTTGGCATCTTCGATCGCCTTCTGCGCTGCCGCCAGCCTCGACTTGGCTTCGTTCAGGCCGTCCTGTGCAGTCTTCTCGGTGGCCACGGCAGCCGTCTTCGCGGCGACGGCCGGCGTGTACATCTGGGAATACCAGAGGTAGCCGCCAGCGCCGAGCAGCAGCACGAGGATCAGCGCGACTGCGCCCTTGTTGAGATCGCCGATGTTCATGCGCCACCTCCACGGACCGCGGCATCAGCGGCGACGTCGAACGGATTCTTCGGCTTTGCGGGCTTTGCGGGCTTTGCGGGCTTGCTGGCTGCGGCCTTCGGCCTGGGCTTGGAGTCGAGGCTGAGCGTGAGCTCGCCCGATCCGCCACCTGCGCCGACCGTCGTCCCGCTCCCGTCTGCGCCGCCACCGGATCCGGAGACCGTCGGTGCGACCGTGTCGACCAGGTCGGCTTCGATCGTGAACTTCCAGTAGACCGCGTTGCGCTTGGAACCGAGGTCGGTGAGGGTCGTCGATTCGAGCGAGGTGATCTCGGCGTTGGCGAGCGTGCGGGTTGCGCTTGCACGCTCACCGAAGGCTGCCGCCATCTGCTCGGTCGGCATGATCGCGGTGATCACGACGGCCTTTTCTTCGCCGTTCGACTGATCCCCACCGGCGGAGCTGGCGACGATCTCCTCGTACCAGCCGCCGGTGCCTTCCATGATGCCCTGCAGCTCGGCTGCGAGCTCGGGGAAGTCGTGGCGCTCGGTGTAGGCGGAGACGAGCACTGCTTCCTGTCCGCGCGCAAGTTCCTTGTCGGAGTCGACGACCGGCTGACCGAGCGACGCGACCTGGCTGTTGACGGCAGCGGTTTCCGTCGTGGCCTCCGTGGCGCGCGCGGTGATGAGCTTGGTCTCGTCGTTGACGCTTTCGACGCGTCCCATGGCGAAGACGCCGGCGACGCCGACGATGGCGAGGAATCCGATTGCGGCGCCGCCGATCGCGGCGATGTTGGGCTTGCCCGCATTCGCGGCAATGACTGGTGAATCACCTGGAAGGAGATTGACTGGCTTCATGCCGCCTCCTCCATCGCCAGACCGAGGGCGGTGCCGAAGCGGGCGTGTGCCAGGCCAAGCTCCTCGACCGACGCCGGGTCAAGCCGTGGCGATGCGTCGAGGATGCTGACCGGAACTCCGAGCTCGTGTGCGAAGCGATGTTCGATGCCTCGCAGGAGTGCGCCTTCGCCGGCGACGACGACGCGGCCGACGCGATTGCTGCCGCCGCTCGAGTGCGTGTAGTAGTCGAAGGAGGTTCGGATCTCCTGGGCAAACTGGTCGGCGACGAACTGCATGATGCGGCGCGCGTCCGCGTACGGGTCGCCGGGGGCCTCCATGCCGCCGAGCGGCGTGATGCCTGCCTCGCCGGAGACGCGCGTCGCGTCGAGGGTCTCCCAGCCGAACTGCTCGACGAGCGTCTGCGTGAAGTGCTGGCGGCCGAACCCGACGATGCGGTTCAGCTCGCAGATGTCACCTCGAGAGATGACGACGTTGGTGCTGGTGGGGCCGACGTCGAGCAGCGCGACGACGGGATCGTCGTCCGATCCCTCGGCCAGGAGCGCGAGCTTGACGGCAGGCAGTCCGGCGCGCATGAGCGCGAAGGCGTTGAGATCGATGCGCGCAACCTTGAGGCCAGCAGCGGTGATCGCGTCGCGATAGCGTTCGACGCTCTCGCGATAGACCATGACGACGACGTGGCGCTCCATCTCGGCGCCCGTGTCCTCGTTCTTCCAGCGGTCGACGGTGTGGAAGTCCCAGACGGCTTCCTCAAGCGGGATCGGCAGGTGCTCGGCGACGTCGAACGAGATCGCTTCCCGCAGCTGCTTCTTGTTTCCCTTGATGCGGACCTTCTCCACCACGCGAGTGATGCAGCGCTGGTTCGCGACGCCGATGGCGACCGTCTTGTCCTTGATGCCGTGCTCGGCCCAGAACGCCTTGATGGCAGTTCCGAGCGCGTCGGCGTCGTGCACTTCGCCATCGACCACGATGCCGGGCGCCAATGGCGACTCCGCGCGTGCAGCTACGGTGTAGTGCTTGCCCTTGCGCTTGAGCATCACTGCTACCAGCGCATTGGACGTGATATCGAGTCCTACAGGTGGAGACGCCATTGGTGGGCAGACCTCAATTCGGTTCCGCTGACGTATCGACCGGCTGGGAAAGGGACTTGAGGAAGCCAGCCCCTCAACGCTCGAACACAAATCGCACTACGCATGCTGGAAGATCCGCAAACACTGTTTCGCCGCTTGGACGCGTCCGGTTCAGGATCGGTTCCCGCGGGGTTCGTGCAGGGCGTGCGCGACGATCCGGGAGCGTGCGGGGATACCGGGGTGCGCGAGGCCTCCTCGGGCGTGCCGGGGCTTCCGCAAGGGCCGGATTCCACGCCTGAGCGCCACTTCCTGAGCGTGAGTGATGCTCAGCGATCGATACGGATGCCGTTCGCCATCACTCGCCGGGCTCGTGACGCGCTCAGGCGCCGCCGAGGCGCAGGTAGGCGTCGAGCGCCTGTGGGCCGATGAACCAGCCGACGGCCCCGCCGATCGCCAGGAACGGGCCGAACGGGATCTTTGACTTGCGCCCGGCCTGCAGGCCGCGAGCCGCGATGAGCACGATCGACGGTATGAGGGCGGCCAGGAAGCCTGCCATGAGCGCGACCGCGACGGGAGCGCCCAGGAACGCGCCGAGCGCGACGACGAGTTTCACGTCGCCCGCCCCCATCCCCCGTCCACGGGTCAGCAGCGTCGGCAGCAGCAGGAACGATGCCGC
This sequence comes from Gaiellales bacterium, assembly GCA_038212015.1. Lineage (GTDB taxonomy): Bacteria > Actinomycetota > Thermoleophilia > Gaiellales > SKUG01 > JAGQUL01. The sequence continues at coordinate 82,974 of JBBQUY010000003.1, read as the reverse complement.
GCCCAACGCCGCGATGATCACCTCCAGCCACCACCACTGTGCACCGGCCACGAAGCGGTCGCGGGGTCCGAAACCGAGCGAACACGCGAATCCGAGCCAGATCGCGGCGTAGTTGACCTCGTCGGGGATGATGCGCAGTTGCAGGTCGATGAACGTCACCGGCACGAGCACCGTCAGGAACACGATCCCGGTGACGAGCTCGGGGATGCCGTCTGCCGTCGCGGCGACCGCGACCCAGAGCAGCGCCGTCAGCAGCTCGACCGCCGGATAGCGCCAGGAGATGCGCTCGCCGCATCCACGGCACTTCCCACGCAGCGCGAGCCAGGAGAGCAGCGGGATGTTCTCGAACCAGCGAATCTCGTGACCGCACTTCGGACAGGCGCTGCGCCCATCCAGGGATCGTCGCTGCTGCCAGTCTTCGTGCCCGCGTCGCACGATCACGACGTTGAGGAAGCTGCCGACGCACACGCCGAACGCCGCGGCGGCGATCATGGCAAAGAGGGTCGGCTCATATTCCATTGGGCGCACCTACCCGGCGAGGGCGCACCCAGAACGCGGCGAGGGCGACCCGAAGGCCGCCCTCGCGCATGACTTCGCTGTGCTGATTCGTCAGCGTCGGTGCCGGATGATCACGAACGAGTCCGCGGTCTTGACGTAGCCGCCGCCGATCATGGTGTTGTCGTACAGCTTCCAGCGGGTGCGCGGATGGATCATGTTCTCGATCACGAGGCGCACCGGGAACACGCCGCCACGATTGATCGCTGCGCACTGCGTGCGGCGCTTCATGCCACGCACGTACTGCGACTTGGAGGTCACCCACACCCTGCCGACCCGGTACTGGATGCGCAGCATGCCGGTGATCGCCTGGCGTGACGTGATGCGCGAGCAGAACGACCGTCCACGCTTCACGGTGCGCTGCAGCGGTCGGAACGCCACGATCGGTCGGGCCCCGATCGCGAATGCGGCGCTGTACATGGTTCCCGTTCGGTAGTTCCACGCGAATCGATAGCACGCGCTGGACATCACGCGCATGCGGACCCGGACGAGGCCGTCATCGAGGTTGCGCCCGGTCGTCTGCGTGGTGATCGTGCGGTACCGGCCGTTTCCTTCGCACGACGACGTCTTGCGCTGCAGCTGGACCCGCTGGTTGTTGCGCAGGGTTCCCGCGACCACGAGCGCCGCCTCGACGATCGCGGTCTGTCCCACGGCAACCACGCCGCGTGACAGGCCGTACGTGATCCCGCTCGGTGACAGGACCGTGATCGCTCGGGCATCACTCCACTGGCCGTATACGTCGGTACCCGTTCGGGCGCGGACTCGCCAGTACAGCTGTCCGGCTGCCGAGGCAGGGATGTAGTACGCGGTCTGTCGCGTCTCCTTGGTGGTGACGCCCGTCGCGAAGCCGGAGTCGGCCGACCACTCGACCTGGTAGCCGATCGCGCCGTTCGACGGCGCCCATTCGACGGTGCCGCCGACGCCGATCGTCGTGCTGGACGACGAGACGGTTGGTGCCGGTGAGGCTGCCGTGAACGACGAGGCGTTGCTCCACGAGCCGGTGAGCCCATCGCGGTCCACGGCACGCACCCGCCAGAACCAGGTACCGGCTTCGAGCACGTCTGCGGGCGTCGCACCCCACGGCACGATTCGTGGCACGGTCGTCTTGAGCGTCCTGTTCCCGTCGTCGAACGCGAGGGTGCGAGCGATCTCGAATTCGTAGTGGTCTGCGCCCTGAATGCCGCGCTGCCAGTCCGCGAAGCTCGAGGCGCTCACGGGGCCGACGCGGAGCATCGGTGTCGTCGGTGTGAAGCCGTTGATCACCTGGGTCGAGACCTCGACGCGCTTTCGGAACTCGAGCGCACCCGTGTCAGGCTGGCCGAACGCGATCGCAGGGGAGACGTTCGACGCGCTCAGCGAGCCGTAGAAGTCGCGACAGACCGTGTCGGTGCCGCCCTGGCAGGGGATCGCTCGCCAGAAGTAGCCGTTGTCGTCCTGGAGGCCTTCGTCGGGCAGGCCGGACGTCAGGGCGAAGCTCCGCGTGAAGCCGCCGAAGCGCGTCATCGAGTCCTCGTCGTCCGGCCACGCGTCGCGCTCGGCCGGGCCCTTGTTCGCGAGCCAGCCCCAGTTCTGATCGCCCTGTCCTGCGGGCTTGATCTTGAAGACGAACTCCGGATCCTGCGCCACCTGCACGCGGAACGTGCCCGGACCGCTGCCGACGCTGAAGCCCTGGTACGCGCCCCACTCGAAGTACGGCACCTGCATCGTCGACGAGTGCGGGCTCGAGTTGAGGGGGCTCATCTGGCCGCCGAGCGTGCGAAGGCACGGGACGTTCGCGCCATTGGAGCGGCACTCCTTGCCCGCCGTGGAGGGGACGTGGCTGATCGGACCCGACGTGATCTCGGCGTTGCCGTACCGCTGCGCCGTGAAGTGACGCTGGACCGGCTCGCCATATATGGTGGCGTCCTTCACCGTCCAGCCCTGCTCGGTCGCCGACGAGAGCCGCCAGACGGGCGTCACCTGCCAGTAGATCTCGGTAGGGAGCGACGGATATGCGCGGATCATGTCGGTGTCCGGATCATCGTCGTGGTCGTACTCGCACCCCTCGCCGAGGTTCTCCACGACGTCCGGAGCGAGCAGCGAGACGGCCGTCGCCCAGTTGTTGATCGTCGTCGAGCTGGCGTCGCCGACCGGCGAGAGTCGGCCACCCTGGAAGTTCGGACACCCGGCCGCGGTCACGGCGCCGTACGGCGTCAGGCGATCGATGTTGTTGAAGTAACTGTCGTCGTCCACCGCCTTGTAGCGGTAGTACGACGCGCCCGGCACGGGCTCCCAGCCGACGCGCAGGTCGTTCGTCGTCGCGTCATCGGCCGGGAACAGCGTGTTCGAGGTCGGGTTCGCGGCACCGCCCCAGTAGCGCGTATCGTGGTAGATCCGGAACGTCGACGACGCGGACCAGCTGCCCTTGATGCCGGTCGACGTGATCGGTCGCACGCGCCACGAGTACTGGTTGTCAGGCATCTGCGGCAGCAGCAGGCGCGTCGAGGGATAGATCTTCTCCGCGAAGAGCGAAGCAGCACCGAACGTTGTCGCGTTCGAGATCTGCACCTCGTACTGGGTCGCGCCCGCGACCGGGTCCCACTCGAGGTACCCGGTGTCGAACCCGCTCGTGTCCCCTGCGGCTCCGGTCGCGCGGGGCACGTCGCCGCTCTCGTCGGAGTAGAAGCGCAGGTTGCTTGCCTGCGCCGTCCACGTCAGGGCAAATCGGGAACCGTTGCTCCAGACCCCGGGGGTCGCGCCGGCAGCGCGCACCCGGAAGCAGTACGTGCCGGTCCAGATTCCCGAGCCGGTCGCGGCGTCGTTGAGCTCCGGTACCCAGCCGAGCTCGGGCGTGGTGTGCGTCAGCAGGATGTTGTCCGCCTGCCATGCCGAGCTGGTGTTGCAGTCGACGGAGGCAGACGCCTGGCTTGCGATCTGGACGTCGTAGTTCGTCGCGCCCGGAACCGCTCGCCACGTCAGCTTGAGCGGATCGGCCGGATACGCGAGGTTCGAACCATTCACCGGCCCGAGCGTCACGGGCTTGCTCAGCGGCATGTCAGCGGAGAACGTGCCGCCCGTCCGCTTGATTGCACTCGATGCGGATGTCGCGAGCACGACGAGTACGCCGAACGCGATGAGCACCGACGCGAGCATCCTTCGATGGCTGAGCTGCATGGAAGCATTTCCTTCATGACTGGGCGATCCCGATTTCGCACCCGGGGGGTCCATCACCGGTATCGGACGGCTTCGAGACGCCTTGAGCCGAACCTTTCAGGTTGCGGCAGGTGCAAACGACCCAGAACACGAGAAGGGGGCCGCCGAAGCGACCCCCTCCATCGGACTTCGTGTCAGACGTGGATCACCACATCTTGCCGGCGGGCAGGCCCGACGGGCAGCCCTTGTTGCCTGCGGGGTTGCAGTCCTTGAGGATGATGCCACCCGAGGCATGGTCCTCGCTGAACGTCACGATCGGTCCATCGGACTGGAACGTGCAGGTCACGCGGAAGCCGAGGCCGGCGACGCTGCCTGCTTGGGTCGAGGCGCCGACGGCGCAGACTTCCGGCGCAACGGCGATCGGTGCGAACACGTTGCGGAGCACCGGCTCGTCTGCGATCAGCGTGGCGGACGTCAGGCACGTTCGCGGCGTGATGTAGCTGCCGGTCGTGTTCGACGACGCACAGGATTCGACTGCGGTGATGATCTGCTTGATGTTCGACTTGGCCTTGGTTGCCTGAGCGTTCTGCTTCTGCTTGAGGAACGTCGGCACGGCAACCGCCATGAGGATGGCGATGATGATCATGACGACGAGGAGTTCGATGAGGGTGAAACCACCTTCGCCGCGCGTCGCCTTCTGGGCACTCTTGAGCATGGGACTGACCTTCCTGGGAAATTCGTTGAACTGCAGGGCCTTGACGTTGGTCCCCGCACGTATCGGCACGGCCCGACACCGACTTGAGCCTTTTCCTTCGATTCGCTCACGGTCGCGCACCGGACGCGCGAACGGCCGCCTCGAAGGCGGCCGCTCGCAGGCATTTCTTGGTGTGCAGACGCGTCAGTCGCGCTACTTGATTTTATCGAACAGCGCGAACATCGGCATGTAGAGCGCGATGATGATGAAGCCGACGATGCCGCCGACGAACATCATCATGATCGGCTCGACGATGGACGTCAGCGACTTGATCGCCGCGTCGACCTCATCCTCGTAGAACTCCGCGACCTTCTCGAGCATCGAGTCCATCTGGCCGGTCTCTTCGCCGATCGCCGCCATCTGGATGACCATCGACGGGAAGATCGGGTGTCGGCGCAGCGGCTCGGAGAACGTTCGGCCTTCCTCGATCGAGCGCAGGATGTCGTCCATCGCATCCTCGATCACGGAGTTGCCCGACGTGTCGCCGGTGACCTGGACCGCCTGCATCATCGGAACGCCCGACGCGATGAGCGACGACAGCGTTCGCGAGAATCGTGCGAGTGCCACCTTCTGCACGATCGGTCCGATCTTCATCGGCAGCCGCAGCTTGATGCGATCCCACTGGCGGCGACCCGTCTCCGTGCTCGTCCAGAACCGGAACGAGAAGAACGGGACGACGAACGGGATCGGCAGCAGGTACGGCTTGGTCTTGCCGATGTCGGACAGGTTCACGAGCAGCTGCGTGATCGCCGGCAGCTCGCTGTCGAGGTCCTCGTACATCTTCGTGAAGACCGGGACGAGCCAGAGGATCATGCCGACCGCCGCGAGACACGCGAAGATGAGCACGACGGTCGGGTACGTCATGGCGCTCTTGACCTTGCGCTTGAGCGCCTCGCGCGCCTCGAGCGACGATGCGACGCGCTGCAGCGTCATCTCGAGCACACCGCCGACCTCGCCGGCGCGAACCATCGAGACGAACAGTCGGTCGAACGCCTTCGGGTGCTTGGCCATCGACTCCGACAGCGAACGACCGCCCTCGATGTCAGCCGCGATCTCCGTGATGATCCGCTTGAGGTTCTTGGACTGGACCTGCTCCTCGAGGATCATGAGCGAGCGCAGGATCGTCAGGCCGGAACCGATCATCGTCGCGAACTGACGCGAGAACAGGCACAGGTCCCGGGCCTTGACCCCCCCACCGATGCCGGGAATCTTGATCTCCGCGTTGCCCTTGGAGACCTTGCCGCCTTCCTTGAGCTTGACTACGGTCAGGCCGCGCTGGCGCAGCTGCTTGGACGCGGTGAGCTGGTCGGCGGCATCGACGAGGCCCTGGGACTTCTTGCCCAGGTTGTCGACTGCGTGATACGCGAACGACGCCATCAGGCCACCTCACCCGGGGGCATGTACGGCTGCCCGGTGTTCGGATCGACCGGCCACTGCTGCGCAGGCGCCGCGGCCGGCGGCGCGAACGCGGGTGGTGCCGCGGGAAGCTCGGGCATCTGGCCAGGCTGCAGCGGCGCGGGTGCGGCGGCCTGCATCGGTGCCGCGGCCGGAGCTCCCATCGGCGGTGGTGCGAACTCCATCGTCGGCGGCGCAGCCGGCATCGCTGCCGCGGGATCGGCCCACTGCTGGGCGGGCGCGGCGGCTGGCGACGCCGCAGCTGCCGGGTCGAACGTGGTGGGCAGGTCGAACTCCGACGTCATCGGCGTGGGCGGCATCGTCGGCGCGGCCGCGGCAGGGGCTGCCATCGGCACGGGCGCGGCAGGCGCGACGGGCATGCCACCGGGAGGCGGCGCGGCGGCAGCCGGCGCTGCTGCGGCCGGGTCGAGCCGGCGCTGCAGGCGAATGACGTCCGGGCGCTGGTACAGGTTCTTGCCGGGCGTCGGCGCGCCGCCGCCGTTGTCGAGCAGGCGGATGAACTCCTCCGGCTCGTGGCAGCGCTTGATCGCCTCGTCGCGATTGATCTGGTTCGATCGGACGAGCGTCGCGAGCGCCGCGTCGAGCGTCTGCATGCCCTCGCCCTGGCTCGTCTGCATCACGCTCGGAATCTGGAAGATCTTGCCCTCGCGGATGAGGTTCCGGATCGCGCCGTTCGGGATCATGATCTCGACGCCGACGATGCGGCCCTGACCGTCCTTCGTCGGGATCAGCGTCTGGGTGAGCACGCCCTGCAGCGACGATGCGAGCTGCACGCGCACCTGCGCCTGCTGGTGCGGCGGGAACACGTCGATGATTCGGTCGACGGTCTTCGCGGCCGAGTTGGTATGGAGCGTACCGAACACGAGGTGGCCGGTCTCGGCAGCGGTCAGTGCGGTCTGGATCGTCTCCAGGTCGCGCATCTCGCCGACGAGGATCACGTCGGGATCCTGGCGCAGCGCGCTCTTGAGCGCGCGGGCGAAACCGTCCGTGTCGGCGCCGACCTCGCGCTGGTTGATGATGCAGTTCTTGTGCTGGTGGATGAACTCGATCGGATCCTCGACCGTGAGGATGTGCTCATGGCGCTGCTCGTTGATCACGTCGATCATGCCGGCGAGCGTCGTCGACTTGCCCGAGCCGGTCGGACCGGTCACGAGCACCAGCCCTCGCGGGAGGTTGCACAGCTCGTACACGGAATCCGGCACCGCGAGATCCGACAGCGGGCGGATCTTCTCGGGAATGATTCGGAATGCCGCGCCGACCGCGCCGCGCTGGAAGAACGCATTGACGCGCCAGCGCGACAGGCCCGGCACGGCGTAGGAGAAGTCGATCTCCCACTGCACTTCGAGCTTCTGTCGCTGCTCGTTGGTGAGGATGCCGAAGACGATCTCCCGGGTGTCCTCCGGCGACAGGTCGCCGTAGCCGTCGATGGTCAGCAGCTCGCCGCGAACGCGCAGCTGTGGTGGCGCATTCACGACCAGGTGCAGGTCGGACGCGCCGAGATCCACCATCTTGGTGAACATGTCGCGAAGCTCGATCATGGGCAATCCTCGTTCGGGACGAATCCTCTTCGAGCCCATCGGTCATTCGCTGTCCGGACTGAAGCGGGCGAGCATGCGATGTCGGATGCAAAGTCGTCTCCCTTACATCGAATCGATGCCGCTCGGGTAGGCGATCGCCATGATTCGTCGAGTCCTCTGCACGTCCGTCGCCCTCCTCCTGCTCGCATCCGGGACCTCCTGGGGCGCCGAGCCTGGCGGCGCCGACCGGCAGTCGCTCCAGCGCGATCACGACCGCGCCATCGAGTTGGCGCTCGCCGATCCGGACGTCCAGGATCGCGTCGCCCTCCACGGCGACATGAAGGTGCGCGCCGGCCTGTTCGACCTGTCCGAGTCCGACCGGCCGCTCGAGCAGGCGATGGGCGTCGGCTGGATCGTCGGCTTCTACAAGCCGGGAACTCCGATCGACGACCCCACGATGACCGCGCTCGTGGACGTCGACACGGGCTTCGTCGAAGCGGGCGGACAGGCACTGCCGGTGATGCCCGGGTCGGGATCGAACACCGCCGAGTGGACCGGTCCCGCCTGGCAGTGGATCGGCCTGTCCGTGCTGTTCCTGGCATGCGTCGCGGCTGCCTTCCGGCGCGGCGGCGGCATGCGCATGCTGCTGCCGATCACGCTTGCTGCGGCGGCGTACGTCGTCACGCTTGCGGACGTCGTGCCTCGATCGATGATTCGCGGGGGCAACATCGCGTTGTTTGCCGTGGCACTGGTCGCGCTCGTCGCCGGTGCGATCATCTGGATGCGCGGGCCGAATCCGACCGTGCGATTCGTGCCTCGCGCACCGTGGCTCTTCTGGGGCGTGGTGTGGGCGGTGGCGATCGTGTTCCTCGTCGCCGGCTCCCTGCGCGTGGACGAGCCGATCGACGTGGCGCTCGCAAGCGACGTGGGCGCGCGCCTCATGGCGGGTGGGGTCCCGGTCTACGGCAACATCGACGACGTGCCCGGCAAGCTCACCAACGGCGATACGTACGGCCCGATCTCGTACCTCGCGTACCTTCCCGGCGTGAAGGTCAGCGAGGACCGCACGGCCGTCGTTCTCTGGACCAACGTCGCGCTCGTGCTGCTCGTCGGCATCCTGCTGTTCGCGACCGGATTCCGCCGCGGCTCTCCCAGTCGCGGGGCGTGGGCCGCGGCGACCTGGACGTCGTGTCCGATCGTCGCGATCGGGGCAGTCGCTGGAAACAACGACGTCGTCGTCGCGGTCATGCTCACGTTCGCGCTGCTGCTCGCCGCTCGCCCGGCCGGGCGCGGCGCGATGGTCGCGCTCGCCGCATGCACGAAATTCGTCCCGGCGCTCATCGTGTTCCCGCTGCTTCGCATGCGCTCCGAGACGCGCGGCAACATGCTCGAGTTCGTGGGTGCCGGCATCGTCACGACGCTGGTGGTCTTCGCCATCGCGCTGCGCGGCATCGAGGCATTCGACGCGTTCTGGGACAACGCGATCGCCTTCCAGGTGGGTCGCGATGACATCTCGAGCTTCTGGGGGCTGACCGGCTTGTCGATCCTTCGCTACCTGCCGCTGGCGGGCGCGGTCGCGGTCGCACTGGTCTCGATTCGGCGGGTGGCGCGAGACGGGCTGTCGGCCGCAGCATCGTCGGTCGCGGCGGTGCTCGCGCTGGCGATCGCCTCGCTGCCGCAGTACTGGGGCACGTACGTCACCTGGCTGGTGCCGCCGGTGCTGTTCGCCATGCTCGTGGCTGGCACCGATGCCGACGACGACGATCCCGCACGCGAGGTCAGTGCTGGACGATTCGCTGAAGCTCTTCCATCGTCGACTGGCCCATCATGATCTTGCGGACACCGTCGTTCCAGAGCGTGATCATGCCCTGCTCGATCGCGACCTTCTCGATCTCCTCCGCGCTGGCATGCGCGATGGCGAGCTTGGCGATCTCCTCGGACATGAGCATCACCTCATGGAGGCCCATTCGACCCTTGTAGCCCTTCCCGGAGCAGCGTTCGCAGCCCGTGGGGCGGAACAGGGTGAACGGCTGCGCGTCGAACTCCGCGAGCGACCAGTCCGGGAACTTCATGTCGACGAGGTACTCGCGAGTCGGCGTGTACTCCTCCTTGCACTTGCACAGGCGACGAGCGAGGCGCTGTGCGAGCACGCCGAGCACGGAGCTCGAGACCAGGTACGGCTCGATGCCCATCTCGGTGAGGCGCGTGACGGCGCCGGGCGCCGTGTTGGTATGCAGCGTGGAGAGCACGAGATGGCCCGTGAGCGCCGCTTCGATGCCGATCGAGGCGGTCTCGTGGTCGCGCATCTCGCCGATCATCACGATGTCCGGGTCACAACGAAGGATCGACTTGAGCGCCGCGGCGAACGAGAGACCGGCCTTGTTGTTGACCTGCACCTGGTTGATGCCCTTGAGGCGGTACTCGACCGGGTCCTCGACGGTGATGATGTTCTTCTCGACGTCGTTGATCTCGTTGACCGCGCCGTAGAGCGTGGTCGACTTGCCCGAGCCGGTCGGGCCGGTGACGAGCAGGCATCCGTATGGCTGGGTGTAGCAGTAGCGCAGCTTCTCGAGCTGCGCGGGCAGGAAGCCGAGGTCGGACATGTCGAGCATGACGTTCGACTTGTCCAGGACACGAAGCACGGTCTTCTCGCCGTACACGGTCGGCAGCGATGCGACACGAAGGTCGATCGGCTTGTCGCCCACGCGCAGGCCGACGCGGCCGTCCTGCGGCTTGCGTCGTTCGGAGATGTCGAGGCTCGCCATGATCTTGAGGCGGCTCGTGACGCCGTTCTTGAGCTTGCCCGGGACGGTGGTGACGTGCTGGAGCACGCCGTCCTTGCGGAAGCGCACGACCATGTCGTCGGCCTGGGGCTCGAAGTGGAGGTCGGACACGCCGTTGACGACGGCCTGCGTGATGATCTGGTTGACGAGCAGCACGGCCGGCGCGTCGGCCTCGGAGTTCTTGATGTCCTCGAGCGGGACGTGCTCGTCGTCCCAGTCGTCAGCAGAAGCCGTCGCGTCGGAGACGGCGTCGTCGAGGCTGATCATCCGGCTGATGACGATGTCGATCTGATCCGGCGATGCCACCACGATGCGAACGTCGCGACCGGTCACCAGTCGCAGGTCGTCGAGCGCGAAGACGTTCGTCGGATCCGCCATCGCCACGAGCAGGCTTCCGCCCTGCTCGCCGATCGGGATGACGTCGTAGCGCGAGCAGGTGTCGAACGGGATCAGTCCGAGCGTTTCGGCGCTCAGCGACACCTCGCCCAGCTCGACGTACTCGATCGAGAGACGACGGGCGAGCGCCTTGGCGATGTCGGTCGCGGACGCAAGGCCTTCGGAGATGAGGACCTTGCCGAGGCGCTGGCCGGTCTCCTTCTGGATGCGCAGGGCGTGCTCGAGCTGGCCCTGGTCGATCATGCCCATGTCGATGAGCACTTCGCCGATGCGCAGCTTCTTGGCCTGCAGCTGCATCGTCGTGGCGCCCTTCAGGCCCATCGACGCGACGTCCTTCTTGCTCCCCACGCCCGGCGGCGGACTCGTGGGAGTCGACACGCGCTGCGGGACCCCGGCATCCGGGAACGGGTTCGATGTCGACGCGACGGCGGGTGCGACACTGGGTGCGACAGGTGCACCGGGAGCGCCCGGTGCTGCGGGTGCACCAGGCATCGTCGGAGCTGCAGGCATCGCGCCAGCGACGGGCTGTGCGCCGGGGAACGGCACACCGGGCGCCTGAGGCGCTTCGGGCGTCATCGCCGGCGCAGCCATCTGCGGTGGCTGGCCACCGAGGTTCGGCTGCGCGAGTCCGGTGGCGGGCATCGCGGCGGGAGCAGCCTCGCCCTGCGGGAATCCGAGTACTGCGGGCTCGCCCGGTACGCCCGTGGGCGGCGCTGACATGTCGGGAGCTGCCATCGGCTGCTGGGCGGCCGGGGCTGCCGGGGCTGCCGGGGGCTGGAATCCGGCCGGCGGCGCAAAGCCGGCCGGCGGCGCGAATCCGGCCGGCGGCGCGAATTCTGCGGGGGTTCCGGGCTGCACCGGCGCGCCGGGCTGGAGGGGCTGCTGCTGAGCGGGCTGGGCGGTGGTCGGGACGAACTGCTGGGGCGGCTGGAGCGGAGTCATGCCGGCGGGCACGCCGACGGGCTGCTGGGGATGAGCGGGGGCGCCCGGCTGTTCGAAGCCGGTCGCAGGGACGGATGCACTCGGATCTGCCGCCGCTCCTGGCGGCGTGTCCGGGACCTGCTGAAATCCGTTACCTGACTGCACTCGTCATCACCTCGATCGGAGCCTCGATCCCGAACCACGCCTGAAACGATGCAGCGCCTTGCCGAACGAGCAGCTCTCGTCCGTCGACACCACGTTCCGGGCGGTTCGACACCGCGACCATCATCGGCGTCGGTCGACCATCTCGCCGATAGGCGAGGTCGACGACCAACGTGTCCTCGTGCAGCTGGTTGAGTGCTCGCGGATCGATCGCATCCGCGGGTACACAGCCGAGCAGCACGTGGGCCGGTTCGCGTATCGGCATCCGGTCATGGACCTGAAGGTCCAGAGCAGGCGCGATAATTCGCAAGCGGTCCGCGAGCTGTTCGCCGTTCGCCCGAGTTCGGTTCCAGATATCGATTCGCATGGCCCCGGCGTCGATGCAGGCAACGGCCGCCTCCATCGCTGCTCCGCCGGCTCCCACGAGGACGACACGACCCCCTTCGAGCGATACGCCGCGATCGGCAATAGCTCCCGCTACGGCAAGGCCATCGGTCGCGTCGGCGTGGATCGTGCCGTCTTCGGCGACGATGAGCGTATTGGCCACGCCGGTGCGTTCCACCGTCGCGCTCCGCGTATGGGCGATCTGCGCCGCGAGCGGCTTGTAGGGCATCGTGACGTTGCAGCCCCGGAATCCAAGTCGTGGCAGCGCGCGCAGGCCTTTCGCAGCTGAACGTTCCCGGAGCGCGAGCGGCACGTAGTAGGCATCCAGATCGAGCGCCTCGAACGCTGCACGCATCATCCTGGGCGACAGCGAGTTCGCCACGGCGGCAGCAGTTCCGGCAACGCCGAGAACCACCGGGATCGACGGATCACGCTCTGTGCTGCGAGAGGCAGGGGGCACGCCGCCCCATCGGCATCGGCCCCGTGGAACTTCAACCGTGGCCGAAACAGCCTTCACTTCGTCGCTTCGTCAACCGCCCTGTAACGGGTGCGCGAGGACAAGGAAGCGAAGCGAGCGTCGAACGGCGTTGGTCGACTGCTCTGCAGTCGCCCGCGAAGCTCCTCGCTCGGTCGTCCACGAGCGAGCTCGCGACGACCCTCGCTTCGTCGCTTCGTCAGCCGCCCTGGAACGGGTGGGCCAGGAACTCGTCGTAGCTCGACGTGAAGAAGTGTTCTCCCGACCCATCAGGATTGGCGACGTAGTAGCGGATGTCGTCGTTGATGTCCTTCTGCGACGGCGCGGCAGCAGCTTCGAGCGACGCCCGGCTCGGTGCCGCGATCGGCGTGGGCGGCAACCCTCCGACCTTGCGCAGGTTGTAGGGGCTGTCGAGTTCCAGCTGGCTCACCTTGAGCTCCGACTCCCAGAACTCGTCTGCTCCGGGCTCGTACACGCTGTACTGGTTGGACGCGTCGATGCCGAGCGGCTCGCCGACCTTGAGGCGGTTCCAGATCACCGCGGACACGCGCGGTCGCTCGGCGGGCAGGCGTGCTTCGCGCTCGATGAGCGATGCGATGATGACGATGTCGTAGGGCGTCAGGTTCGCCTTCGTGGCACGCGCCAGGTCGAGTTCCGACATCACGCCGTCGAGTGCTTCTCGCTGCTTGACGACGAAGTCCTGGGCCGTGGCGGCGTGCTTGAGCTGATAGGTCGCAGGAAACTGCAGGCCCTCGCGGTTGCGGCGCGCGGCGGCCGGTGCTTTCAGGTACGCGGGAATCGGCTGCGCACGAACAGCTGCGAGGTACTCGGCGCCGGTGAAGGCTGGCAGGACCTTTTCGCCCGCCGCCTGCTTCTTGTCGCGGCTCGCGTCGATGGCTGCGGCGGTCTCCTCCATGCGCTGGCCTTCGACGATCGTGATGTCGAAGGTGGGAGCCGCGGCGGGACCCTTTTCGAGCACCGCCACGATCGTGTCGTAGGAGGAGCCGGTCTTCATGTTGTAGGTGCCCGACTTGAAGTCTGCGCCGTCGCCGTTGAGCTTGAGACGCGCACGGAACACGGTCTCGCGATCGACCACTCCGGCCTTGGCGAGGATGTCGGCGATGTCCTCCGACGTCGAGCCATTGGGAATGACGACCTGGACCGGCGTGCCCGCCTTCACGTCGGGGCCGCTGCTGCCGCCGACGCCGGTGAACGACACCGCGATCCAGCCCAGGCCGCCGATGAGCACGAGTGCTGCGACGAGCAGCACGAGGCTCAGGATGCGCTGGCCGATGCTCCGCTTGCGCCGTGGTGGCGGCGCGGAACCGAAGGCCTCGGGGTGCGGCGCGTCGATGCGGCGGCTGCCGATCGCGCGGTGCTGGGGATCACCGTGTGGCGGAGAAGTCACCCGTGCATCATACGCATCGGAGCCGAATCGGCTCTGGCGTCGGGTTCGGGTAGGGGCCGCTGCTTCTGCGAAGCTCGAACCCCATTCCATGGCCTGTGGTCGATTGGTTCGTCCGAACAGCCTCATGTGTCCTGTGCCTCCATCCACGACTGCAGGAGGTGGCTCGCGGCCAGCGAGTCGCGGGACGCGCCACTGCCGGTCTCGGCCACCGTGCGGTCTGCCATCCGTGACGTGAACCGCTCGTCGTGCAGCTCGATGGGCACGTGCACGTGCTGCGCGAGCCGCGCCGCAAAGGAACGACTGCGCGCTGCCTGAGGCGATTCTGCGCCCTGCAGGCCCATCGGGAGTCCCACGACGATGCGGGTCACCTCGAAGGATGCGACCAGCGCCGCGATGCTAGCGATGCCATCGGACGAGTTGGCCTTGAGCACGGGCTCATGCGGCTGCACGACCGTGCGCGTGGGGTCGGTCATCGCCACGCCCGTACGGACCTTGCCGAAATCGAGCGCCAGCACGCGGCCGGGATCTGTCGCGTGCGCGTCCGTCATGACTCAGGCGAGCTTCGCGACCTCGTCGCGACCGGCCGCGAGCGCCTCGTCGAGCCTGGATGCGTCCTTGCCGCCAGCGCGGGCCATGTTGGGGCGACCGCCGCCACCGCCGCCGACGATGCCGGCGACCGCCTTGACGATGTTGCCGGCGTGCGCGCCCGCCTTGACGGCGTCGTCGGCCGCGCTCACGAGCAGCGACACCTTGTCGGTTCCATCTGCAGCACCGAGGATGACGACGGCGCCCGATCCGAGCTTGCCCTTGAGCCGATCGGCGAGGTCGAGCAGTTCGTCGCCACCGAGCGAGTCGTCGCGGTAGGCGACCACGGCGAACGGGCCGGCATCGACCCGCTCGGCGAGCGCAGCATCGAGCGCTCCGCCGCTGCGCAGCGCCGACAGCTCCTTCTCGAGCCGGCGATTGGCCTTCTGCAGCTCGTCGGCGCGCTCCTGCAGGCGATCGATGTCGACCCCGAGCGTTCGCGCCGCGGCATCGGCCGCATCGGCACGCTCGCGCAGCCAGCTGATCGCGCCCTCTCCCGTGAGTGCCTCGATGCGGCGCGTGTTGGAGCCGATGCTCGATTCACCGAGCACGAGCACGGTGCCGATCTGCCCGGTGTTCTCCACGTGCGTTCCACCGCACAGCTCGAGCGACCAGGATCCGTCGCCGACGCCGACCATGCGAACCACGTCGCCGTACTTCTCACCGAAGAGCATCGTCGCGCCACGCTCGCGGGCGGTGTCGATGTCGACCTCCTCCCACGTCACCGGTTCGGCCGCGGCGACACGCTCGTTCGCGATTCGCTCGACCTGGGCGATCTCTTCCGCGGTCATGCCGGACGTGTGCGAGAAGTCGAAGCGCAGGCGGCCGGGCTCCACGAGCGAACCGGCCTGACGCACGTGATCGCCGAGCACGTCCTGCAGCGCCTTGTGCAGCAGGTGCGTGGCTGTGTGGTTGGACTGGGTCGGCAGGCGATGTTCGGGATAGACCTTCGCGGCAACCGCATCGCCTGTGGCCAGGACGCCGTCGACGGTGGCGACGATCACCTGGTCGCCGTCGAAGCGCATCACGGCTTCGACCACTGCGATGCCGTGGGGGCCGACCACGTCGCCCGCGTCGGCGACCTGGCCACCGCCTTCGGCATAGAACGGCGTCTGCTCGAGCTTGATGAGCACCCGCTGGCCCGCCTCGTCACCGGTGATCGGCTCGAGCGCCGCGATGCGCGTTTCGACCTCGAGGGAGTCATAGCCGACGAACTCGCCGGCGGGCGCGCTTCGCACGAACGTCGCGGCCTGCTCGGTCGGCAACGTGCCAGATCCACCGGCCGCCCGTGCACGTTCGCGCTGCTGCTGCATGAGCTCGTCGAACCGTCCTCGGTCGACGGTGAAGCCGCGCTCCCCCGCCAGCTCCTCGGTGAGCTCGACCGGGAAGCCGTGGGTGTCATGCAGCTGGAATGCGGCGTCTCCCGCCACGACTCCCCCAGCCGGCGTCTCGGCGAGCACGCCCTCGAGCAGCTTCGTGCCGGTATCGAGACTGCGCAGGAAGCGCTCCTCCTCGGCACGCAGCAGGTCGGCGACGAAGCTTCGCTGCTCGACGAGCGCCGGATGCTGCGGGCCGAACATGTCGACGACGAGCGCGTGCAGGTCCGTGAGCGGGCCCGCCTCACGATTCGGGTACAGGCCGATGCGATCGGCGTGCTGGATCGCGCGGCGGATGACGCGCCGCAGCACGTAGCCGCGTCCTTCGTTGGAGGGCTGGACGCCGTCGCTCGCCAGGAACGTCATGCCGCGGCCGTGGTCGATGAGCACGCGCATCGCCTTGGTGACGGCATCGTCTTCGCCGTAGGTGAGACCGGAGTGCTGCTCGGCCCAGCGCGTGATCGGCAGTACCGAGTCGATCTCGAAGATCGAGACGTTGTCCTGCAGGATCGACGTGATGCGCTCCAGGCCCATCCCCGTGTCGATGTTCTTGTTGGGCAGCTCGTGGAGCTTGCCGGCGGAGTCGCGTCGGTACTGCATGAACACGAGGTTGTAGAACTCGAGGTAGCGGTCACCCTCGTCGCCGGGCTTGCCGTCGGGGCCCCAGTCGGGGCCGCGATCGTAGAAGATCTCGCTGCACGGACCACAGGGTCCGGTGGCGCCGGCCTTCCAGAAGTTGTCGTCGCCGAGCGCGACGATGCGGTCTGCCGGCATGCCGACTTCGATCCACAGGTCGCGCGCTTCGGTGTCGAGGCCGAGGCCGAGCTCGTCGTTGCCTTCGTGGACGGTGACCCAGAGCTTGTCGAGCGGGATCTGGAACTTGTCGATGATCAGGTCCCACGCCATCTGGATGGCGTCGCGCTTGAAGTAGTCGCCGAACGAGAAGTTGCCGAGCATCTCGAAGAACGTCATGTGGCGCGCGGTGAGGCCGACTTCGTCGATGTCGACGGTCCGGAAGCACTTCTGGCACGACGTGAGCTTCGATGCGGGCGGCGTGTCCTGACCGAGGAAGTACGGCATGAACGGCTGCATGCCGGCCGTGTTGAGCAGGATCGACGGGTCGTACGCACTCGGGATGAGCGATGCGCTCGGCACCTCGAGATGGCCGTGGTCCACGGCGAAGTGATCGAGGAAGGTCTGGCGGATCTCGGCGCTCTTCACGAAACGCTCCCTTCGGGAGCGCGTCGTGCGAATGCTCCTCGTTCGGCCATGAGCCCTACGGGCACCCGAGCGGAGCTCGGTCGCTCACTTCGTCGATTCGTCATGGGCGAATACTACCTGCGCGCGCGAGCGGCCCGAGTCGGCCGAGTCCGTTCGAACCCACCGCCGCGGCGGTAGCTGCGTGCTACCATCTCGCCTTCCCCGGGTTGGGACCCGGAGATGGTGAGTGTGGGTTACCGCCGACAGGACGTCGGCCGAACGAGGAGACGTGGCCAGGATGACGACCACCAGTGCTTCCGTGCTTGAGCAGATCGACGAGATGCGCGCGGCAAACGATCCGGCGCACACGCCGCTGCTGCAGGCGATGTCGGCAGGCGAGCTGAGCCGCGACGAGGTCCGTGCATTCGCTGCGCAGTACTTCCAGCTCGTCGACGCCCTCCCCCGATTCGTGAGCACCGTGCACTCGGTCACGCGCAACCATCCCGCAATTCGTCGATCGCTGCTCAACATGCTCGTGCCGATGGAGCTGAATCCGCCGAGCATCGCCGACCTGTGGCTGCAGACGTGCGCGGCGCTTGGCCTGTTCAGCGACACGGTGCGCAAGTCCGAACCGAACGTCGCGACGTCGGTGTGCCTGGATGACTTCGAGTACCTGTGCCAGAGCGGCTGTGCGCAGGGCCTCGCGGCGCTGTACGCATGGATCACGCGACTGCCCAGGTCGACCCGCACGATGCAGCTCGCGCTTGCCGAGCACTACGACCTGACCTCCGGACCCGGCGTGCAGTTCTTCGAGGTCGTGGGCTTCCAGTCCGAGTCCCATGCCCGCGCACTTCGCGCGGCGATCGTCGCGCTGCTCGACGAGTTCCCCGAGGCCGGTCCGGCCACGTTCGACGCCGCGCACGGCGCGATCCGCGCAGTGCAGGGCATGTACGCGGGTGCACTCGTCTCCCGCTGAGGTCTCGCGTCAGAGGAAGATGCCGACGACGCGCAGCACCGACTGCTGCGACGGGACCGGCAGGTACAGGTTCATCTCGAAGCCGCTGACGCGACCGCTCGAGTCGCACGTGGACATCCCCGCGCGCAGCGACGGGCACATGTCGCGGCCGGAGCCCCCACGCATCGTGTCGCGGCCGCCATCGAGGGACGCCATCACGTCGGTATCGGGACCGCCGTCAAGGAAGTCGCCGGAGCCACCGAGGTCGGCGAGCTTGTCCGCGCCGGCGCCACCGAGGAGACGGTCGGCGGGCCCCCAGCTGACCAGCACGTCGGCGTCGGCTCCCGTGTTGAACACGGAGCGGCGGTACTTCGACCCGATCGCGCGGTCGCGCCCGGCGCCGGTGATCCAGCTCGTCAGGCCGCGGGTCGCCCATGCACGCAGGTCGATGTCGTCGTCGCCGGTGCCGAGCAGTACCGCCTTGGGATTCAGGGGCAGCGCGACGGCCCACGCGCCCGTGCAGCCCCCGCATCGCGCAACGACCCGGCGGGCACGCGTCTCATAGCGCACGCGAACGCTCGAGTCGGCATGGGACAGGTCGTACGTGTCGAGCCGATCCGTGCCGGTGGCGACCGTCATGCCGCTGGAGCCCAGGCGCAGCCGATCGGCACCGGCTCCTCCGTCGACGCGCAGGGCGATGCCGGTCGCGGCGCGAGCATCGAACGTGTCCGCGCCACCGCCGAGCGCGACAGTGACCGACATTCCGGAAGAGGTCGCACACGCGACGGTCCCGGTCGACGCGTCTGCAGCGCACACGGCGTCGGATGACGTGACGGGCGCGGTGGTGTCGGCGATCCGCAGCGATCCGTCGGCCGATCGATCGATCGTCACGTGCTCGGTGACGTCGCCGTTGGCGGTGACATTGAAGCCGCCGGTCGTGGGGTTGCGCGTGACGTCGAGCGCGGCCGATGCGGTCGAGGGCAGGCACGCGCCCACGACGAACACGGCGAGCAGCGAGGCGTTTCGGGTACGACAGAGCATACGGGGGCCTTCCCACGGGGAACGATCCCCAGTCACGACACCGGCAACCAGCAGTCCTCGTACACAGCTATCCTGCACCGATGCCTCGTTCCCGCATGACCATCGCTCGGCCGAAGCGCATCGCGTGGCAGCCCGGGCGCGGATCGATCCGTCGTGGGGAACTGCTCGCCGGACGCGTCATCGAATCGATCGACGACTCATCCGACGTGACGATCCTGCTGCTCCACGGCATCGCCAGCACGCAGGCGCAGTTCGACGCGACATGGGATGCGCTCGCCTCGTGCGGCACCGTCGTGATCCCGGACCTCCTCGGTTTCGGAGCCTCGCTGGATCGCGGTCGCCGGGAGTTCACGCTCGACGACCACCTGCACGCGCTCGACGACCTGCTCGACGTCGTCGGTCGTGGATCAGGACCACTCTTCATCGCAGGACATTCCCTTGGCGGGGCACTCGGCGTGTGCCTGGCATCGCGTCATGCGGATCGCGTCGGAGGGATCGTGACCTGGGGCGCGCCCCTGCATCGATCCGCGCAGTCGGCCCGCGACCATGTCCGTGCGATGGGTCGCGTGAACGCCCTCACCGGGCTCGACACGCCGCTGGCGCAGATCACCTGCCGGCTGCTGTGCCCTCGACCGCGCCTGGCACGCCCGGTCTACCGCGCCGTTCGCCCGACCATGCCGATCCCCGTGCTCGAAGGCGCCATGGAGCATTCGTGGTGGTCCTACATCGGGGCGATGCACAGCATCATCCTGGACACGCCGTGGCAGTCCGCGATGGGCCCGCTCATCGACGCCGAGATCCCCATCCACCTCGTCGCCGGCGCACAGGATCGAGTGATCGATCAGGAGCTGATGAACGCGTGGGCGCAACGGTCGTCAATGATTCGGTTCGAGCTCGTGCCAGATGCCGGGCACGAGCTGCCGATCGTCGACCCATCCGGGTGCGTCGAACACGTCCGATCGGTCCTTACTCAGCAGTGCCGATCTCGTCCTTGATCTTCTGGAGCGAGCGGCGGATCAGGCGCGACACGTGCATCTGGGAGATGCCGACGCGCGAGGCGATCTGCGACTGCGTGAGGCCCTCGAAGAAGCGCAGGTGCAGGATGAATCGTTCGCGATCGTCGAGCGCGGCGAAGCCCGGAGCGAGCACGGCACGGTCCTCGGTGATCGCGTAGTTCTCCTCGATCGAGCCGAGCGACTCGAGCGGATCGAGATCACCATCGTCGTCGCCACCTGACGGGCCGGAAGAGAGCGACACGCTCGAGTAGGCCTGGCCGGTCTCGAGCGCTTCGAGGACTTCTTCCTCGGTCGCGCCCGATGCCTTGGCGAGCTCGGCGATCGTCGGCGAGCGCTCGAGCTGGACGGTCAGTTCCTCGATGAGCTTGCTCAGGCGGACGTTGAGCTCCTGCAAGCCGCGCGGCACGCGCACGGCCCAGCCCTTGTCGCGGAAATGGCGCTTGATCTCGCCGATGATGTTCGGCGTGGCGTAGGTCGTGAGCTCCACGCCACGCTCGATGTCGAAGCGGTCGATCGCCTTGATGAGACCGATGCAGCCCACCTGGACGAGGTCCTCGAGCTGCTCGCCGCGGTAGGAGTAGCGGCGCGCGAGCGAGCGCACGAGCGGCAGGTACAGCTCGATGAGCTGCTCGCGCGCCTTCATGCTGCCGTCGTGGTGATAGGCGTACAGCAGCTGGTGGTCGACCTTGTCGTCGGCCGTGGGACGACGAACCGGCTCGTTGAGGTTCTCCTCGATGTCCTGCTGGATCGCAGGGTCGAGACCCGCCGTGACGATGATGTCCTCGGGACGACGATTCATGCGAGCGCCTTCACGCGCTTGGTGAGCGTGACCCACTCGCCATCATCCTCGGCCCCGACGCTGACGTCGTCGACGATCGTGTCGAGCAGGCGCTGCAGGCCCATCTCGCCACCCTGCTCGGCAGAGCGCTGGAACGCGCGGTCGAGGCTGCCCGTCGCGAACGCCCCGAGTCCGGCCACGAGCTGGTGCTCGTCGACCTCGAGTCGCAGCTGCACGTCGCCGAGGCCGTCGACCGTGGCGCCCTGCGTGGCGAGCTCCTCATGGTCGAGCAGGCTCGAGATGGCGAGCTGCAGGTCGTCGAGTGCGTCGTAGCTCATCTGCAGTGGCGCGGCCATGCCGCCCACCACCAGTCGAGCGACGGCGTAGTAGCGCGAATCGCGCGGAAAGCTCAAAGCAACAGTGTCAGACATCGTTCCCCTTCGTTCGACGAGAACGGCTGGCAACCTGCTCGTCGAAGTCGATTCTGGCAGTCCGTGACGCTTCGCGCCCGTCTTCCAGCGCATGACGGGCTGCGTCGGCGATCCGCGTGGCGTCCTCGGCGAGGATTCCAGGCAGGTCGCCGGCTACGTCCAGGAGCGACTGGTCGCGTTCCTTGGCGACGGAACGAACCCGCATCGCGATGCCAGCCGTGGCTGCGCCCAGTGCTGCTCCGACGATCCCGCGCACGACGCTCACGAGGCACTTCCCGCCGGTTCGGGTGCACGGTCGTCGGCGTCCTCATCGGCGCTGGGTGCATCGTCGAAGCGTTCGTCGTCGCCGACGCGATCGCGGAAGCTGCGAGCGGCTTCGGCGGCTCCAGCGAACGTCGAGGAGACTGCGCGTACCGGCTCGGTGACGGCGTGGGAGACGGCGCGGACGGTGGAATCGAGCGCGTCGGCCATGTCGACGGCACTGTCCATCATCAGGTCGACCTTGCCGAGCTGGTCGTTGACTCGATCCATGCTCACGCCGGCCTTGGCCATGATCGGCACGACCTCGTCGACCGTACGATGCAGGTCATGCTCGGTGCGGCGCAGCAGTCGACCGACGCGCCAAAGCACGTAGCCGGTGCCGATGCCCGCGAGCGCGAACAGCAGCGCAAGGCCGAGCCACATGATCGCCTTCGCGGTTTCCCCGTCCACCGTGGCCTCCCTCGACACGCCGTGGTTCGGGCCAGCCTAGCGCCCGGATCGGGCGCGCGCCACATCAGGATCGCGCACGATACGTGCGACTCCGAGCACGACACCGTCATCGTCGTAGAGCACGGCGGCCTGGCCGGGTGCCGGTGCGCGCTGAGAACCCTCGAATTCGAGCGTCGCGGTGCCGTCGCCTGCGAGGTCGAGCACGCGTGCGGGAGCGGCGCCGTCGCGGGCTCGATAGCGCAGCTGCACGTGCACGCGCTCAGGCGGGATCGGGTCGTGCCAGACGAGGTCGTCCACGCGTACGCGCGTGCGCGCCAGGGAACCATCCTCCGGACCGACGAGCACGCGGCCCGACTTCGGGTCGACGTCGAGCACGTACAGCGGGTGGGGCGCGGCGATGCCGATGCCCTTGCGCTGGCCGGGCGTGAAGCGTGCGACGCCGTCGTGGGTGCCGACGACCTCGTCGACTCCATCGCGCTCGACGACGATCTCGCCGGGCGTTCCCATCGCACCCGCGCGCGACAGGAACTGGCGGTAGTCGCCGCCGCCGAGGAAACAGACTTCCTGGCTCTCGGCCGTCGTCGCCTGCTCGAGCCCGAGGCCGGCGGCTTCGGCGCGCACGCGGACCTTGTGCTCGTGCGCGAGCGGGAACTCCAGTCGTGCGGCGGTGGCGGGCTCGACCTGGGCGAGCATGTACGACTGGTCCTTGGTGGAGTCGTCACCGCGCGCGAGCAGGGTGGTGCCGTGGCGGGTCACGGTGCGTGCGTAGTGGCCGGTGGCGACGCGCTGCGCGCCGACGACGTCTGCCAGGCGGACGAGCTCGTCGAGGCGGAAGCGCCCGTTGCAGCGCACGCACGGGTTCGGGGTGCTGCCGTTGGCATAATCGGTCACGAACGGCACGACGACCGCGCGGGCAAAGGATTCGCGCAAGTCGATCGACAGGTGGGGCGCGCCGGCTGCGTGGCACGTCTCGCGGGCGCGGCGCACGGAGTCGGGGCTGCAGCAGGCCGCTTCGGGGTCTGGCGCGCGCGGGTCGATCCACAGGCGCAGGGTGGCACCGATCACGCGACCGTCGTGGGCGTCGAGCAGGCGATGCAGCGCGACGGCGGAGTCGACGCCACCGCTCATGCCGACGACGACGTTCGGTCGCTCGGAGGTGTCGGTGATCGCAGGCGGGATCTGCGGGCGCAGCGCGCCGGTGCCGTCGGGCGCGGCCTGCATGCGGGTGAGCAGCCAACGGCCGAGTGCGTGGTGGAAGCCGTCTTCGGCGACGAGTGCGCGTTCGCGGTCTTCGTCATCGAAGTCGGCGAAGCTGGGATGGAGCGTGCTGAGGCCGAGGCGGGCGGCGTCGACGACGGTGCGACCGCGAGCTGCCTCGCACAGCGCGCTGGCGGTCGCGAAGGCTGATGCACGGCCGCGGACGCGCGCGGAGCAGTCGACGATCACGCCGTTGGCGTCGACGTCGAGCAGGTAGTGCGCGAGCACGCCGCAGGAGCCGCCGGCGCAGCCGTCAGCCGCAGCGTCGCCGGGAGCCATGAAGCCGTCCCCCAGGCTGGGGTCGTCGAGGTGCTGTCGGACGCTGCGCATCACGCGACAGCGTACACGCGAACGTGCGGAGCAGGCGTCGCGTCAGCGTCGGTTCAGACGCCGGGCGTGATTCCACCGAGCGGATCAGTACTGGCGCTGGTGCCGGTGCAGACACCCGTGCCGACTGAGGCGTCGGTGCAGGATGGGGCGGCGTCGACGGCCGGGGTGTTCGGCGGCGAACCGGCGAGCGGATCAGCGGTCGTGTTGGCGACGGTGCCGCCGTTGGCGACGGTCGTCGCATCCACGAGTGCGGAACCTGCGGCAGGCACGTCGTCGTTGCTCACCTTGCACGGCTTGGATCGTTCGGCGTTCTGGAGCGAGCGCTTGATGAGCGCGCTGTCGACGTACGTCGTCCAGAAGTTCTCGATCGTGCCGTCGCGGCCGATGGTGGCGATTCCGGGCGTGGTGAGCAGGCCGAGCTTGGCCGGCAGGTCACCGAACGTCTTCACGTCGCGGGGCGTGTAGACGAGCGTCACGACGTCATCGACGCCCCTGGTCGCGGCCTTGGCCTGGCCGAACAGGTTCGAATCGAGGATCGACTCGGGCTGGTAGAAGACGACCATGATCGGCTTGGAGCAGTGCGCCTTGGCGAACTTCTTGGGGGTGATCGCGGACACCTTGACCGGGGCACCGACCTTGGCGTCCGCGGAGCCGATCTCGTTGACGCCGGGCTGCTCTTCGTTGGCGACGAGCGGTGTCGTATCGGCGGGTGCGGGCGTGCCGATGGCGTTCTCGGTCGGCGTGTTGAGCAGTGCGTCGGGGCTGCCGCCACAACCGGCGGCGACGAGCGCGAGTGCCACGACGCCGAGCATGCGTGCTCCAAGGCGTGTGGAAAGTCGACCCGGCCCGAACGAACGTGCAGACGCTCGTGAGGACCTGCAATTGCAGGTGGGTGACCTGTCGGACGAAGCAAGGCCGCGGCCGAACCCGATCTCCCGATCGTGAAGTGTTGGCCCTTCGACGGTTTGCGCCGCTCGCTGGGCCGGGTCTGCACCCACCATAGCAGCGGCTTCAGCCGCTGACCATGGGCCTCGCTTCGGGTCGGTTTCGTGGGACATGGGATTCCTCACTGCGGACGGGCGAACGGGTTGGACGAGGACTGGGCAGCCGACGCCGTCACGACAGCCGTATCGGCAGCGTCGGCGGGAACCTGAGCGGTTGCAGCGTTGGACGCAGCCGCGGGAGCGGTGGTTCCCGCACCCGCCGCGGCATCGGCGAGTGCGCCGCCGGTGTCGGCGACGGCGTTGCCGGGAGGTGTCGTGGGGGTCGTAGTGGTCGCGGTGGCGGGCGGGGTCTTGGCCGTGGTGGCGGCCTGCTTGGTGGTGCCCTTGGCGGCGCCGGCCTTGGGGGCCGCGGTCTTCGGGGCAGCGGCGGGGTCGGCGGGCGGGACCACGCTGTCGGCCGGGGGAATCTCGGTGGTGGTATCGGTCAGCAGCGCGGCGCTCTGCTGCTGGAGGGCCGCCGTGTCGGTGGTGAAGACTTCCTTGGCGGCGAATCCGCCGATCGCGGCGAGCAGCACGACCAGCACGACGGCGGGCAGGCCGATCAGCGATCGTGATCGCGTACCGGCGAGGTCGGCGTCGGGCGCCGGCTCGAACACGACTTCCGGGCCCGCGGCTGGATCGACCGGCGTGGCGGTCCTGGCCTTTCGTCCCAGACGCAGGCCGCGCTTCCTGGTGGCGGGCGCGTTCGGATCCTCGCTGCCCCAATCGAAGCCACGATCGGGCTCGAACGCGACGGAAGCGTCGGGCTCGGCTGGCGCCGCGGGCATCGCGGGGGCAGCGGCGACTGCGACTGCGGGAGCGGCGGCGGGTGCCGGAGCTGCGGCAGGGGCACCACCAGCAAGGGCGCTCAGTGCAGGCTCGACGAGCTGGGGTGCGGCGACGGTCGCCTCACCGAAGGCGTCGGCGAAGCTTGCAGGGGCCTCTGGCTCGGCCTGAGGGGCGTCCGGTGATGCCGAGGCCGCGGGCGCGGCAGCCAGCGGGGCTGGCGCGGGAGGCGCAAACGAGGCGGGCACGGCAGCCGGAGCTGGCGGAGCGGCCAGGGCCGGAGCGGCGGGTGCAGAAACGGGCAGTTCGGTCCACACGCCAGCAGCGGCATCCGCGGCGGGTGCTGCAGCCGCTTCGGGGGCTGCGGCGAGTGGCGCGGGCGGCTCGAGGGGCGGGAACACGTCCGCGTCGGTGGGTGCGATCTCCGGCGCGGGGGCGGCGGGGGCAGCCGGCGCGGGGGCGGCGACCGCCGGGGCCGGCTCGGGTGTCGGGGCAGCTGGCACGGGTGCTTCGACGAACTCGGGGGCGGCGGGTGCGACAGCTTCGGGCTGCGGCGCAGGCTCGACGTACTCGGGCTGCACGACCGGCTCGGGCTGCGCCACCGGCTCGGGCTGAACTGCCGGCTCGGGCTGTTCGACCACGGCGATGCCTGCAGGAGCAGTGAGCGGCGCCACGACGTCGTCGGCAAAGGTTGGTGATGCGATCGCGGCTTCGATGGCCTGGGCGGCAGGTTCGGCGGCGGCTGGCGCTTCAGGTGCCGCAGGGCGCAGCGTCGACGGTGTTCGCGAGAGCGTCGAGGCCCCCAGGTCGGGGCGCCGGGACAGGTTCGGAGCGCGAAAACCGGAGTCGGAGCCATCGAGCGTCGACGGCAGGCCGGAACTGGCGCGACGCAGGCTCTCGCGGGCGGATTCGACCTTCGATGAGAACTGCGTCATGTACGCGTCCATCGCCGGGTCCATGGCGGGAGCAGGTTCGGACGTGAAACCGGGCTGGAGCGACGGCTCGTCGTAGCCGACGGGGGTGTGCGGGTCGAATGCGGGTCGTCGCGCGGTGCGCAGTCGCCAGTCGCCGAGGCTCGCCACAGGCGGCGCAACGGGCACCTCGCGTCGCGGGGGCGCTTCCGCCGAGCGCCAGTCCTCGGCTCCGGCGGCCATCGGCAGCGACTCGGTTTCAGCGACGTGTGCGTGCACCGTCGTAGCTTCCTGTGCCCGGAATGCTTCGACCATCGCATCGGGAAGTCGCCATTCGGTGGTCAGGGTGGCGCCGCAGGTGCGGCACGCAGCGCTCAGCAGGACAGCTTGTCCGGCGAGCAGCTCGCGACGATGGGTGGCGGGACGGAACACGACTGCTCCGCCGCATCCATCATGAGTTCCCTGCAATGTCGTGGGTACCGACACGGTCGAATTGCTCCTTCGTATCCGGCATCACAGCTGCGACGCACGGGTTCCGATGCGCTATCGGCACGACTTCCGGAGCGCTTGACGCGCCTTGGCATACGGCAGGAATGGCAAGTCGGTTCTCCATGTTCAAAGCCGTGTCGGCAGGGGTACAACCTCGCTACCGTCGCGCAATCCACGACCTGCGCACGTGCTCGGATGCCCACTCGTCCCGTGCACGTCACAGGCCTGCCGACGCACCGCACCGCAGCGAGGAGAAGTTCGTGAAGGGATCCATGGAAGCCACCGGTAGCGAGGGCACTCGCCGCGGCCTGTTCCGCCGTGGCAAGCGCTCCGACGATGCCGATGACACGACGACGTCCCACGCGACCGCCCAGGCGGTCGCGACCGTCGATGACCTGGCTCGTCGCATGGATGAGCTGGTCGGCGCGCGAGCCGTCGCTGACGAGCCCGATCGCGCCAAGCTCGACATGCAGCGCGCCGTGATCGCGCGTGCCAACGACCTCGCGGCAATGAGCGGTGCCACCGCCACCGGAGCCCCCGCCGTCACCACCACGTCGGTCCCGACGCCCACCTCGACCACGACGCCCGCATCGGAGGCCACCGTGCAGCAGCAGCCCACGCCCACCACCCCCGCACCCGAGACCGACGCCGACATCGAGGCCCGCCTCGATGCCGCGCTCAAGCCGGTCTCCGTGCCCACCGCCGCGGCCGAGCCCACGACCCCGCAGGCCACGGGCTCCGTCACGCTCGAGCCGACGCCCGCGGCCCCGACGCCCCAGCCCGCGCCCGCCGCGGAGCTCGCCCCCACCCAGCCCGCTCCCGTGTCGACGGCATCGTTCGTGCCCGGCAGCGGAGGCGCGAACGCCGCCGCGTCGATCGGCATCGACGTGAGTCGGCTCGTGCAGCTCATCGAGGACGAGGCCTCCAACGTCCAGCACCGCATGGAGCTCGAGCTGCGCACGGCGCACGCGCGCTCTGAGGAGATCATCGATCGAGCCGAGGACGAGGCCGAGCGCATCCGTGAGCATGGACAGGCGCAGGCGCGCGTGCTGCTCGGCGAGGTCGAGGAGATCATCAGCGAAGCCCAGCAGACGGGTGAGCAGATCCTGATTCGTGCCAACGAAGAAGCCGGCACGCTGCGCGGCGACGCCACGGCGGTGCTCCAGCAGGCACAGACGGAGGCGCGCGCGATCGTCGAGACCGCGCGCCGTGAGGGCGAGCAGGTGCTCGCGGAGCAGCGCCGCCTCGCGACCGTGCGCGCGCAGGAAGCAATGCGCGAGCAGGATCGTCTCAAGGACCAGATCCGTCGCCTCGAGGAGCGCCGTCGCCAGGTGCTCGAGAGCCTCGAGCCGCTCATCTCGCAGCTGACGCAGATGATGCCGGTCATGCCGAAGGCAGACCAGCAGCAGAACGTCGTGCAGCTGCAGCGCCAGCCGCAGCAGCACGGCTGATCAACCACCGCATCCCACGCACATTGCCGCAAGGCACCCGGGGCGTCGATCTCACGATCGGCGCCCCTATTCGTTGATGCCCCAAAGGCGCGTGTGGGTGGTTACGACCACTGCGATCCGGTCGCAGTCCGGACAACCACGTGGCGCGTTTCCACGCGTCTGGTCGCGTCGACTGCGATCTGGTCGCAGTCAGGACAACCACACTGACGCGGATCAGGCCTTCGCGGTCACGGGCGGCTGCACCGTGCGCAGGTGCAGTTCGTCGAGCTGCTCCTGGTCGACGAGGCTCGGCGACTCGGTGAGCGGATCGAACGTCGACTGCTGACGCGGGAAGGCGATCACCTCGCGGATGTTCTGCTCGCGCGCGAGCAGCATCACGATTCGGTCGAGGCCCGGGGCGATGCCACCGTGCGGGGGTGCACCCATCTTGAGCGCGCGCAGGAAGAACGAGAACTTCTCCTCCGCCTCTGCCTCGCTCATGCCGAGCACGTTGAAGATCTTCTGCTGCACTGTGTAGTCGTGCACGCGGATCGATCCGGACGCGAGCTCCCAGCCGTTGAGCGTGAGGTCGTACGCCTGCGCCACCACCGCTGCCGGGTCGGTGTCGAGCAGCGCGAGCGTCTCGGGCGTCGGCTGGCAGAATGGGTGATGCGCGAACGTGAGGCGGTTGCGGTCCTCGTCGTGCTCGAACAGCGGCGCATCGACGATCCACGCGAACACCCATTCGCGCTCGGGAACGAGCTCGAGCTCCTCGATCAGACGCGTGCGCAGGGCACCGAGCACGCGGCTCACGACGTGATCGGTGTCAGCCATCATGAAGATCGCGTCGCCAGGCTTTGCACCCGACAGGCCCTTGAGCTGGGTCTGCTCGTCCTCGGTCAGGAACTTCGTGACGGGAGAGCGCAGGGCACCGTCCTCCTCCACGATGAACCATGCGAGGCCCTTGGCACCGAACTGCTTCGCGAACTCGGTGTGCTCGTCCATGTCCTTGCGGCTGAAGCGTCCACCGCCGGGAGCGGCAAGCACGCGCACCGCGCCACCTGAGTCGATCGCACCGCGCGCGACGCCGAACTCGGTGCCGGCCCACGCCTGGGTCAGATCGGCGATCTCCAGGTCAAAGCGCAGGTCGGGCTTGTCGGAGCCGAAACGCAGCATCGACTCGCGGAACGGCAGTCGAACGAACGGCTCGTCGAACTCGACGCCCGCGACTTCTTTCCAGACCTCGCGCATGAGGCCTTCCATCAGATGGAGCACGTCCTCCTGCTCGACGAAGCTCATCTCCACGTCGAGCTGCGTGAACTCGAGCTGGCGGTCGGCGCGCAGGTCCTCGTCACGGAAGCATCGAGCGATCTGGTAATAGCGCTCGATGCCCGCCACCATGAGCATCTGCTTGAACAGCTGCGGGCTCTGCGGCAGCGCGAAGAACTGGCCCGGGCCGCGACGGCTCGGCACGAGGAAGTCGCGCGCACCCTCCGGCGTGGACTTGGTGAGGATCGGGGTCTCGACGTCGAGGAAGCCGCGCGCGTCGAGGTAGCGCCGCATCACCTGCGTGATGTGCGAGCGCAGCTGCAGGTTGCCGAACATGCGCTCGCGGCGCAGGTCGAGGAAGCGCCACTTGAGGCGCGCCTCTTCGTTGACGTTGTCGTCGTCGAGCTGGAAGGGCAGCACCTCGCACGTCGACAGCACCTCGAGCTCGTCGACGCGCACTTCCACCGCGCCGGTGGCGAGGTTCGGGTTGATGAGCTCGGTCGCACGTGCCAGGACCTTGCCGCGGGCCATCACGCAGAACTCGTTGCGCAGCGCCTCGGCGACCTTGTGCGCTGCGGGTGCATCGGAGGGGTCGATGACGAGCTGCACGATGCCGGTGCGGTCGCGCAGGTCGACGAAGATGAGGTCACCGTGGTCGCGCACGGAGTTGACCCAGCCGGTGACGCGCACCTCGTCGTCGATGCGCGCGAGTCGGTACAGCGCGTTGGGCACGTCGGACAGGCCGACATGGCCGCATTCGTGCGTTCGGTACTTGGTGGCATCATGCGTCTGGGTCATGCGGAGCATCCTATGCGTGCTGGCATCCGCGCGTGCGAGAGACGCTCAGGTCATGCGGGCGCGGGCATCGTTGCAAGCGCGACGAGCTGCGCGTCGATCTGGCCGATCGATGCGTCCACGTCGCTCGGCAGGTCCGAGCCGTCGAAGTCGCCACGCAGGAACATGCGTGCGCCGAGGTCGTCGACAAGCACGCGCAGGGATGCTTCCAGCTTCGATGCCTGCTTGGCCTGCCCCTTCGCGGAGCGACCCGCGAGATCCAGTTCGATCGCGCGGCCGCGCTCGCGCAGCTGGGTCGTGATCCGGAACGCGCGAGTCCACGCAGCGTCGCTTGCATCGGTCGCGACGCCCACGTACGCATCGACGGGGCGCGTGCGGCTCTTCTGTCCGAGCGCTTCCAGACACAGCACGATGCGCTCGATGCCGGTACCGAACCCGACCGCGGGCGTTGCCGGTCCGCCGAGCTGCTCCACGAGCCCGTCGTAGCGTCCACCCGCGCCGACCGTCGACTGCGCGCCGAGTGCCGAGCTCGTGAATTCCCAGACGGTACGCGTGTAGTAGTCGAGCCCGCGCACGAGCAACGGGTCGACGATCACCTCGATGCCCGCGGCGGCGAGCAGCGTCTGCACGCGATCGAAGTGCGCGCGGTCCTCGTCGGTGAGGAATGCGGGCAGCAGGGGCGCGCCGGCGACGATCTCGCGGGTTCGCTCGTCCTTGGAGTCGAGGATGCGCAGCGGGTTGGTGGCGAGCCGGTCCTGCGAGTCCGTGTCGAGCTCCGCCGCGTACGGGGTCAGGTACTCGACGAGCGCGGCGCGATACGCGGCGCGCGCTTCGGTGGAGCCGACGGAGTTGAGCTGCAACACCAGGTCGGGCAGGCCCAGGTCGCGGTAGATGCCGGCCTGCACGGCGATGACCTCCGCATCGACGGCGGCGCGTTCGGAACCGAGCACCTCGCAACCGAGCTGTTCGTGCTCGCGAAGGCGACCGGCCTGCGGCTTCTCGTAGCGGAACATCGCCATCGAATACCAGAGCTTCACGGGCAGTGGTTCGCGATGCAGCCCCCCGGCAACGAATGCGCGGCTCACCCCGGCGGTGCCTTCGGGGCGCAGCGTCAGCGATCGCCCGCCGCGGTCTTCGAAGGTGTAGGTCTCCTTGCCGACGATGTCGGTGGCCTCCCCCACGCCGCGATGGAAGAGCTCGGTGTGTTCGAACGTCGGGGTCGAGATGCGTCCGAAGCCGGCAGCCTCGAAGCGACGGCGCGCGGTGTCGAGCACGCGAAAGCGCAGTCGCCAATCGGCGGGCAGCACGTCCTGCGTGCCGCGGGGAAGCTGGATCTGGTCGCTCATGGCGAAAGCCTACCCCGCGCGCCTACCGGCGCAGGAACGGATTCGACGCGAGCTCGGCGCGCATCGTGGTGACCGGACCGTGGCCGCTCAGCAGGACGGTGTCCGGATGCAAGCGCGCGACGAGCATGTCCAGCGTCGACATGAGCGTGTCGGAGTCGGCGAACGGCAGGTCGGTGCGGCCGACCGAGCCCTGGAAGATGACGTCGCCCACGAATGCCACGGGCGGAGAGTCGTAGGTGTCTTCGCTCGCACCGCGGACGCCGTCGACCACGAAGGTGAGATGTCCGGGGCTGTGGCCGGGCGTGTCGAGCACGTCGATCGCGATGCCGGCGACCTCGATGCGCTCGCCGCCGTCGATCGTGTGGTCGACGCGAGCGGGTGCGATCGGCGCGGGTCCGCCCATCGGAAACTGCGTGGGGTCCTCGAGCACGGGTGCTTCGGTCGTGCTCATCCAGACCGGCGCGCCGGTTGCGTCGGCGAGTGCGGCGACGGCACCGATGTGGTCCCAGTGGCAGTGGGTGACGAGGATCGCCTCGATCGTCACGCCGTTGTCGGCAGCGACGTCCTGGATGACGTCGGCCTGGTCGCCGGGGTCGACGACGAACGCGCGGGTGCTGCCCGCCTCGTTGACGAGGTAACAGTTCGTGCCGATCGGTCCGAGCGAGAGCCCGTGGACCTCGAGCAGCGTGCCCGCGACCGGGCGGTCGGAGCTCACGGTCAGGACTTCGTGTCGGCCGGCGGCTTCGGCTGCTGACCGGTGCGGCGCAGGTACCGGTTGTAGGCGAACTTGTCCATGATGTGCATGAACGGCGCGAAGATCACGGTCACGAACGCTGCGGAGCCGGCGGCGAAGATGAGCCGCTCCTGCGTGTCGAGCCCGCGCGCGTCCTGGCCGGCAAAGAAGTACTGGAGCGCGAAGATCAGGACGAAGTAGACCGGCAGGCGCTTGAGCGTGCGCTTGAGGCTCGGCTGCGGGTAGACGTACTGTCCACGGGCTCCGCCGGCGCCGCCACGCGTCGCCTGCGTACGCTGGACGCGCGGCGCGGACGTCGTGCGCTCCTTGCGGTTCACGACTTCGGCACTTGGGGGGATGTATGCGCGCTTGCGCGCCTTCTTGGCAGCCATGCCGAAAGGGTAGCACCGCGAGCGGCGACGGGCGGCAGGCGTGCATGGCGAGTCAACCTCCTGGCCTCGGCTCCCTGACCCGTGCGCCCGCATGTGGTCGTTCTGACTGCGATGAAATCGCAGTCCGTGTAACCACCCAGTCGGCTCAGCGACATGTGGTTGCGCTGCGTGCGATCTGGTCGCAGTCATCGCAACCAGTGCGCGCCGTTGTGCGCTTGTGGTGGGCCGTTGATGCGAGGTGATAGCAATCTGCTGTCCCTGTGGGCAAGCAGATTGCTACACCTCGTGTTCAGTCGTCGGCGATCATCGCCTTGAGGCCGTTGATCGTCTTGGTGGTGACGGCGTCGAGCGCGACGGCGTCAGGGCCCGTGAACGTGCGAACTCCGGCCAGGTCGGCGCCCGTGGCGGCGATCACCGGCAGGTTGCGCTGGTCGAGTGCGGGTCCGCTGCTCGTTCCCACGACCGAGCGCCACGCGATCCACTGGGCACGCTCGGTGCGTCGCGCACGCGTCACGATCCGCCAGGAGGCGGCGTCGCGTGCCCACAGTCCGAACGTCAGGGCGCTCGGCAGCGCGATG
Source organism: Gaiellales bacterium (assembly GCA_038212015.1). Lineage (GTDB taxonomy): Bacteria > Actinomycetota > Thermoleophilia > Gaiellales > SKUG01 > JAGQUL01. The sequence goes on along the minus strand of JBBQUY010000003.1, from coordinate 49,679 downwards.
GCGGCGGCGAGCCACAGCAGGGCGCGACGACCGTACAGCTCGGTGGCGGCACCGCCGACGATCGCGACGATCGCGATCACGACGAGCAGGGCCGCGAATCCGAGCAGTCGTTTCGGGTCGACGCGGTCGACCATCCCTTCGAAGCGTTCGCGCGCGGCAACGTGCAGGTGCCACGCATCCTGTTCGGCCTCGGGCACGCGTCGCAGCTTCGCGCGGCTGTCGGTCACTGCGGCGGTGATCCCGTCGGGCAGCGCCGCGGCGCGCAGCGCGTCCACCGCTGCGTCGTCGAGCTCGTCGGCGTGCCCGAGGCCGATCAGCACGCCTGCACCGGGGTCGACGTCCATCGTGCGTCGCATGAGCAGCTGTCGACGCTCGACCAGGTCGAGCACGTGTCCGGCGAACGCCGCGGCGGCATCGACCCCGCGCGCACCCGCAACGAGCACGGCTGCACCGACCGGGTCGAGGCTCGAGGGCGGCGCGGAGTCGAGCTCCTTGCCGGGTCCTGGTCGACGCATCGAGAAGAAGCGTTGTCGTGCACGCCACCACAGCAGCAGCGGCACCCCCGCCGACGCGACGAGCAGCAGCGGCAGCAGCCATGGGCTCGCATCGCGCAGCCAGTTCAGGGTTCGGAGCTCATCCTCCTCGCTGCGCGCTGACTCGTCGATCGGGCGCGTGAGGTCGGCCAGGTCGCCGGTCGATTCGCGTTTGTCCGCCGGCAGGTTAAACAGCTCGGCGGGCGCGACGAACAGCACGCGCAGGTCGTCACTTGGCCCGCCCGCGGTGACATCGGCTCTCGGCTTTCCGAACTCGTCGCGACGGATGCGGATCTCGTCCAGCGATCCCACGACACGCAAGGTCGTTCGCTCGGGGTCGACTCCGGCTGGCAGCTGCACCGACACGCGCTGTGCACCGGCCGAGCGGTTGTCGACCTGAAGCGCCACGGCGAGGTAGTCGACACCGCGCGAGGAGCGAACCTCGACGGGCAACTCCTCCGTGGACCCGCCGACTGCCGCGCGCCCGCGTTCGTTGAGCTCGATGACGGTGGTCTGCAGGTCGTCGGGACCGGAGCTCGCCTTCCACGTCATCGTCAGGGCAAACCACGTCGCGAGCGCAAGCACACCCGCCACGACCGCGATTGCCACGTGCACGCGCCCCGGGCCCGGTCGTGCCGGCGCGAGCCAGCCCTCCTCCACGAGCCGCTCGCTCACGCGCCGACACCAGCGCCCGTGCCCGCAGCAGCTGCCCCGACCTCGAGCCCGCCGACGAACACGGCCCGAACCGCGGGTGAGCCGACGTGGTAGGGCAGGTGCGCGAGCGACGGCTGGTCCAGCAGCACCACGTCGCCGCGGTAGCCGGGATCGAGGCGGCCGACGCGATCGGCGAGGCCGAGTACCCATGCGGCGTTGACGGTCGTGGCGGTGAGCACCTCGCCCGCGCGCAGTCGACACCCCAGGCACGCGAGCGACATCGCGAGGGTCAGCGACTCCCCGTAGCTCGAGCCGGGATTGAAGTCCGACGCGAGCGCGACGATCGCTCCCGCGTCGATGAGCTCTCGGCCGGGTGCATATGGCCGTCCCAGAAACAGCGACGACAGCGGCAGCAGCACGCCCGCGACGTTCGACGACGCGAGCGTCTTCAGTCGCGGGGCGTCGGGTTCCAGCGCCTCGAGGTGGTCGATCGATCGCGCACCGATGCGAACGGCGAGTTCGATGCCGTCCTGATCGGTGAACTGGTCGCCGTGCAGACGTGCGAGCAGCCCCGCCTGCTGCGCTGCCACCAGGTAGCGCTCCGCCTGTACCACATCGAATGATCCACGTTCGAGGAACACGTCGGCGGCGCTGGCGCGCACCTCCGACACCGCGCGCTGGGCGGCCGGGATCGCGACCTCGTCGATGTACTCGTCCGCACGACCGTCGTACTCCACGGGAACCGTGTGCGCCGCCAGCAGCGTGCGCGTCATCCGCAGCGGATGCTCCGCGGCGACGGCCTGCAGGACGCGCAGCGACTCGAGTTCGTGTTCGAGCGTCAGCGCATACCCTGACTTGCCCTCGGCGGTGGTGGTGCCTGCCGCGAGCATCCAGTCGAGGTGGCGACGCACCTGCGGCGCGATCGTGCCGTCATCGAGCGCCGTGCGCGTGCGTGCGACGCTTGCGCGGATGCCGCCCCCGGCTGCGTGGATCTCCTCGTAGCCTGCGCCGAGGTTGCGCAGTTCGAACTCGGCGGCTCGGTCGCCCGAGAACACCGGGTGTGTATGGCAGTCGACGAGTCCGGGGATCGCGAGCGCACCGTGCGCATCATGAAAGGCGGTGTCGTCATCGAAGGCGACAGCGGCTCGCACCTCCGCTTCGACGCCGCTCGCGATGATCGCGCCGTCGTCGCCGATCGCGATCGCCGCACCGGCGACCTCCACCACGGCGGCAACGTCGGCCCCGCGAATCGGCGCAGGAACGCGCGCCGGCGTGACGAGCGTGCCGATGCCGTGGATGATCGTCTGCGCGCGGGGCGTGCTCATGGACGCAGCCTACCGCGACCCCACGCGCACGCCGCCGCGCGTCAGCGAACGCGCAGCGAACGCGACCCGTCGACGAGGGCGACGACGCCGCTCATCGCGGAACTGACGACGGCTGTCTCGCGCAGCGTCGCGTATCCGACCCGTGCCGGAAGCGCCGCCTCGAAGTGAAGGCGCCGCGATCCGCCGCCGCTGAGCATGTCGAGCTGCGCCACGACGCCCTGCACGTACCAGCGCGCGTCGCGCTCGATCACCGTGACGGCGCCCTGCTCCTCGCCTCGGCTCAGCTGCCGCGCTGCACGCATCGCGTTTGCGAGCGCGTCGTATCCCTCGGCTCGGCCCACGGCTCCGGTCGACACGAGCGGCGAGTGATACCCCATCGCGTTGTTCCAGAGCGGGACGGTGCCGATCGCGACACCGGTCCAGGTGGGGTGCGGAGCGGGTCTGGGCGTGAGCGGTGCGAGCTGCATGTCGAGTCCTTCGAAAATCGCGTGACGTCCTGTCGATCGAGGACCCTACCGAATCGAATGGACGGCGTGGTGCGCTTACTGCGGCGGCGCCTCGCGCGGCACGTCGCGGCCGGGCGTGCGAAGCTCGGGATGCTCGTCGGCGCACTCCAGCGCCTCGTCGTAGCCGGCATCCAGGTGGCGGATGACGCCCATGCCGGGGTCGCTGTCGAGCACCCGCGACAGCCGCCGCGCGGCACGTTCGGTGCCATCGGCCAGACAGACCATGCCGGAATGGATCGAGTTGCCGATTCCGACGCCGCCGCCGTGGTGCAGGCTCACCCAGCTCGCGCCGCTCGCGGTGTTGACGAGCGCGTTGAGCAGCGGCCAGTCCGCGATCGCGTCGGAGCCGTCGCGCATCGCCTCGGTCTCGCGAAACGGGGACGCGACGCTGCCCGCATCGAGGTGGTCGCGGCCGATCACGATCGGCGCCGACACCTCACCACTCGCGACGAGCTCGTTGAAGAGCAGCCCGGCCTTCTGCCGGTCGCCGTAGCCGAGCCAGCAGATGCGCGCCGGCAGGCCCTGGAAGGCGACCTTCTCCGGCGCGAGCTCCAGCCATCGCTGCAGCAGCTCGTCGTCGGGGAACGCCTCGCGAAGTGCCTCGTCGATGCGCGCGATGTCGGCCTCGTCGCCTGACAGCGCTGCCCAACGGAACGGTCCGATTCCGCGCGAGAACAGCGGGCGGATGTACAGCGGCACGAAGCCCTCGAAGTCGAACGCGTCCTCGAGCCCGGCATCGAGCGCCTCGGTGCGGATGTTGTTGCCGTAGTCAAACGTGTGCGATCCCGAGCGCTGGAACGCGAGCATCGCGCGAACGTGCTCGACGACCGTCGCGCGCGAGCGGCGCAGGTACTCCTTCGGGTCGCTCGAGCGCAGCGCGACGGCGTCTTCGAGCGGCAGGCCCGCGGGTACGTAGCCGCCGAGCATGTCGTGCGCGCTCGTCTGGTCGGTGACGAGGTCCGGGCGGAAGCCGAGTTCGTGCAGCTTCGGGAACGCCTCGCCGGCGTTGGCGAGCACCGCGACGCTGAGCGCGCGGCCCTCGGCTGCGGCTGCCTGCACGCGTGCCATGCCGTCTTCCAGGGTCGGCGCGACCTCGTCGAGGTAGCGCGTCTCGATGCGGCGCTGGATGCGGTGCGGGTCGACTTCGATGCACAACACCGCCGCACCGCAGAGCGTCGCGGCGAGCGGCTGCGCGCCACCCATGCCGCCGAGGCCGGCGGTGAGGATCGTGCGTCCCGCGAGGTCCGAGGTGCCGTAGTGCTTGCGGGCGGCTGCGGCGAACGTCTGGAAGGTCCCCTGCAGGATGCCCTGCGTGCCGATGTAGATCCAGCTGCCGGCGGTCATCTGCCCGTACATGGTCAGGCCCTGTGCCTCGAGTTCGCGGAAGTGTTCCCACGTGCCGAAGCGCGGGACGAGGTTGGAGTTGGCGATGAGCACGCGCGGGCTCTCGGGCGTGGTGCGGAACACCGCAACGGGCTTGCCGCTCTGCACGAGCAGCGTCTCGTCCTCGCCCAGGCGCAGCAGCTCCTTCACGATCGCGCGCAGCGCGGCGTGCGTACGCGCAGCGCGACCGGTGCCGCCGTAGACGACGAGCTTGGTGGGCTCCTCCGCGACGTCCGGGTCGAGGTTGTTGAGGAGCATGCGCAGCGCGGCTTCCTGCTCCCACCCGCGCGCGAGCAGTTCGATGCCGGTGGGCGCGTGCACGTTCGACAGGTCCCCGACGAGTCGCTCGACGATCGCGTCGAGTTCGGCGTCGGTGCGGGTGTCGGGCGAGGCGGCGTGGGTCGTGGTCATGGCGCGATCCTAGATGCCTGCGCGCAGCACACGGTCCGTCAGGGCAGGGCGAGCGCGGTCCAGGCGATGGTGGCGTCGTAGCTGGTGGCTGCCTGCGTGCCGGGCACGTTGACTCGCCATCCGACGGTGACCGTGTCGGTGGCTGCACCGAACGAGGGTCGCTCGTGCACGAGCGTGTCGGTCGTCGCTTCGAGGCCGGCGTAGCGGTTGCCCACGAAGTCGGTGGCGCTCGAGCCGGTGCCCCAGCGCGCGGTGTCCTTCGCAGCGGTGCTGGAGACGGCGACCACGGTCATGCCCATGCCGCCGGGTACGCCTGCTGTCCACGTCGTCGGCGACGCGGACGTTCCAGTCCAGTCGGCGACCGTCGGAGCGGCCGCGGAATTCGCAGCCCATGCATCGTTCTCGTCGCGCGCGAGCAGCTGGTAGCCGCCAGGCGAATTCGTCGTCACCGAGATCACGCTCGTCGCCGTCCGATCGTCGCCGGGGACGATGGTGCCGATCGCGATCGTGGGCTGGTCGACCGAGATGGTGATCGATGTCGCACCTGTCGTGAAGCTTCGCGCTGCGCTCCAGACGCCGACGTTGCCGGCCACGTCCGTTGGCTGCACGCGCCACCAGTACGTCGTGCTCGTCGCGAGCGCCGTCGGCGGACTCCAGGACGCGGTCGCTCCGCTCGCCGTCGATGCGCTCGTGCCGGACTGCAGCACGGTGCCGCATCCTGATGTCGTGCAGAGCTGGAATGCGACGGTGCCCCCGTTCGCCGGTGCGGGATCCGTGTAGCTCGCATCGAGCGTCGGGGACGTCGCGACGCCGGTCGCGCCGTTCGCCGGCAGCGATGGCGCGGCGGCGGGCACGCTCGTATCCAGCCGCAGGTCGGGCGTGCCGCCGAGCGCCGTCCACGAGGACGGAAACCCGAACCTGTCGACGACGCACGTGCGCCAGGCATAGCTCGACCCGTTCACGAGCCCGGTGACGTTCGTCGAGCCCGTCACGCCGACGCCCCCGGTCGGCGCCGCCACAGTGGTGCCGACCCAGGTCACGCCACTCGTCTGCCGGCCGCACGTCGCACCGAACCCGGCTCCGTTGGCGCGCAGCTCGATCCACGGGGTGAGCTGCTCGCTCGAGTTCGCGTCGGTCATGGTGCCCGTGAGCATCAGGTTGGATGCGCCACCGAAGGGCGTCCACGCGCCGCCCGTGATGGTGGTGGTGCCATCGGCCTGGAACTGCTGCAGCCCCGTCGGTGCAGCTGGCGCGCTCGCGTCGACGTACGCAACCTCCACGAAGTCCGGATCGATCGTATAGCTCGCCCAGAGCCGGGATCCGGTCCAGGCAAGCGATCCGTACCCGAACGCCGCTGGACCACCGCCGGGGCTGGGTGTGGTCCGGTATTGCGCGCCGTCCCACCAGGCGATTGCCGTGCCGCCACTCACGTCATGCATCAGGTACATGCGTCCGTCGATGAACTCGAGGGTCGGCAGCGAGTTGCTCGCCGTGCCGGGAAGCGTCGAGTGAGCGGTCCAGGAGCCGGCGACGCGTCGTGCGACGTTCGCCTGGCTCGGGGTGGACCACGCGACGTGCAGTTCGGTCCCGTTCCACCCCAGGTTCGGATATGCATTGCCGCCGCCGCCGGTGCCGGGCGAGCCGAGCGAGACCCAGCTGGATCCGTTCCACTGCGCGACCCGCACGGTCCGCGTGGAGTCCTGCCACGTGGCATGGAGCGCACCGTTGGCCCACAGGATGTCGGGAGTGGAGAAGTACGTGCCACCACCTCCGGGACTCGTGATCTGGTTCCAGCTCGCGCCGTCGTACCAGGCAACCTGCATGTTGAGGGAGTCGTCGTTCCAGGCAACCCAGGGTTTGGTGCCGTCCCATGTCACGCTCGGCATCTTGTTGCGATTGATCTCGTTCACAGGAACCGGATACGTGTCCCACGCGGAGCCGTTCCAGCGGCGCACCTGCACATTGAAGTTGTCGGTGCCCCAGACCAGCCACAGCCCACTGCCGTCCCAGGCAATGTCGGCGATCGGGTTGACGGCCGTGTTCGCGCTCCCCTCGTCCGCCGCGGCGGTCCACGGAGCGTTCGCCCCGATCGCGGGAGCAGGCAGCACGAGCAGAACCAGCAGCGTCAGGACTGGCGCGAGCGCACGCGCACGCCGCCTCACACGTGCGAAGCAGTGACCACGTCCAGATGCGGGTATTCGTCCCATCCCGACGCAGTATCGGCGGCAAACGAGACGCCCTGAGTCGCCGCCCGGAGGTGACTGATGTTCGACGACGAATCGACCGTCAGACGAGCGTCAGGCCAGCGTCAGGCCAGCGTCAGGCCAGCGTCAGGCCAGCTGCCTGTTCGACCTCGGCGATGAACGCGGGATCGGTGACGAGCGAGGTGATGAGCTCGATCTCGTCGTTGAGGATGCGGTCTTCCTTGAGGTAGGGCACGCGCTCGCGAACGGCGGCGTGGAGCGCGCGAGTGCCGGCGCCCGGGCGACGCGGCGCAAGAAAGTCGACGCCCTGCGTGGCACACAGCAGCTCGATCGCGAGCACGCGCTCGGCGTTCTCGAGCACCGGCAGCAGCTTGAGCCCGGCGTGGTTGCCCATGCTCACGTGGTCTTCCTGCCCGGCGCTCGTGGGGATCGAATCGACGCTCGCAGGATGCGTGTAGACCTTGTTCTCCGACACGAGCGCAGCGGCGGTGTACTGGGCGATCATGTAGCCGGAGTTGAGTCCACCCTCGGCCACCAGGAACGCGGGCAGCCCGCTCATCGTGGGATTGACGAGGCGCTCGACGCGGCGCTCGGAGATGTTGGCGATCTCCGCCACCGCGATCGCCATCAGGTCGAGCGAGATCGCGCACGGCTGTCCATGGAAGTTGCCGTTGGAGCGCAGCAGGTCTTCTTCCGGGAACACGAGCGGATTGTCGGTGACGGCCTGTGCTTCGATCTGGAAGGTACGCAGTGCGTGCTCGAGCGCGTCGCGCGACGCGCCGTGAACCTGTGGTGCACAGCGCAGCGAGTACGCGTCCTGCACGCGGTCGCACCAGCGATGCGAATCGGAGATCGTCGACCCCTGCATCGCCGCGTACATGTTCGCGGCAGACGTCTTCTGCCCGGCGTGCGGGCGCAGCTCGTGGATCTGCGGCAGGAACGGCTGGTCCGAACCGCGCAGCGCCTCGACGCTGAGGGCGGCGACCAGGTCGGCCATGCGCATGAGCCGACGTGCGCGCAGCCCGAAGACGATCCCCATCGCGGTCATGAACTGCGTGCCGTTGATGAGTGACAGCCCTTCCTTCGACGCAAGCTCGATCGGTTCGAGACCGGTCCTGGCGAGCGCGTCGGCGGCGGGCATCAGCTCGCCGTCGACGTATGCCTTGCCCTCCCCCACGAGCGGCAGGCACAGGTGCGAGAGCGGTGCGAGGTCACCAGACGCGCCGACGCTGCCACGCGCGGGTACGAACGGCAGCACGCCCGCGTCGAGCATCGCGACCATGCGTTCGACGAGTTCGACGCGCACGCCCGAGTAGCCGAGCGCGAGCGTGTTGATGCGCAGCAGGTGCGCGGCGCGCACGACTTCGTCCGGGTAGGGGGCGCCGACGCCGGCGGCGTGTGATCGCAGCACGCGCTTCTGCAGTTCGGCGGTCATGCCGGCGGGGATGTGCGTGTCGACGAAGCGGCCGACGCCGGTGTTGAGTCCGTACGTGGAGAGCTCGTCGCTTTCGGCGCAATCGACGACGGCGCGCGCAGCGGCGATCCGCGTGCGAGCAGAATCGGTCAGCTCGATGTTGACGCCGCCCATCGCGACGCGTTCGACCTCCTCGATCGGGAGGTCGGTACCGGTGATGCGGAAGCTGTCGGTCTTCAATGCCATGCGTGCAGTCTCGCACGCGCGGAGCACGCTACGGCCCGGAAACGACGATCGTCAGTCCCAGCCGACTGCTCCGAGCGCCGCCTCGGCGTGGTCCATCGCGATTCCGAGCTCGTCGAGCAGCGGCTGCACCAGGCGCGGGTCGTGCGACTGTCCCAGCTCGTCGAGGATCGCCATCGCGCGGTCCAGGCGCGGCAGCACGGCGCGAGCGGCAGCGGCGGCATCGTCCTGGCCGTCGTGTCCGGCGAGTTCGGTGAGTGCCAGGCGTGCTTCGCCGACGTATCCGCGAGCGAGCTTGACGTCGCGTGGCAGCGCCGCGGTGGTGCGGTCCATGGCAAGCGCGTTGAACGCCGCGTTGACGGAGGCGTGGGCCGCCTCGATGTGTGCCATCTTCGGCTGCACTGGGGTCACCGTGATTCCGTCGCTCATGATCATCCTGTCGGTTCGATCGTTGGAGCATGCTGCAGGACGAATGATAGTGCAGGCACCCCTGTCGAGTGTCAGAATTCGCGCCAGTCCGGGCAGACGCTGAAGACGTAGTTTTCGGGGAGTTCCCCGCCGGGAGGCAGACATTGGTACCCCGGCGTGCCGTCCGGCGAGCACATCCCGGTCTCCTCGTAGGGGAACGCGGTCACGGGGAGATCGCCCGTATCGATTCCACCGTTGCCGTCTCGACAGTCGCCCAGCACGTCGACTCCCTCGCAGCCGTTCTCCCAATTGTCGTCCACGTTGAAGTACCCATCGTCGCAGACGAGGTCCAGCGCGTCGTTGGACTCGTCACAGGTGACGCTGCCGTTCTGGACCCCGGATTGGTCGACCGTCGGACAGAACACCGTGTCCTCGCACCCGGTCGCGTGACTGTCGTCGGAGTCCTGCCAGCCCGCGTCGCATTGGTCAACCAGCCACGAGCCAGAGTGCGGATCACATGACCACACAGCCACGTGCAGCCCGGCAGGTTGAGGGTCGTTGCAGGTGGCGGGTTCGAGCACGCAGCGGATCGAGACGGTGGCGACACTCACGACCGCGGTTCCGTAGACGACGTCGATCGTTCCGTCGCGCCCTTCCACTGAACAGCCGATGCCGTCAAGTACCGCGACGCTGCTGATCGCGGTACCCGGAGCACCTGGAGTACCCGGGGCACCGGGAGCGCCCGTATCACCCTTCGGGCCCTCCGGGCCTGCCGGACCCGCCGGTCCCGCTGGACCCACCTGACCGGCCGAACCCGGTGCGCCGGCTGGACCCTGGGGCCCCTGGGCTCCAGGGTCGCCCTGTGCACCGACCGCTCCAGCCGCGCCCGTGCCTCTGGCGAGCGCCCGTCGGGCGCGTACCGAGAGATCGACGAGCTCGACGCCGCCATTGGCGACGTCGACCGATGCGATTGTGTTGTTGCGGATGTCCCGCGACAGGACCGAGTTGTCGGCGATGCCGGAGCTGCCGATTCCAGCGGCGTGCGCAGTGCCGACGCAGACCACCACCAAGGCGATCGTCGAAGTGACGTTCGCGTAGCTGAGATGACGACGGATGGCGAGTCGGGTGCGATGCAGCATGCCAAATGATCGGACCAGTGATCGATCACGTTGCAACGGCCACGCGACCACGCCCGACGTACAGGAGCAGGCGCGCCTGGACAGCGCAGCCTGCAGCGACGCGGGAGATGTGGGACATGCGGATGGGCGGCGCAGAAGCGCTTCGGGCGATTCGTGGACCGGTGGAGGCAGGCAGGCTTGCCAACGCCGTACACGGCCATGCCGCCCTGCCCGAGAACGTGCTCGTCGTCGGCGCGGGCGAGCTGCTCGTCGACAAGGACGTCGCGGTCCCACGGATGCTGCAGGACATAGCGAACGCGAAGCAGTCGATCGAGGTCGCGGAATTCATCCTCAAACCCACCGCCGAGGGCCGACAGATCCTCGAGGCGCTGCGGGCACGCGCGAAACCGACCGATGGTCGCGCGCCGATCGAGGTGAGCGTGCTCGTCGACCGACAGGGCACGTCGCTGCTGCCGTATTTCCCGCAGACGCGCTTCTACGACGAGCTCGAGCGCGACGGCATCCGAGTGGTGCGGCACGCGAGCCCGCTCATGCCGTTCAATCCCCCGATCGAGCATCGCAAGCTGTTCGTCATCGACGACGACGTCGCATACGTGGGCGGGATGGGCTTCGGCTCCGGCACGACGTGGCACGACGTGATGGTCCGTCTCACCGGGCGCGAGATCGTCGCGCAGGCGCACGCCGACTTCGTCGGACGCTGGGTCGACAACGGCGGACAGGTCAGCGCGCTCCAGCGGCAGATGCTCGACGCCGCCGATCGCGCCGGCCAGACGCCGGTGGACGTGGGCTACCGCATCGTGGCCAACGACGGCCCCGTGCGCGACGCGACCCGCGCGGCGTATGCGCTCGCGGAGTCCGCGGAGAGCCGGCTGTGGATGCAGACGCCGTACTTCGGGTCGCCGCGCATCGCCGCGGCCAGCCGCGAGGCGATCGAACGCGGAGTCGACACGCGGCTGTGGGTGAACGGTGACGAATCCGCGTTCCCGATGTTCCAGCAGCTGTCGCGGTCGTATTACGACGACCTCGGTGCTGGTGCCGCGCGTGGGGTTCGCGTGCTCGAACAGCCGCAGATGTCACACGAGAAGATCGTGCTGACGGAGAACTGGGCCTCCGTCGGTTCGACGAACCTCACCTATCGCGCGCTCGACACGGATCACGAGGTCAACGTGCTCAGCAACGACCCGAAGCTGCTCGACCAGGTCGAGGCGATGCTGCGCCACGACGAGACGCGCTCGCACCGCGTCACGGCCGACGACATGGACGACTGGAAGATGCGCCTCGTCAACTCCGACGTCGTCAGGCCGGTGGTGCGGCGCATCCTCGAGTCGATGGCGTGACTCACGACGCCCCGCCGCGGCGCTTCGTACAAGGTCGTCGCATACCGACGACAACGTACGAAGCTCGGGCAGGAGCGCTCAGCCCGACGCGGCGAGCCGACCGATCGCCGCGTCCAGCGACGGGTTCGCGCTCGCGTGCAGCGGGACCCCGAGCCCGGTGCAGGCGTAGCGCAGGGGGCCGAGCGCACTGTCGGGTGCGAGCCCCACGAGCTCGGCGGCGCTGATGCCGCAGTCGTGGTCGGCGGCGAGGCGGGCGACGGTCTGCAGCACGCGCGCGGGGCCGCATTCGCGGTGCCGGTCGATGTTGGTGGAGACCTGCGTGACGGTGCGCGACGCGAGCCGCAGTCCGAGAGCACGAATACCCGGCAGGGCATCGTCGCCATCAGCCGTACCTCGAACGCGCGCGGCGATCGCGCGGGCGGCATCCAGGTCGTCGCCGTCCAGATCGACGTTGAATGCCACGAGCACGTCGCGCACGCCGCAGATCGTGATGCCGGCGGTCGGATGCGGGGCGACCGGACCCGACATGCGTTCGAGTTCGCCGCTGACGATGCGCGCTGCGACCGTCGCCGGCCCGCCGCGTCGCACTTCGCCGGTGTGGGCCGCGCCCGGCAACGGCGAGCCTGATCGGTCCAGCGCATAGCGCACTACCGGGACCTTGAGCTCGCGGCCGATGAACGTTCCGAGTCGAACGACCAGCTCGTGCGCTGCGCCGAGTGCGCCGTCGCCCTCCTCGAGCGCCACGATCGGCAGCACGTCGAGCACACCGATGCGTGGATGCACGCCGTGGCCGGCATGCAGGTCGATGCGCCTCACACACGCGCGCGCGAGCGCCTCCAGCGCGGCGGCGAGCGCCTCGCCACGCCCGATGATCGTCAGCACGCTGCGATCGTGGTCGGAGTCGCGGTGCACGTCGGCGATGGTGGCTGCGGAGTCGTCCAGCGCGGCGCCGCGCTCGATGCCTGCGCGCACCTCGGTGACGATCGCGTCGACCATCGCCACGTCGCGACCGACGCTGATGTTGGGGACCGATTCCAGGAGCGGCGCTGCCACGTCCGGTAGCCTGCCCGCCGATGTCCGTCCCGTCACCCCGAGTGCGCTGTGGCTCGATCGAGCTGCGGCTCGTGACCCCTCGCGCGGCGCACCAGCTGTTCGCGCTGGCGCGCGATCCGGCCGTGTCCGAGCAGCTGCAGTGGAGCGCGCACGAGACGGTCGATGACTCCCTCGAATACATCCATGATTCGCGGGCGCTGTGGCAGCGCGGCCGAGCGTGGCTGCCCGGGATCTTCGATCACGAGCGCGAGCAGCTCGTGGGCTGCACCGGCATCAGCGGCATCGACCGCCCGAATCGTCGGGCCGAGGCAGGCACGTGGATCGGCGTGCCGTTCCAGGGGCAGGGCTACAACCTGGAATCCAAGGCGGCGCTCGTGACGTTCGCGTTCGAGCACTTGGAGCTGGCGCGGCTCGAGTTCCTGACACGCACGGACAACCCACGCTCGCTGGCGGCGATGCGCAAGCTCCCGGGGATCCGCGAAGAGGGCGTGCTCGGACAGCGCATCTGGCGCGACGGCGTGGGCCATGACGCGGTGCAGTTCGCACTGCTGGCCAGCGAATTCGACCCGGAGGCCTGGCCCGAGGTGGTCGTCGATCGCGCGTCCATGAGCTGACTCGTGCGTGTGGTTGTCCTCACTGCGACCGGATCGCAGTCGGCGCAACCACACAAGGCCGATGCCGAGTCCACGCCCGAGCCGGAGCACGTCGCCGCACCGCGATAGGCTCGGGGCGTGGACGCACGCGACGAGCAGCTGGTCATCCCGACATGGGCGAACGGACCCGACGGGTCCGGCAACGGCGGCTGGAGCGCCGGCCTGCTTGCAGAGCATGCCGACCATGCCACCGCGATGGCGGTCTCGCTACGGGTCCCGCCGCCGCTCGGACGCGCGCTGCAGATTGTGCCTCTCGGACAGGACCGGTTCGAGCTGCGCGACGGTGAGCTGCTCATAGCGGATGCCGCCCCCACGGAGATAGACCGGCACGTACCGCGCGCGGTGCGCGAACTGACGCGGAAGCAGGCGCATGCGGCGCGCGATGGCTTCCCGTTCCGCGATTCGCACCCGTTTCCCCGTTGCCTCGTGTGCGGGACCGCCCGCACCGACGGCCAGCCCGCTTTCCACCTGCACTGCGGACCAGTCGATGGCCTCGATGTCGACGGAGCACCAGTGTTCGCCGACGCATGGACGCCCGACCCGTCGCTCCACGATCCGACCCGCCCGGACGATCCCGAGGCGATCTCCGCCGTTGCCTGCTGGGCAGCGCTCGACTGCCCCAGCGCGGCGCCTGTCGCCGATCCGGACGCCGAGTACCCGATCGTGCTTGCGCGGATTGCGGCATGGATCCAACGCGAAGCGTTCGTCGGCGAGCCACTCCTCACCGCGGCGTGGCAGGTGCGGGAGGACGGCCGCAAGCACTTCACACGCAGCGTCCTGCTGCGTGAGGGCGGCGAGGTGCTCGGCATTGCCGACGCGCTATGGATCGAGGTGCGGCCGCGGTGACGCGCTCCCCCGACAGCGACCGTTCCGCGCCGCGGCGACCGGACCAGAGCGTCGACGGTCAGGCACCGGTCGACGTTCGTCTCGAGCGTGCGATGCGCATGCTGCGTGGCGCGACCGTCCATGGCGTGCGGCTGAGCGCTCGCGCGTGGGCCAGGCATCCCATCCATCCATGGGACGGTGCACGCGTGACCCACGATCGCGCGCTCGTGATCGTGGGTGGGTTCGCCGGCAGCATCGACTTCTACAGCCTGCTGCGTCGCTCCTACGAAGGCGCCGGCATTCGCCGCGTCGCGGTGATGCCGCCCGTCGACAACGCGTTCGCCGACATTCGCGAGAGCGCAGAGCGTCTGGCGACGATGGTCGACCTGCTTGGCGGGGAAGTCGACATCGTCGGCCACAGCGAGGGCGGGCTCATGGCGCGGTGGTTCGTGAAGGAGCTCGGCGGCGACGCGGTCGTGCGTCACGTCGTGACGCTCGCCACGCCGAATCGTGGGCTGCCGGTGCGCATCGAGGATTACCCGTGGCTGGAGCGCTACTCCACCGCACGTCGCGTGCACAAGCTCGTCGACACGGTCGCGAATCGGACGGTGATGCCGATGGCGAGCGTCGCGCTGCGCCAGATGCTGCGCGGCAGCGAGTTCATGGAGACGCTCGGCACCGAGGTACCCGACGGGCCAACGGAGTACCTGGCGGTCCGCTCGAAGTGGGATGGCGTCGTTCCGTTCGGATCAGCCGACCTGCCCGCGGCCGCGAACGTAGCGAACGTGGCGCTGCGCGCCGGCCCGCGGCTGAGCAACCACGCGGCGATCGCGTCGACGAGCGGCGAGGCGTTCACGGCGGCGATGACGTTCGTGCGCCGTCCGTAGACGGAGTCGAGACGGCCGGGCCGCATCCGTGCGGTCCCGGCCATCCGTCTCGAGTCGCATCGAAGAGGGGGAACGATGCGTCGTCGTCCTTGTCGCGACGTGGTGCGCATCCGTGCGCGAGCCGCGTGGTGGGACGATCCTTTGGTCGGCCGGAGCCGGTGCCTGCCGGCGTTACGCCGGATTCGGGCCGCGACCGGCGCCGGGGCCGGGCGTGACGTGCTGGAGGCCCTTCGGCGGAATCGCGCCGGCGACGCCGGTGTTGCCATTCGGTGCAGTGGGGACCGGGACGGTCTTTGCGTCCGGCGCCGGCGCGTCGGCCTGTGGCGCATCCTTCGGCGTGATCGCGGCGATGACGTCACCCATCGTGGCCTTGGTCTCGGTGATCGGACCGCCAGCGATGTCGGCGAGCTTGACCGGCGTCTTCGACTGCCCGGCGATCGCGACCTGGCCACCCATGTAGGCGAGGCCCGACACGCTGCTCATCACGCGCATCTGCAGTTCGGTGGCCATGTCGCGCAGCTGCTCCATCGCCTTCACGTGCGCATGCTGCAGCAGCATCGACGAATCCGTCAGCAGGGCGCTGGCGATCTTGGTGGTCTGCTGACCTTCCGGCGTGCCACCTCCGACGCTGAGCGCGGACAGCTTCTCGAGGTGGCTGTCGACCTGCGCGATCGCATCGGCCGCGCTCGTGGACTGCAGCTTCTCGATGATCGACTGCTTGGCAGCGGCGGCGTCGACCGGCGCAGCTGCACCACCTGGGGCGGGCGTCTGCTGCTTGGCCCCGTCGGCAGCCTGACCGGCGGGAACGGCCGGCGCGTCATCGACCTTGGGCGTCGCGGACGGCGCGCCTGCCGGCGCCGTCGCGACGGGAGCGGTCGGCGGGGCGGTCGGCGTGGGCTTGGGAACAGCGGTGGGGATCGGGGTGGCGACGATCATGAAAATGGATTCCTCTGGGCTGGGGGGAGTTTGGAGGCGCCCGTCTGTCGTCATCGCGCCGGCCACGTCAACCCCGACCCCCCATGAGGTGGCCGCCCGTGCCGCGAGCCGTGGCCGCGTGTGGCCCTGCGTTCAGCCCTCGGGCAGCAGTGCGAGCAGCTCGGCGCTGCGCTCGTCGCCACGGGCGGCGGCGCGCATGAGCCAGCGTCGCGCCTCGGCCGGATTGGTATCGAGGCGCCCGTCGACCTCGAGGCTCAGCGTGTCCCCGAGCATGCCGGCTGCGTGCATCGATCCGGACTGCACCGCACGACGCAGCCAGGAGCGGGCCTCGTCGACGAGCTGGTCGGCGTGCTCGCCGTCGCCGGGTGCGAGTGCGCGGTGCAGGAGCCAGTCGGCGTACATGCACATCGCCTGGGGATCGTCGCACCAGGCTCGCGCGCGGAGCAGCCCGACGTCGAGGCGTCCACGCAGGATGCTCGCTTCGAGCTCGTCGTGGTCGTAGCTGCCGGGGTCGCTGCTGCGCATGGGTGCATCCTGACACGTGCGCCAGCGACCGAACCCGGGCATAGGGCCCGCATGGGAGACACGAGCGAGTTCGACGTCGTAGTAATTGGTGGTGGTCCGGGTGGCGAGGCGGCATCGGCCGCGTTGGCACGTGCGGGTGCAACGGTGGCGATGGTCGAACGAGACCTCGTCGGCGGGGAATGCCCGTATTGGGGGTGCATGCCGTCCAAGGCGCTGCTGCGACCGGGCCAGGCCGTCGCGGAGGTGCTGCGCCTTCCGGGCGCGGCCGAGATGCTGACCGGTGCCTTCGACGTGGACGCGGCGCTCGCTCGGCGCGACGACGTCGTGCGGCATCTCAACGACGATTCGCACGCCGGGCGGATCGAAAAGCACGGCATCGAGATCGTGCGTGGACACGGTCGTCTGGATGGTGAGCGACGCGTGACGGTCGAAGCCGTGGATGGCGCGACTCGCACGCTCGTCGCCACCAAGGCCGTGATCCTCGCGCCCGGCAGTCGCGCCGCGATGCCACCGATCCCCGGGCTCGTCGAAGCGCGCCCGTGGACCAACCGGGAGGCGACGCTCGTGAAGGTGATGCCGCGCAGCATCGTGATCATCGGCGGCGGCGTGATCGCCGTGGAGCTCGCGCAGGCGTACGCATCCTTCGGGAGCGACGTGACGATCGTCGAGTTCGCCGATCGGCTGCTGCTGCGCGAGGAGCCCGAAGCCGCACAGCTCGTGACCGACGCCCTCCGCCGCGTTGGCGTGACGGTGCGCTGCTCCAGCTCGACGACGAACGTGTCGCGCGGTGACGAGGGCGTGCGACTGACATTCGAGTCGGGTGACGACATCGTCGCCGATGAAGTGCTCGTGGCGACCGGGCGCGCGGTGAACGCCGAAGAGCTCGGGCTCGAGACGGTCGGCGTGACGCCGGGTCGAGGCGGCGTCCTGGAAACGACCGACTGCATGCAGGTGCCGAACCATCCGTGGCTGTTCGTGGTCGGCGACGCAAACGGGCGGGCGCAGCTGACGCATACCGCGGTGTACCAGGCGAAGGTCGCCGCCCGCAACGCGCTGGGTCTGGAAACACACTGCGTCGAAGACAACGTGGCCGCACCGCGCGTGGTCTATACCGAGCCGAACCTGTGTGCGGTCGGGCACACGCTGGAATCAGCGCGCGCAGCGGGGCTGCGGGTACGGGCGTTCGATCGCGACCCGCAGCGCGTGGCCGCAGGTAGCTTCTACGGGCGCGGAACCACGGGGTTCGCACGATTCGTGGTGGACCTCGATTCCGGATGCATGGTCGGTGCCACGTTCGTGGCCCCCGACGTTGCCGAACTCCTCCACTCCGCGACGATCGCGATCGTGGGACGCGTGCCGCTCGAGCGCCTGCGTCACTGCGTCGCACCGTTTCCCACGCGCAGCGAAGTGTGGACGCGCATGGTCGAGCTCATGGAACAGGACGACGACCTGCGTGCGGCCGAGCAGCACGCTCGTGTCGGCGGACGCGCGGCAGCTCGCGCGTAGCGAGCATGCTGCGCGGCACGTGGCGCCGAGTGATGCTGAACGCTCCTTCAGGATGCCGTTGACCAACAGTCGCGCAATCTGATTCGGGCGAGTGTTGATGAACGACTGCGCTGAGTGCCGTTCGCCAACAGTCAGGCGACCTCAGGCGACCAGGCCGCGACTGCTCACGCGCGACTCGTGCCGCCGGAGCGCGCACGCCTGCGCGAACGCACCGCAAGCAGGAACCAGAGGGTCCCGCCGATCGCCGCGAGCGGGCGTGGTTCGAGCAGTGCGCCCGGATCGACGCCGTTGGCCTCGTCGACTGCGGCCTGCCAGTCGGCGCTGCGCGAGGAGCTCGTGGCGTTCGACGAGGCTGGCTCGCCGCCCCGCATCTGGCGCTCGACCTCGTTGCGTGCTTCCTCGCGTGCCACCGCGCGCGCTTCGCACTCGGCGCGATCGCGGGGATCACCGAGCACCTCGCAGCCCGCGGCGTGCGCAGTGGCCGGAGCCAGGAGGAACCCGACTGGAACCAGCAGCAGGCCGAATGCCGCAGCTGCGGTGGCGAATCTGACCGTTAGACGACGCATCGTCTGGTGAGTACCCGATTCACCTGCGATGCTCACGCGCGTGAGTCCAGCACCCGTACAGCAGGCAGCCCCCTCCGATGGCGGCTGGAAGAGCTTTCGCCGACTGCTGACGTTCTTCGCCCCGTTCAAGCGACAGCTCGCGGTGAGCGTCATCGCGGGAGTCGCACTGTCGGTACTGGCCACCCGGATTCCGCACATCATCGGCAACGCCGTCGACCACTTCCGAGAGGGCCAGTTCGACGCTACGCCCGGCGATGCGATCGACCTGCTCCAGGTTGCCGCCCTCATCGCGGTGCTCAGCGCGTCGCGACGCATCGCGGCAGGCGTGATGAGTCTCGGCATGGAACAGTCGATCCGGGAGCGGCTCTTCTCGCACCTGACGGGCCTCGGGTTCCGCTTCTTCGACAAGCAGCAGACCGGGCAGCTGCTCTCGCGCGTGACGAGCGACGTGTCGCAGGTCCGGTTCTTTCTCGGCTACGGCCTCACGTACTCGTTCATGCACCTGACCAAGCTCTTCGTGGTGCCGATCATCCTGCTCACGATCGACTGGCAGCTCGCGCTCGTCGTGTTCGTGATGATGCCAATCATCGTGTTCGTCAGCGTTCGGTACTCGCGCCGTTCGCATCCGGTCATGCGCGAAGCCCAGCAGAAGCTGGCGCACGTCACCGCACATGGCGAGGAGACGATCGTCGGCGCGCGCGTCGTTCGATCGTTTGGTCAGGAAGATCGCGAGGTCGCACGCTTTCGTTCGCTGACCGACGACGTCGTCGAACGCGAGCGCGAGGTCATGCGCATCCAGGGCACGTTCAAGCCGCTGTACACGTTCATCCCGAACCTGACGCTTGCTGCCCTGCTCATCGTCGGGGCGCAGCGGATCGACAGCGGCGCGATCAGCACGGGCGAGTTCGTCGAGTTCTTCTTCCAGGTGCTGCTCATCACCTCGCCGCTGCGAATCATCGGCAACCTGCTCAACCGCGCGCAGCGCGCGACTGCCTCGAGCGACCGCCTGTTCGAGCTGCTCGATGCCGATGACCGCATCCCGCAGCGCGACGATCCGCTGGAGCTGCCGCCGCGCAGTGGAGCAGGCTCGCGCCTGCAGTTCGAGGACGTCACGTTCGGCTATCGCGACGGGCGTCCTGTGATCGACGACCTGTCGCTCGAGATCCAACCCGGCGAGACGATCGCGCTCATCGGCGCGACCGGCTGCGGCAAGACCACGCTTGGTTCGCTGGTGCCGCGTTTCTACGACCCAGAGCACGGTCGCGTGCTGCTCGACGGCGTCGACCTGCGCGACCTGTCGCTGCACGAACTGCGCCGTTCGATCGGCATCGTCGACCAGGAGCCGTTCCTGTTCAGTGCGACGATCGCCGACAACCTGCGCTTCGGCAATCCCGACGCGACCGACGATGACATCCGCACGGCGATCGACGCCGCCCAGGCCGGCGAGTTCGTCGACAAGCTCCCCAACGGCGTCGAGACGGTCGTCGGCGAACGTGGTCTGACGCTCTCGGGCGGACAGCGCCAACGCCTCGCGATCGCACGCGCACTCGTCGTCGACCCGCGCATCCTCATCCTCGACGACGCCACCGCAAGCGTGGACAGCCAGGTCGAAGAACGCATCTCCTCCGCGCTGTCCGACATCGGCGGCCAGCGGACGACGATCGTCATCGCGCACCGCCCGAGCACGATCGCGCTCGCCGACCGCGTCGTCGTCATGGGCCAGGGACGCATCGAGGACGTCGGCACCCACGACGAGCTGATCGCGCGCAACGCCACGTACCAGCTCGTGCACGAACAGCGCGCGGCGCGCCGCGAATTCCTGCTCGACGAGGAACAGGAACAGGACGATACCGAGCGGACGGGAGGGCTCGCGTGACGAACGATCGCGACGCAGCGTCCGTCTCCTCCAACGCCGTACCGTTGCCGGCACGCGACCTGCAGCGTCGCCGCCTGCGCGTGCTCGTCGGCTACGTGCGACCGCACCTGCGCGAGTGCATCCTCGCGATCATCACGACGGTCCTCATCACGATCTGCGTGGCGCTCATCCCGTTCCTGTTCAAGCACGCGATCGACGAGGGCAACCTCGGCGGCCGGCCGGGCGGGGTGGACTTCGACGCCGTCTCCTTCTGGGTCGCGATCGCGGTCGTCGTCGCCTTCATCGACTTCGTGGCGGAACGGCTCAACCAGCGCTGGTCGATCTGGAGCGTACGCGTCGTCAACGACCTGCGCACCGACCTGTACGCGCACATCAACCGGCAGGGGCTCGACTTCTTCTCGCGTCAGCGCACGGGCGTGGTGATCTCGCGACTGACCAACGACGTGGAAGCGCTCGCGCAGCTCGTCAACGAGGGCGTGTTCATGCTCTTCGCCAACGTCGGGCTGCTCGTGTTCATCGAGGCGTTCCTGTTCTCGCTCAGCTGGGAGCTCGCGCTCTGGGTGAACCTCATCTTCCCGATCATGCTCATCGGCACGATGGCGTTCCGCTACTACTCCACCCGTGCGTATCGCCGCACGCGCGAGCGCATGGCGCTCGTCACCGCCTACCTGGCCGAATCGCTCGGCGGCATGCGCGTGCTGCAGGCATTCGCCGCCGAGGAACGAGCGGACGCCGAGTTCGAGGAGACCAATACGCACTATCGACGCGCGAACATGGAGACGATCTGGCTGAGCGCCGCCTACTTCCCGGGCGTCGAGCTGCTCGCGTCGGTCGGCACCGCGATCGTGCTCTGGCAGGGCGGCCAGCTCGGAGACGTCGGCGCCGTCGAGATCGGCGTGATCGTCGCGTTCCTGCTGTACCTCGAGAACTTCTTCGACCCGATCCAGCAGCTGTCGCAGTTCTACGGCTCGTTCCTCGCGGCGATGGCGGCGCTCGACAAGATCATGGGCGTCATGGAGACCGAGCCCACGATTCGCGACAGCGCCGACGCGACGTCACTCGACCAGGTGCGTGGCGAGGTGCAATTCGACGACGTCACGTTCCGCTACACCGACGACGGCCCCGACGTGCTGCACGGCGTCTCCACCCACGTCGAGGCGGGGCAGACGATCGCACTCGTCGGGCACACGGGCGCCGGTAAGAGCTCGTTCGTGAAGTTGCTGACCCGCTTCTACGATCCCACGCGCGGCAGCATTCGCCTCGATGGCCACGACTTGCGCGACCTGGAGCAGCACTGGCTGCGGCGCAGCATGGGCATCGTGCCGCAGGAGGGATTCCTGTTCGCAGGCAGCGTGCGCGACAATATCGTCTATGGCGCTCCCGACGCGAGCGACGAGCAGGTCGTAGCCGCTGCCAACGCCGTCGGTGCACACGTGTTCATCGGTGAGCTGGAAGACGGCTACGACACGCAGGTCGGCGAACGAGGCTCGCGGCTGAGCGCCGGCCAGCGGCAGCTCGTGGCGTTCGCGCGGGCGATGCTCGTGGACCCGCCGATCCTCGTGCTCGACGAGGCCACCTCGAGCGTGGATGTCGAGACCGAACTGCGCCTGAGCGACGGCCTGCGGGCGCTCGTTGCCGGGCGCACGTCGTTCATCGTCGCGCACCGCCTGACGACGATTCGTGGCGCCGATCGCATCCTCGTGATCGACGACGGGCGCATCGTGGAGGCCGGCACGCACGACGAGCTCGTGAACCTCAGCGGCGGGTTCTATGCCGGCCTGTACGGCACGTGGACGGGTCCCGACGAGGGTGACGCGTCCGTGGAATCGCGCCTCGCATCCAGCATCGACTGAAAAGCGGCCGCGTGCTGGCCGGGGTGCGGCCAACAAATGGACGCATTTTCGTCGGCTTGATTCGCAACCGTGGACGACCCCCATGCGATATTCGGGCGGAACGGTTGCGGAATTCCGTTGACCGGACCCGCCGTTCGTCGTACCTTGGTCCTGTGCACCATGCGCAGGGGGACTCGCGTGTGATGGACGAGACGTAGCAGGGAGCACGTTGCGAAGGGGAGATTTCGCGGCGCGCTCCGGGGGCGAGGCACTTCCGGGGGGAGGTGAGACGAGTGGCCGAAGGCTTTGGCATCCAGGGCGCATCCGCTGGCGTGCAGTCGAACCTGCCCGGAGTCACATCCGGATCCCAGGCCGCGGATGCCGCTGCCAGCCTGCCGCAGGCTCCGACGAAGGACGCGGGCGCGACGAAGCCGTCGGTCCAGCAGACCACGTCGTACGTGTCCGACTCGGCGGTCGGCACCCAGGTACATTCGAAGGTCGTCAATCGGCTCCTCGAGCAGAACGCGACCGTTTTCGCTCCGGGTCTTGCGCGCGTGCCGCTGCCTGCGCGCCCCGACGACACGCCTCGCGCAGTGCCGAAGAAGCCGGCTGGCCCGATGGTCGCGCCGCGATCGCTCGATGGTGGCGCGTCGCCGCTGTCGCCGGGTGGTCTCGCCACGGCACGCGGCAGCTACGAGCTGCTGGGGCAGGAGCCCGACGCGGGCGGCGAAGCGAACGTGCTCGCGAACGCTTCGGAAGGCGCGTGGCGCATGCCGTCGCGCCATGGGCTTGTCGCGTACACGCAGAGCAATCGCGGTGACGCGGTGTACCTGACGCAGGAGCGCTGGCTGCACATTCGCGAGAACCACATGGATCCCGCGCCGCAGCCGCGTGGCAAGCGCACGACGACCTACTGGCCGACCAAGCACGCGGTCGAGGGTCCGACGATGACCGACCACCAGGTGATCGGCGTCATCGTCGACGCGGCGCGCAAGGGCACGCTGCGGACCGAGGTTCGCGACACGCGCATGGCGGAGTACGACTTGCCGCGCGAGCAGCGCGAGGCGTACGGCGTCGCGGAGGCGAAGGTCTCGATGGCGCCCGACGGCCTCGTGCTGAGCGCATACCCGGGCGCGGGCGACAACGTGCTCGCCGTCTATGAGACGAGTCCCGAAGATCACGCGGCCCTGGCACGCGCTACGGGCGGCTCGGCCGTGAACTCGCCTGGTGGCGAGGACGAGCGCATGTTCCGCACGAACATCGCCTCGACCAGCTTCGGCTGATCGGCTCGCCTTCAGCGTCGACGCAGTCGCAGCCACGACGACAGCCAAGGGCTCGCCGCTGCGCCAGCTCCATGCACCGTTTCCACAGGTCGGCGAGGCGCTCGGCGCTGCGGCCAGGCAGCCGTCGCGGGAGTGCGACTTGGAACCGTCGACGCATCGGACATGGGTCAGGCTGGACTCGCCGCGCACCTCGCGAACGAGAAGGCGCTCCTGCTCCGGCGCGAGAACGTCGTCCCCGTGCATGGATCGGTCCAGCTTCGAGATTCTGACGACGACGGCGGCCACGCGTCGCACCTGCGCCATCTCCTTGCGCGTGCCGGCAATTGCCGATACGATTCGGCGAGGTACATTCCGGGATCGTCTAACGGTAGGACATCCGCCTCTGGAGCGGGGAGTTGGGGTTCGAATCCCTGTCCCGGAACTATGTGAAGCCCCTGCTCGCGCGGGGGTTTCCTCGTAGAGGGAGCCATGCCGACCTTCGTCATCGAACAGCGCGAACCGGGCGATCCACGCCATGGCGAGCTTCGCTGGACGGTCATCGGTTCGATCGAAGGGTCGAATGCGCCCCACGCGATCCACGAATTCTGCATCGCGATGCAGTATTACGCCCACGAGCTGCGCCACAACACGGCCGTCGTCCATGGCGTCGGATGGTTTCGCGCCACACTGCCCGCCGACGAGCCAACCGGCCTGGACTTCGTGATCCAGCGGCAGGACCCGATCGGTCCACACGACCTGCACCTCACGTGGAGCGACGTTGCCGAGTTCCGGGCACCCGATGCGCCGTCTGCCCTCCAGCTGTTTTTGGACCAGCGAGGCTGGACGACCGATGCGTCGGTGTTCGGCAACGTCGCCAATCTCGTCGGGATCGGCTCCTTCCGCGCAGTTCGAGCCGAGGACGCCGATGCGCTGCGCGTCACGCCCGCGCCGTCGACATGACCGAGTAAGGAGCTCATGGACGGGGATTCCGACACCACTGGCAATCCACCGGGGAGCGACCCATGGGCATCTGCGAGAAGTGCGGCAACGACTACGACAAGAGCTTCGACGTGATCGCCGCCGGCGTTCGTCACACGTTCGACAGTTTCGAGTGCGCGATCAGCCTCATGGCGCCGCGCTGCGAGCATTGTTCCTGCTCGATCATCGGCCACGGCATGGAAGTGAACGGAGCATTCTTCTGCTGCGCCAACTGCGCCGAACATGCGGGACACGACGGCCTCCGTGATCGGATCGGCGCGGATGTGGAACCCATCGGCACCGCCTGAGGGCGCACGACCCAGACGCCGCCGCTGAGGGCCTGAGCCGTGGCCCACACCTCCCCATAGGTCCATGCCGGCTGACTCCAACCGCTTCCGGCTGGGGATGGTTCGACACGATGATGATGCTCACGCGAGTCTCCCCCAGCCCTGTCCAGGTGCCGAACATCGGTGTGCCGCCCTCCGGCCCGTCGACCGCTCCGCCGACTTCGCCCACGACGCCACCCGCACCCGGGTCGACGCTCACCGGCGTGTCCGCGAACTTCGTCGTCGACCTGACTGAATCGTCGCGCCTGGCGGCGAAGGCGGTCGAGATGCTGGGCACCGTGCCGCTCGACGATGGCGGATCCGATGCGACCAAGGACATCCGCATCCGCGTGTTCAAGACGAACATGGCCGTGCAGAAGCGGCTCGAGAAGCAGCTGGGCGAGACCAACCCCGAGGCAGTGGTGAGCGAGCTGCGCAAGGCCGACGCCTACCTCGAGGACGCGAATTGGCAGCTCGCCAAGAAGCCGAGCCCGGACGGGCGCTTCAACGGCGTGGACATTCCCGGTGCGGTTCGCGACACCGCCGAAGGTGCACGCATCATCGACGAGCTGCTGCGAGCGGCTGGTGGTCAGCCGACCACGCCGAACGTGCCGCCGCCGGTGGATCCGCCGAGTGGTCCGCCCACCGGCCCGCCCGACCCGCCAGTCCACCCGCCGAGCGGCCCGACCCCGCCCCCCAGCGGTCCGACCTTCCCGCCGCCGGCACCCGGCGGCTCACAGCCCCCCTCCTGGCCGCCGGTTCCCGGTGGCGGTGGTGGCACCGATCCGGACCTGCCGCCTGCCCCGCCAACCGAACCCGACCTGCCGCCGGTACCGCCGTCGGGACCGACCCCGCCCGCGGGTGGCACGCCGGATTCGGACTACCCCGGCGAGGACGAATTCCCGAAGGACGAGGACATCCTCAAGGGTGATTCGTAGATCCCGATCTGGGAGTCGAATCACGGTAGTGATTCCTCACCACGGCTCGAACCTGCAGATCGCGGCATCGCCGATGGGCCAGCCGGACCTAATCGACATGCTGATGGTCAGGACCCCACGGTGATGTTCCGATCATGAGGGTGGTTGCCCGCCAGCCACGGCAGCGACCGCCGGTTACCCCCGTGACCTCTTCGAAAGCCGCCGACGGATCAGCCCCCGTCGGCGGCTTTTGCTGTGCTGGGTCGGCACGCGATCGGTCCGTGACCCGATGAACAGGTGTTCGGACGGACGCGGGACGATGGGATCGGGTGGGCCTCACAGTCGACCATGCAGCAGTGTTCAAGCGCGTGCCCACGCGCGACGTTGCCCTGCCCGCGCTCGACGGTGTTGCGCCCCATGAGCCGTCGGCGATCGACCGCATCGGCACCCGGTTCAACGAGCGCTGGGGCGTACTCGCCGCCGGCGCTGGAATCGGGGCCGGCACGACTGCGTTGCTCGCTGCCCGCGCAGGTCGCGGCATCGCTGGACGCATCGGCATGGGTGTACTCGGCGCGATGGGTGGCGCCGCGCTGCTCGTGGGCGGCGGCGTGCTGCTCGACGTGCTGCGACGCCGCGGAACCGATTCGGTCTCGACCGCCGCAGCAGCAGGAGCATCGGTCGCCAGCGGCGACGTTCGCGCGGACGAGTCGCTGCGGGTCATGAGCTTCAACATCCATGGCTCGCTCGGCCCCGGCGGCGATCTGGTCGGTGGCGCGGCCGACCTGGAGCGCGTGGCCCGTGCGATCGAACGCGAACGACCGGACGTCGTGCTCCTGCAGGAAGTCGACGACCACGCCGTCCAGTCCGGCTTCCGTGACGTCCTTGGAACCCTTGCCGACCGCCTCGATGCCGACGGCGCGGTGCACACGCCGTCGATCCACTCGGTCACCGGACGTCGCAACGGAACGGCCGTGCTGACGTTCAACGGTGTGACCATCGCGGATGCACGCGGCATCGTCAGTCCTGATGCATTCGGCGGTGGCCCAGCGCGCCGCATCGCGGGGGCTGCAGACGCCGTCGCAGGCCTGCTCGCCGACAAGATCGCCGATCGCGAGTGGCATCCCTTCAACTCGCCGATGTATCGACCACGCTCGACCGCGGACGTGATGATCACCACCCCTGGCGGCACCGACGTCCGCGTGCTTTCGGGCCACTGGAGCTGGGCATCTGATGGAGTCGATCATCCGCGTCGCCAGATCGATCCGCTCGCGGGGCTGCTCGCGGCGTGGGATGGCCCGACCATCGTGGGCGGGGATTTCAACGTGAAATCGAACACGGCTCACGGCGACAAGGAAGCCGCCGCATTCCGTTCCGCCGGGCTGCGTGACGCCTTCACAGCCTCCGGCATGGCGCTCGACGACCCCGCACGCCGTACGTTCGGCAGCGCGACCCCGCGCACGCCGATCGATCGCGTGTACGCCTCAGACCAATTCGACGTCGCCAGGGCGCGCGTCGGAACGCACGTGGTCGACGGCGTGGACTCGAGCGATCACCATCCGGTCGTCGTCGACTACCGCCTGCGCGCTGACGACCGACATCAGAACAGCTGACCGTCGTCGACCGCGTCGACCGCGCCGGCCGGCACCGACAGCCCGGCGCCGTCGTGGCGCGCGTCGTTGACGGCTCGAGACACCGGCCAGGCCTCCATGCGCTCGGCCGGGAACGGTCCCAGCAGGTCGAGCACGAGCTGGGTGTCCTCCGGCGGCGCCTCCAGCCACGCCTGCGCATCGTCACCTTCCAGGATCGCGGGCATGCGATCGTGGATCGGCTCACACAGCTCGTTGGGCGTGGTCGTGAGGATCGTGAAGGTCAGCTCGGGAACGTTGTCGGGGGTCGTCCACTCCTCCGCGAACCCTGCAATCAGGAACGGTTCGACGACCTCGCCCGGCGCGGCGTCGTGGTCCAGTCGAGTGCCGGTCGTCTCGTCGATTCCTGCGCCCCGCACGCGGATCAGGTGCGGCACCTTTGCACCCTTGGGGCCGTGCCATTCGTAGAAAGCGGTTGCCGGCACGAGGATGCGCCCCGTGCGCACGGCCGATCGAAACGCGGGTTTCTCGACGACGGTCTCCGACCGCGCGTTGATGAGCGGGCGCAGGTCGCGTCCGGGGAGCCGCGCCCAGCCGGGCACGAGGCCCCACTCCGCCCCCTGCAGCACACGCCGGCCATCCGCCGCGAGCCCCAGCACCGGCAGCACCTGCGTCGGCGCCGCGTTCCACGTCGGCTGCACGCCGACGGCTGCGAGCTGCGCGTCCAGCAGGTTGGCGAGGGTGCGCCCCGGAAGCGCGAGCTGATAACGACCACACATGCCGAAAGCGTACCGCGCTCAGATGCGCGATGTGCCGACCGGCATGCGCTTCGCCCACGCCATGTCGACGAGCGCGGACACGAGGAGCGTGACGCCGATGCCGGAGCAGAACCCGGCGATCACGTCGGTCGGGTAGTGCACGCCAAGCACGACGCGCGACATGCCGACGACGATCGCGAAGGCGACAAGCGCTGTCCGCGCCAGGTTACCCACACGCGTGCCCGGCAGCACGAGCAGCAGCGACACGGCGAACGCTGCCGCGGACGTCGCATGCCCGCTCGGCATCGAGAAGCCAGCAACGAGCTCATGGGCATCCTCCGGACGCGTGCGCTCGAACGTCTCCTTGAGGATGCGTGTGCAGATCACCGCGGTCGTGGTCGACAGCGCGACGATCGTCGCGTCGCGTCGGTAGTGCGGCACCCAGGCCTGCAGCAGTGCGATCACGAGCGACGCCGGCACGAGCCAGAGCCCGTAGCCGACGTCCGATGCGCCGTCCATGAGGCGCCCGACTGCTCCGTCACGCCAGGCGGCAGCTTCCAGCACGATGCGCAGGTCGAACGGGGGCTCGCCGATGAAGGTGACGAGCGCGCCGATGATGATGCTCGTCGCCAGCAGGATGCTGCCGGCGACCAGTCGCGCGCGGGGCTTGCTCAACCGCGACCCAGCTCGAGGGCCGAGAACTTGATCTGGTCGACGAACTCGGGGCGGTCGACGAACGGATTGCGATTGCCCTGGACCTTCTGCACCGCGTCGTTGCGCTGGCGCTCGACATCCGTCACCGGGTCGGCCTTGTGCCACTGCAGCAGCGTCGGCAGCTCGTGCCTGAAGTTCACGAGCGTGAAGTCGCCCGGGCGCGACTGTGCATAGCGCGTGTAGAAGTAGAGCAGCCCACGGGCGATGTCACCCTTGATGTCCTCGCGCGGCTCGAACACGGTCTTCCCGAGCTCGTCGACGCCGCGCTTGGCCTGCCGCGTGCCCTCGCCGACCGACCAGTCGATCGTCACGACCTCGCCGTACGGCAGGCTGCCTCGACGCTCGTTGGTCGTGATGTTGGACGGGTGCAGGTGGTGCAGGTCGCTCTGCGCGATGCCGGTGGCACCCTTGCTCTGCGGCCAGGTGTGCTCCGTGTTGAAACCCTTGTCGAAGCCATCCTTGCGACCCGTGATCGGTCCGCGCAGCTCGCCGGTGAACAGGTCCTCGATCTGGTTGTCGTTGTCCAGGTCGGCGACATCCGCGAACAGCTCGTCGCGCGCCTGTGCGTACCCGCGGTCGACGTGCCCGGTTCGCACGATCAGGTGCAGTGCGCGCAGCAGGTCCGCGCCTTCCTTGCCCTGGGCCGGTGCGTAGTACCGGGACAGGTCCTCGCCAGCGGCGCGCTGGTGCTCGGACGTCGCGCCGTCGGCAAGCGTCGGGCTGACCGGACGGTACTGGGCGGCGGGCACAACGGGTGCGAACGAGGCGATCTGCATGTGCGTATCTTGCCCGGACCTGCAGACGCGTGAGGCAGTTCTGGTGAACGGTGCCCTACGAGGCCAGTTCGCCGGCCTCGCGATGCCACGACTGTTCAGCGCTCGAAACGCACGTGTCGACGCGGTCGAGAACCGTCAACGATCGCGCGTGGCCCAGCGTGTGAGCAGGTCGATCGCGGCTTCGGCATCCTCGAGCGCGAACAGCTCGCCGGGCGAGTGCAGATAGCGCGTCGGGATGCTGACCACCCCCACGGGCACGCCGCGGCCCGCGCGGACGATCGTGTCCGCGTCGGTGAACGTCGCGCGCCCGGATGCGGAGATCTGGATGTCGATCCCGGCCTCCTCCGCGATCGCCACGAGCTCGCGACCGATGCGCGCACGCGTGGTCGCGCCGAACGTGACGGACGGGCCCTTGCCGACGTCGGAGTCCTCGGGATGGTCGCCCGGAACGTCCGACGTCCAGGTCACGTCGATGGCGATCGCCTCGTCGGGATCCGCACCGAAGGTGCCGGGCATCGCGCCGATGCAGCCGATCTCCTCCCGGGTGGCGCACATCGCGATGACTTCGATGTTCGAGCCCTTGGCGCGGCGGGCTGCTTCCAGTGCGATGAACGCGCCGATGCGGTCATCGACGGAGCGGCTCATGACGCGACGATTGGGAAAGACGTGCGGCGTGGTGTCGAGCACGATCGGGTCGCCGATGCGCAGCATCGCCTTCGCCTCGTCGGGAGTGGCGACCCCGATGTCGATCCAGATGTCCTTGATCGTCGGCGCTTTCGCCCGGTCCTTCATCTGATGCGGCGCGAGCTTGCCGACGGTGCCCAGCACGATGCCCTGGCGCGTGAGGATGCGCACGCGCTGTCCGACGGGGACCGACAGGTCCCAGCCACCGACCTGCTCGAATCGGACGAGGCCCTTGTCGTCGATGCGGGTCACGACGAAGCCGATCTCGTCGATGTGTCCGGACAGCATCACGCGGCCGCCGGCGGCGCCCTTGTTCACGGTGACGTGGACGTTGCCGATCGCGTCGACGCGGACGTCGTCGGCCCATTCCTTCGCGTAGTCGGACACGACCTCGGCGGCCGGTTCCTCGAAGCCTGATGGTGCAGGCGTGTCGAGCAGGCGCAGCAGGAAGTCGAGCGATTCGCCTTCGACGCGCACGTCACCGGAGTAGTAGGGCACGGGTCGCTTCTTGGTGGATGTCGACGTGTCGTCGGCGCCGGTATCGCTCATGTGGTGCTCCTTGGGTGTGCAGCGGCGACACGCTCGACCCAGGCCACGATCACGTCGATCGAAGCGCGGACGTCACGCAGGTCGACCTGCTCGACCGGCGTGTGCAGGTAGCGCGCCGGCACGCTCACCAGGCATGTGGCCATGCCTCGTCCTGCCTTGATGGTCTGGTCGGCGTCGGTCGCGGTGCGAAGTCCCTTGGCACGCAGCTGGTGCGGGATCTCGGCGTCCTCGGCCGCGGCGATGAGTTCGTCGACGACGCGTGCGCTCAGTGTCGCTCCGCGCGAGATGATCGGACCCTTGCCGAGCCTGAGGTCGCCCAGGTCCGATGCACCGGGCGTGTCACCGGGCGTGGTGACGTCGACCACGCAGGTGCGATCAGGCTGCAGCCCGTACATGGCGACGGTCGCGCCACCCATGCCGTTCTCCTCGCCCACGGATCCGACGGCGACGACTTCGGCTGCCACGTCGCGCTCCTTGCAGATGCGGGCGACCTCCAGTGCGACGAACGCGCCGACGCGGTTGTCGATCGAGCGCGAGGCGAGGCGCATGGAGTCGGGTGGGCCGATGCGTCGGGGGACGACGTCCATGACCATCGGATCTCCCACACGCACGAGGCTGCGCGCCTCGTCGCCGGATCGGGCGCCGACGTCGACCCAGAGGTCGTCGATCTTGGGGGCACGCTCGCGCGCTGCCTGGTCGAGGGCATGGACCGCGGTGCGGCTGATCGTGCCGAGGATCGTGCCACCCGTGGGGGTCGACATGATGCGGACCCGCTGGCCCGGCAGGACGACCGCGTCCCAGCCACCGATCGAGCCGACCTTGCAGAAGCCCTTGTCGTTGATCTTCGTGACGATGAGCCCGATTTCGTCGACGTGTCCGACGATCGCGATGCGAGGGCCGCTCCCGCGATTGACGGTTGCGAAGGCGGTGCCGACGCGATCGGTCGACGTTTCCGCGTCGAACGTCGCCGCGTATTCCGCGAATTTCGCAGCTGCCGCGTCCTCGAATCCGGAGGGCGCGGGCACGTCGAGCAGCTCGAGCAGAAACTGCTCGGCTGATGGTTCGAAGGGCGGCGTTTGTGGCGTGTCCACGTCGTTTGGCACGGATGCCCCCTACCCGGGACGGTGCGGTCCGTACCTACCTGGGTGCAAACGTAGGTAATTCGCCCCGATCAACGATCAGCAGTCGCGTCGTACCTTCAATGCATGAACTCCCATCACGCCGCAGCCGCCCATATCGTTCCCACCACCGAGCACGCCGAGCTCGCCGACCTTCCCGGGCACGCGCCCATCACGGGATGGCACGCGCTGCAGGGCCTTGCGATCGGCATCCTCCGGGGCATGTCGCCCGGCACGGATGTGGAGGTCTGCGTGCTGCAGGTGTTCGAGGAGGCGTCCGACCTTGCTGTCGCAGACCGCGTCGCATGGATCCTCGCCGGACGCTCCGGCATCCAGCATGTCGTGCTCGCCAGCTCGACCGGCTACCTCGTCGCGACCGTCGGCCCCGAGCTCGACTGGGCCGCCGCCATGCGCCTGGAACCGGGTGAGTACTCACCGCGCATCGTCAGCGTCGCCACCGCCGACGGCGTCCTGCCCGTCCTGCTGCCCGTCGCGGTCTGACGCATACGCCGCAGTGCCACGGCGCCACGCGCCGCACACATACACATTGCGAAGGTAGTAGCTACGCCAGTCGGGGGCCCACGCCAGGGGCCCCCGATGCAATTCCGCGCGCGCCAGCGCGCCGTGCCCTCACCAGAAGTTCGCTCCGTGCGAGCTTTTTCGCGAGGTGTAGCAATCCGCTTTCCCACTGGGACAGCAGATGACTACACCTCGCGCCCGACTACTCGAGACGCGTGACGTGTCGCACCCCGGTGGGGCGCTGCACGCGTGCCTGCTTCCACTCGTGCTTGCGCGCCTGGTACGTCTTCAGGTCGTCGTATGTCTCGACCTCCGACAGGCTGCCATAACTCGGCAGCGCGCCCTCGAATCCGCTCACCTCGAGCCCGAACCGCCGCGCCAGCATCGCGATGAACGCCGGCACCTTCGTGATGCCGAATCCCGGAAGCGCCTGGATCCGCTGCGCGAGGTCCTCATAGTCCTCTGCCTCAAGCCAGACGCGTTCGACATCGCCGCCGTACTCGTCGACCACTACGTTCATGCAGGCGTGCACGCGCTGCGCCATCGAACGTCCGTATCGATGCAGCGGCGGCTGCTCGGTGAAGGCCTCCACGATCCGTTCGACCGGCATCGCTGCGATGTCAGACGGCTCGATCGTGCCGAGCCGCTCGGCCAGGTGCCACGGAGCCGAGAATGCCTGCTGCACTCGTACCTGCTGGTCGCAGATCCATCCGATGAGCAGCGCTGCCGGATCGCGAGCGATGAGTTCGTTCGCCTCCGGGTGCCGTGTCAGTTCCAGCGTCGCAGGATGGTGATAGGTCGACGTGTCGATCATGGCGATCTCCGGTCTCGCTCGAGATCCCTGCATGTTCCCGTGCTGCGCACGGTTAGACGAGCACGCCGGCCTCACGCATCAGCCGCTCGACCTCGTCGAGACATGCATCCATGTCGTCAGCACCACACCGAATGACCACATATCCCGCTTCTCGGAGCTGTGCTGCCCGACCCCGGTCCTCGCGCTTCGTTCGGACCCGTCCGTGCGGTGAGCCGTCCACCTCGATCGCGATCATGGCTTCCGGCCGGCAGAAGTCCGGACGGACCGTTCCTTCCAGTACGTCGACTGCACAGTTGACGAGCGGATCGAGGCCGCGGCCGTGTGCCTTCGCCAGGAACGCGTCCTCAAGGTCGCTGAGCGTTCCCCAGCTTCCTCTCGAGCGAATCTCGAGTGCGCGCCGTACCGTCGTCACCGCACCACGCCCCCGATTGCGAACCAGCACGCGGTCCAGCTCGCGCAGGGACAGGCGATTACGGAACTCGGCCTCGTGGATGACGTTGGCAAGCTGCCACGGCGACAGGATCGAGCCCAGGTCGACGATCGTTCGCTCGACGCTCGTGACGCGAATGTCGAAGCGCACGCGCACGTCCCGACGATGGAGCGTGCGCGTCATGATGACTCGCACGCCGACGATCCCCCGAGCGCGTCGGGACGCGACCAGCGTCGTCTCGACGGCACCGCCCCGTCGCCAGATCCGCCAGTGTGCCGCCGCTGCCACATGACTCAACGCGGCGTCACCGCCCGCAGCCAGTACGGCGGCCGTCCATGTTGCGTCGCGCGAGACGGACCCATGGCCGACCGCGTACACGCCACGGTGCAGACGGTGCAGTCGGCCGGACTGGACGCGCTTGCAGATCGAGGAGTCGTTCAGACCACACTCGCGCAGCTGCGCCGTCGTGATCAGTCCGTGCTGCCTGTGCGCAATCGCAGCGATTCGGGCGTCTCGACTGGCAGGTGTGGTCATCTACTGTCCCTCTGGG
Source organism: Gaiellales bacterium (assembly GCA_038212015.1). Lineage (GTDB taxonomy): Bacteria > Actinomycetota > Thermoleophilia > Gaiellales > SKUG01 > JAGQUL01. The sequence goes on along the minus strand of JBBQUY010000003.1, from coordinate 15,482 downwards.
ATAGTGGATTGCTTCACCTCCCAGCGTGCCGTCCATTTCGTCACGAAAGTGTCACGAATGCCACGAGTGACACACCACTTCGTCACGACTTCCGCACGCCGCAGGTCCCAGGAAGCCCACCCACCGTTCGACGGCACTCGAAAGGCGCACGAGACCGTGCGCCTTTCGGGAATGCGGATCGATCGGTGCACGCGCTCGCGCGCGGCGACCGGCGGTGCTACTTCTTCTGCGCCTTGGGATCGAGCGCGTCGCGGACGCCGTCGCCGATGAAGTTGACGCTCAGCACGGTGGCGAAGATCGCCAGTGCCGGGAACCAGACCGCCCACCAGTACTGCAGAATCGTGATGAGCCCCTTGCCCTCCGCGAGCATGTTGCCCCACGTAGCGGTCGGCGGCTGCACGCCGAAACCGAGGAAGCTCAGTGCGCTCTCGGCGATGATGGCGCCTGACACGGCGAGGGTGGTGAACACCGCGAGCACGCTCACGCAGTTCGGTAGGATGTGCACGACCATCACTCGCTTGTGCGTGCCGCCGAGCGCGAGCGCGGCTTCCACGAACTCCTGGTTGCGCAGGCTCACCACCTGCGAGCGCACGACGCGACTGACACCCATCCATCCCAGGATGATGAGCACCAGCGCGATGCGCGCCCACTCCGGGACCTTCTGGATGACTGGCCCGACCTTGGATTCTTCGTTCGCGACGATGACCGCCACGGTCAGCAGCAGCGGCATCGACGGGATCGACATCATCACGTTCGCGAACCACATCAGCCCGGAGTCGATCCGCCCGCCGAAGTAGCCCGCACTGACACCGACCATCGACCCGATCAGTGCGGCGCCCATCGCGACGCTGAAACCGATCGCCAGCGACGTGCGCCCTGCGTTGACCAGGCGCGACAGCACGTCGCGACCGATCGCGTCGGTACCGAGCGGATGCGACGCGCTCGGTGCCTGATAGCCGAGCACCTGCATGTCGATCGCGTCGGGGTCCTGCAGCACGAACGGGCCGAGCGTGCAGACGACGATCATCGTCATGAGCACGCACAGTCCGATGAAGGCGGCGCGGTGCGCGCGGAAGCTGTCCCACGTCTGCTGGATCTGCGTGCGCGGTGGCGCGCTCATGGGCTGCGCGTCGGTGTTGCCGCGGTTCGGCAGGTTGAGCGTGCCGGCGTTCGTCAGTGAACCGGCGGCGGCAGTTGCCTTGCCGAACGGTGTCGGCAGCGAAGAGCTGGCGTTCTGTGCAGCACTCATGTCAGCCGACCCTCACCCGTGGATCCAGTACGCCGTACAGCACGTCGGCGACCATGTTCATGAAGAGCACCAGGGCAGCTCCGATCATCACGATCGCGAGCACCACGGCGATGTCCTTCTGGCCGAGCGAGTCGAGCAGCAGGTTGCCCATTCCCGGCAGTCCGAAGACGCGCTCGGTGATGACGGCACCGCCGAACAGTCCGGCGATGTCGAGCGCGACGATCGTCACGATCGGCAGCAGCGCGTTGCGCATCGCATGCCGCATGAACACGAGCTTGCCGGGCAGGCCCTTGGCCATCGCGCTGCGGATGTACTCCTGGTTGAGCACGCCGAGCAGCTCGCTGCGCATGTAGCGAGACCATCCGGCGATCTGCAGGATCGACAGCGCGAACACCGGCAGCGCCAGTCGCTGGAACACCTCGAACGGTGTTGACAGGCAGCCGAACATCGTGCCGAAGAATCCGCTGCTCGATGCCACGCACTGTGGTGCACCGGCCGTGTAGACGAGGAGCGTTCCACCGAGCGCGTCCTGGAGCTTCAGGGCGAACAGCTGCAGCAGCAGTCCGACGAAGAACGATGGAGACGCCATCATCGCGAACGTCGTGAGCGTTGCCGCATAGTCGGCCTTCGAGTACTTGCGCACCGCGACGTACGCCCCGATCGGCAGTGCAATCGACAGCGACAGCACCATCGACATGCCGGTGATCATGAGCGTCAGCGGCAGGCGTTCCTTGATCTTGTCCCACGCGGGGCGCTGGTCGACCGTCGACGTTCCCAGGTCGCCCTTCACGAAGTTGCTCGCCCAGTGTACGTACTGCTCGGTGACGGGCTTGTCCCACCCGTTCATCTTCGTGAGACGTTCGACGTCCTCGCTCGTGATGTTCGGGTTCTGCTTGAGCAGTTCGAGCGGGTTCGGACCGAGCGCGAGCAGGCCGAACATGATGATGCTCACCACGATGAGGGCCGGGATCGCTTCCAGCATTCGCCTGAGTGCGAGACCTGTCATTTCGCCACCGCCCAGTCAGCTGCGTTCCACACCAGTCCGCCGAGCGGATTCGATTCCATGCCCTGCGTGCGATCGGTGTACGCGAGCGTTTCCGGTCGCTGGAACAGCGGCAGCAGCGGCATGTCCTCCGCCATGAGGGTCTGGATCTCGTGCGTGATCTTGATGCGTTCCGCCTGGTCGGTCGTGACGTTGCCCTGCTTGATGAGCGCGCTGACACGCTCGTTGCAGTAGCGGTAGTTGTTCTGGCCGGAGAACTCGTTGGCCTCGCTCGGGATCTGGTCGCACGGGAACATCGTTTCCTGCGACGGATCGATGCCGCTCGACCAGGCCCACAGGCCCATGTGGAAGTTGCCGGCCGGGGTGCTCTGACCGAAGAACACGTTCGGCGGTTCCAGCGCGATGTCCATCTTGATGCCGCTCGCCTTGAGGCGCTGCTGCAGGAGCTGCGCCACCTTGAGGCGCAGATCGTTGCCCGCGGTCGACTTGAACTGCACGGTGAGCGGCTTGCCGCCCTTCTCGAAGTACTGACCGTTGCGCTTGTAGCCGGCCTTGGTCAGGTATTCCTCGGCCTTCTTCGTGTCGTACGTCACGTGCTCCCAGGCGGGGATGTAGTACTCCTTCTTGGCCGGAAGCAGTGTCGAGTCCAGTCGCTCGACCTGCCCCTTGAGCACCACGTCGGTGATCTGGTCGCGGTCGATCGAGTACGCGATCGCCTTGCGTACGTTGATGTCGTTGGTCGGTGCCTTCGCGTTGTTGAACGCGATCTGCTCCCAGTAGATGCCCGGCTCGATCTGGAACCCGCCACGCGGGAAACCTTCGAGCTCCTGCTTGAGCGTGCTGTCGGGCGGCGGGCTGATGATGTCCACCTCGCCGGTGCGCAGCTGGATCTTGAGGGTGTTCGTGTCAGCGACGAACACGTACCGGATCGTGTCGAGCCAGGGGCGATCATCATTGCCGGCGTTCCAGTACTTGGGGTTGCGCTTGAGCTGCACGTCGACAGCACGGTTCCACTTGTGCAGCAGGAACGGTCCGCTCGAGATCGGGATCGCCTCGTTGAAGTACTTGTTGAAGTCCTTGCCGTCGAGTACGTGCTTGGGCAGCGGCGCGGCGCCGACCAGGCTCAGGTACGGCGCATAGCGCTCGCTGAACACGAACACCGCGGTGGTCGGCGCAGGACACTGCACGTCGGAGATGAGCTCCCACCCCTTGCGTGAGACGACCTGCCAGCGCTCATCCATCGTCGTCGACCAGTTGAAGGCCACGTCGGCGCACGTGATCGGCTGTCCGTCAGACCAGCGCGCTCCCGGATTGAGCTGCATCTTCACCGTCATGCCGCCGTTGGGTGTGTCGACGACCGCGCCGTTCTCCTTGGTGGGAACTTCCGTGGCGATGAGGGGCGCGTAGTTGCCGTCGCCGTCGATCATGAGCAGGCCGTCGAACAGCGACGCACTGATCATCGAGGTGGCGGCCATCGATCCACACTGGATCTTGGAGTTGAGACACGCGGGTTCCTGATCCATGCCGATCGTCACCGATCCGCCGTGCTGCTTTGGCGCGTCGGGATCGGCCGCAGCCGAATCCGCGCTCCCGCCGCAACCGGACACCAGGATCGCGACAGCGATCAATGCCAGTGCGTGCGCTGCAAGGCGCTTGAAGATGCTCGTCCGTCCCGGTCCCACAGGTCCTCCTGCCTGTGATGTCGGGAAATTGGCCGAGCGCGTATCACTGACGGCCAGCGAGTGGCCGTGTGAGGGCTACGGGTGGCTGCCGGGTGAACCTCGTCAACCCCGATAGACTGCCTCCTCGCCATGTCCGACCTGATCGCCTCCCAGCTCGCCGTCTCGTTCGGCACCCGACCGTTGTTTTCCGACGTGTCGCTCACCGTCGACCGCGGCGACCGGATCGCGCTCGTGGGGCCGAACGGCGCTGGCAAGACGACGCTTCTGCGCGTGCTTGCCGGCACGCTCACGCCCACGGACGGCATGGTGCGCATCGCCGACCACGTCCACGTGGCGCTCCACGACCAGCGTCCGGAGCGCTCGCCCGTGTCGCTGCGCACGTGGGTCGCACCCGAGCGGATCGTGTCGCTGGAACGCGAACTGCGCCAGCTCGAGCTGGACATGGCGACCGGCGATCCTGGCGTCATGCAGCGTTGGGAGGACGTACGCGGCCAGTACGACCACCTCGGTGGCGAGGGCTGGGTTGCGGACACCGACGCCGTGCTGCGCGGCCTGGGCTTCACCGAGGCGCAGCTCGACCAGCCGCTCGACACGCTCTCCGGTGGGGAACTCACGCGCGCGTCGCTCGCGCGCACGCTCGCGAGTCGCCCCGACGTGCTGCTGCTCGACGAACCCACCAACCACCTCGACATCGACACGATCGACTGGCTCCAGGACTACATGAACGAGCTCAAGGGCGGGCTCGTGCTGGTGAGCCATGACCGCTGGTTCATCGAGGCGACCTGCACGAGCGTCGTGGAGATCGCGATGGGTCGCGCCCGCCGGTTCAAGGGCTCGTTCGTCGAGTACCGCGCGCAGCAGGCGCTCGAGGCGGTCACGCACCAGAAGCAGCTCGAGCATTGGAAGACGGAGGTCGCGCGCCTGCAGCGCTTCGTCGATCGCTTCAGCGCGGGCACGCGCTCGCGCCAGGCGACGAGCCGCTCGAAGGTGCTCGACAAGCTGCGTGAGGACGCGCCCGAGTACGCGGACATCTCCGCGCGCATGAACATCGGTTTTCAGCTGCCGAAGGTCGTCAAGCATCCGGGCCGCACCGTGCTCGACGCCAAGGGCATCCACCTGGCGTTCGAGGGCAGCGAGCTGCTCCCGGAAGGTCGCACGCTGCTCGAGCCGTCCGATCTCGTGATCGAGCGCGGCGAGAAGATCGCACTGCTCGGGGCAAACGGCGCCGGCAAGTCGACGCTGCTCGATGCGATCGCTTCCTCCTGCGTGGCGCATCACAAGCCGCCGGAAGCGCTGCAGGGCGGCGAGATGCGGATCGGCTACGACGTGCAGGCGCGGCTGCTGAGCCAGCACGACAGCGAGCTCGTCGATTCCACGTCGATGCTCGGCAACATGAACCTCGCCGCGCCGATGATCGGTCGCACCGACGCGCAGAACCTGCTTGGCCTGTTCGGCTTCACCGGTCGCGATCCCGAGCGCCTGGTCAGCACGATGAGCGGCGGTGAGCGACGGCGCCTGCTCATGGCGATGGCGCTCACCGGTGCCGACAACGTGCTGCTGCTCGACGAGCCCACCAACCATCTCGACATCGAGAGCCGCGAAGCGCTTGAAGCGGCGCTTGCGGAGTGGCCCGGCACGCTCGTGATGATCAGCCATGACCGGGCGCTCGTCGAGGGGGTCGCGACGCGCACCGTGGTGCTGCACGAGCAGAAGCTCGTGACGGTCGTGGGCGGCTACGAGCAGGCGAAGGCGGTGCTCGCGGGCGAGATCAAGGCACCGCCGACGGACCCTGGCGAGGCGCTGCGCCTGCGCGAGGAAGAAGACACAGCGCGACGACGGGCTGCTGCCGATGCGCGTCGCGAACGCCAGCGCGCACCCAAGGCTGCCAAACAATCGAAGCAGGCGGCCCCCGCCGCTACGGCACCGACGCCCGAGTCGACCAAGCGCACGGTCAAGCGCGGTGGTGGAGCCGGCACCAAGACGCGCCGCGACGGCACGCCCAAGGTGCGTCGACCCGCGACGATCGAGGCAGAGATCGAGAAGCTCGACGCGGAGAAGGCCGAGGTCGACGCGCTCATGCTCGACCCGGACGTCTACACCGACGCCGTGAAGTCAGCCGCCGCGCTCAAGCGTCACGCGCAGCTCGATCGCGACCTCGCGGCGCGCTGGGCCGAGCTCGAGCAGGCCGTCGAAGTCCACGGCGGCTGACCAGCGTCAGACGAGGACGACCTCGATGCCTTCGAATCGCGTGAAGTCCCGATCCCGCGTGACCACGCCGTAGCCATGTACTGACGCGGTCGCCGCGATGATGCCGTCCGCAACGCCGGCGCGCACGCCACGTCGCCGGCAATCTGCCACCAGCGTCGCGTAGCGCCGAATCACGCGCAGATCGACCGGCAACGGGTTCCATGAGTGCTCCACGTCGGCGATGGTCTCGATGCGCAGCGATAGATCCTGGGCTGCGGAACGATGGAGCCCGAGCTCCAGCTCGCCGATCGTCATGACCGAGACCGCAACGTCACCCATGGGAAACTCGTCCATCGATTCACCGGTTTCCATCGCGACGATCACGGAGGTGTCGTAGAGCCAGGCCATGTCAGTACCGCGGCTCGTTCTCGTCGGGATCCCGAAGATCACGCATCGTCATCCCGGCAAACGCAGCACGAGCGCGCATGATGATGGGCAAGGCCTCGTCCCGGGGAACGAGCGTGCGCGGTCCCCGATGCGCAGGTCGCTCAGGCACGATCCGCGCCACCGGCTTGCCACGAACCGTGATCACGAACTCCTTGCCCTCCTGCACCTCCCGCAGGATTCGGGAACTGTCATTGCGCAGCTCGCGCTGAGGGATGCTGGTCGGCTCCATGAGTTCATCGTAGCATCTGTGTAGCACATTCGTAGCACGCGTCCGGCGATACACCGTCGCAGCGGGCCACCGGCGCGGCCCGCGCGGGCCGCCGTTCGGCCGTCGTACTGCAGAGCCGCACCGTCACAGGGGACCATTGGCGGCATGATTGCCTCCCTCTCCTCCGCCGCAGTCCGTACCGTCACCACCAACCTGCCTGGCGCTGGCCAGAAGGTCGGCGAGCTCGAGATCCGCTTCAAGCGTGACGAGCCGCTCTACCTCGGCTCGCAGGCCGGCACCGGCTTCACGTCGCTCGACGACGCACTGAGCGGGGCCGCCGGCCTGTCGCAGCAGCAGGGCGGCGCGTTCGCCGTCACCCGTCAGGGCGACACGTTCTCCGCGCACGAGCTCATGCAGCCGGTCTGGACGAAGCGCTTCGTCCGCGAGGACTCGTTCGGTGCCGACCGCGCACAGATCGAGGTGCTCGGCCGCGCCGACAAGCCGGAGTTCGGCTTCTTCAAGTACCGCACCAACGAGTACGGTCGAGCCGACCAGCCCCGCACGGGCAGCATCAAGCTCGACGCCAACTCCGGCGTCGAAGCCATCGTCGGCGGCAGCTGGGCGCTCGTCGACGGCGTGATCCGCGACGTGCAGGCAGTGCGGCCCAAGCCGCCGATCGACCCGAAGCCGCCCGTCGATCCTCGCCCGCCGGTCGAACCCAAGCCTCCCGTCGATCCAAAGCCGCCGGTCAGCAGCCGCACGCTCGTCGAGGACGTCACCGAGGGCCTGCGCCTGGCCAGCGAGGCGGCGCGCATCATCAGCACCGTCTCCCCCACCGACAAGGGTGACGAGAGCTCCAAGGCCGTGCGCATCAAGGCCTTCAAGACGAACATGGCGGCGCAGGAGCGCCTTGAGCGCCAGATGCAGTCCACCCCCGCGGACGTCGTCTCGACGCTGCGCGCTGCGGACGCATCGCTCGAGGACGCCAACTGGCAGCTCGCGAAGAAGCCGAGCCCTGACGGACGCTTCAACGGCGTCGACGTTCCCGGCGCAGCTCGCGACACGCAGAAGGCGGTCGACCTGCTCGACACGCTGCTCGACACGCTCGTGGCCGGTCGCGCCGACGGTGGCTCGAAGGAGCCGGTGAACCCGCCCGCGGCATGACCCGCTGACACATTCCGGCGTTTCCCGCGTCGGAACCCCTCCGTGCCGCCTCCCCCTTCCCCTTGAAGCGGCACGACCTCCCCCCGCTGCGGCCGACACGACTCCCTCGTGCCGGCCGCAGCTCTTCGTGCTGCAGTCGCTTCGACTGCAACATGATCGTCTGCCGCCCCGATATCCCGGCAACTCAGGACTGCCTCGAATACGTGCGCCGGGACGCGCACCGAGGCCCTCCGGGAGACCTTGGGACGGGAGCACTCGCATGAGCACTGGAAACGTCGGGCCGTACACGAACCTGCCGGTCGTCTATGCCAACCGCGCGGCGGAGGAGGCAACGAAGACGGAGCCGACCGCTGAGGAGATCGCTTTCGCGACTCAGTATCCGGCTGGACCGGTCGAGCTGGAGCGGAAGGGCCTCAAGCTCGGGCTTCAGATTCCGGGTGGCCTGATGGCGCTCGGCGGTGCGGCGCTGCTGGGCATCTCGCTGCTGAGCCGCCGCCCACCCGGCGCTGCCGAGTCACGCCTGCTTGCGTCACCGCTCATGATCGGTGGCGGACTGATCGGTGCTGGCGCAGCGAGCGTCATCGGGGCCGAGCTGCTTCCACCCAAGACGAAGATTGCGGTCGCGTCCGGCCTGCCGACTCGCGCCAAGGCTGGCGAGTTCGCCGGCAAGATGGTCGGTCGCGAGTACTCGATCGAGCAGGACACCAAGGGCAAGTGGGCGGTGTTCGACGAGGGTCCGCTGAAGAACACGCGGGGCTACGAGTACGGCCGCGGGCACAGCTATGGCCACGGCAGCCATTACGACGACTACTACCGGACCCACGGCCACTACGAGCCGTACTACCCGGGACACAACTACGACCGGTACTACCCTGACTACCCGACGTCGTACCCCGACCCGTGGTACCCGATTCCGAGCGGTGGTTCGACGAGCCGCGGTGACGACTACGACTACTCGCCGAGCTACCCGAGCACGGGCAGCGGCGGCACGAGCCGCGGCGACGATGGAGGCGGCAGCTACAACCCGCCGCCGTCTTCGTACGACCCACCGTCGTACGACCCGCCGAGCTACGACCCGCCGTCGTACGACCCGCCGAGCTACGACCCACCGTCGTACGACCCGCCGAGCTACGACTACGGTGGCGGCAACTCGAGCTCCAACGGCAACCCGGACTACGATGATTTCTAGGCCGGGCGACTGACAGGACTACCAGACCCGACGGGCCGACGCCCCCTCCATTCGGAGGGCCAGCGCCGGCCCGTCGTCGTGTCCTTCGCGGGCCGTGTGGCGGGCGCGGCGTTCATGTCGAATACCGCCAAGGACGGTACCGGGGGCTACCGCCAGCGTGCGTACGAGGTCTACGGCATCGTCCGCGAAGGCGATGCCTTCCGAGCGACGAAGCTCCTCACGCCGATCTGGGAACGGAAGTGGGGCGTCGAGCGCATCTCCGGGCTGGACCCGGTGCAGATCAAGGACGCATCGGCGAGTGCGGATGGCAACGGCACCCAGGTCGAGGCCACCGGCGTCAAGGAAAGCTCGTGGCAGCGTCGCTACGAGACGATCGCTCCAAGTGTATCCGGATATCCACGGCGCGCCAGACGCGCAGCGTACCGTCCTAGAAGACCGAGGCCTTGGTGACGAAGATCGCGATGAGCATGCCGAGCGTCACGCCGATGAGCACCATCACGAACGCCCACTTGGATACGCGGGCGGCAGCGCCGTCACCGAGCGAACCGATGATCGTGAAGAGCACCGCGACGAAACCGAGCAGCAGCGGCTTGTAGAAGATCGCGCCGAAGCCGAGCACCGCGCCGATGCCAGCCAGCATGCCCGCCCACAGCTCGCCACTGGTCGGCTCGCGGTCCACCTGGAAGCGCTCAGGCTCCGCGTAGACGTTGCCGATCGGGGCGCGCTCACGGCGCCGGAATCCCAGCCCCGCCTTCTCCTCGTACTGCAGCGCCTCGAGCGCACGGTCGGTGCGCTGGGCGGGGGACTCGGACGAATCGGGGAATGTGGAGTCATGCGACATGGGCGCATTCTGTCTGGTCGCGCGGACGAGAGCAACGTGTTGCGTCGATTGCGCCGAACCGGTACCATTCTCCGGGCCTGCTCCGTTCGTCTAGTGGCCTAGGACGCCGCCCTCTCACGGCGGTAGCACGGGTTCAAATCCCGTACGGAGTACCTACACGATCCCCCTGCAAATCACCATGATTCGCAGGGGGATCTTTTGTCGCTATGGCACCGCACATGGCACCGTCAGCAGAATTCTGGCGGGAAGCGCGGCTCGGCGTTTCGAGACTTATGCTGACGCGCGCCCCCTCGCTGCAAGTCGACTGCGCCTAGCGGGTAGGCGATATGAGTGCTCGACACCGAGTCCACCCGTTGGCGGCCGCGCGAAGCGTGACGGCCCCACGTCGTTCGATCCGAGCCTGTCCCGATCGCGCGCGCACAAGAACGTAGCTCGCATTGCCGGCTCGGTCCCACATCGTGTACCGATGCTGGAAGCATTCGCGCCTGCGCGGCGGTATGAGACGTATCGGAGCGGCGACGCCAGCAGGGCGGTCGGTGCCAACCAGGTAGAGATCCCCCATCCGGTTCCGCCGGACGGACACCACCGGGGCGATGTAGTCCACGACGACTGACATTGAAGATCGACCTACCAACCCGTCGCGCGCCCGTGCCTCCAACTCCATCGTCCCACGGCCTTGTCGGAGCACCCCGGCCGACTCGAGCGTCCCGCCCTCAAAGGTTTGCCCTTGCCACGTTGCGTGCGTGGACACGGTTCCCGGCCCGTTGCAGTCGCGCGTAGCGATGCGCAGTCGCACGCCACGTCCGATGTACGCGACTTCGTTAATGGGATAGCGCAACGTATCTTGGTACGGGAGCATCCGCCAGAGGAACACGCCCGGGGGTTCAGACGCTCTCCCATCCGGCGCGACACGCACCAATACTGCCGGCCCCGACGTACCTATGCTGCTCAACGACGTGCGGACCGTGATGATCCCGCCGTCGATAACCATGCTCCGAGGCGTACCTGCGGAGTCCGGCATCGGAAAGTTCTGGGTAGTTGGGCACACCACCAACCGGCCGTTCACCCCGAATGTGTCGTCGGGCGTCCCATCGAAACTAGACCGCGACAACACCATGCCGCCCCATGCGTGTCCTGAGTGAAGGGTCGTTCCTGTCACGGGATCAAACGTGCCGGATGCGACATCGACATCGGCAAGGCGCGTGCCATCGGTCGAGTACCGCTCGACCTGGGCGGACGTCGCAGTCCCTCGATACCGGACGACTCGGATCGTGCCGTCGGATTCGACGCCTCGGAAGTTCGAGAATCGCTCGTATGTCGAATCGCCGTGCGGGACGCGCCACCGAACCACGCCATCGACCGCGTGTGACGTGAGGCCATCGGACTGCGAGATCACGAGCACCGTGCCGCCGTCGCCGCCAACCATCCCGAGCTGTCCGGTGCCACCGCACGGTTCAGCGGGCGGCACCATTGTGATGCGTCCCTTGACCGCGCCATCGGCATCGAGCCGAAGGATGCGCTTGGCATAGAAGTAGTAGGCATACCTCTCCCCGGACTTGTACTCGGTGGACACCAGCACGTCGACGGCGCCTGATTTATGCACCACGAGCGGCTCGCCGAAATCGCTCCCGACGCGGTTGATTGCACATTGGTCCACGATTCGGCGTTCGCCGATCGACGCGTACGACGTGTCGAGCGTGCCGTCGGCACGGTAGCGTCGGACGCGGAGCTCGAAATCGCCCGAACGGTCGACCAGGTAGAGCCGACCATCGGTCATCGATGCGATCTGCGCCCCCTTCGAGTCCGGGATCACCCCGCCGACGCCGAACGTGGGATCGAACTGTCCGTCTGGCGTGACACGACGGACGCCGCGCTCGCCATCGACGACGTAGAGCGCCCCTTGCGGCCTCGCAACGGCGACCGCTGAAGATCCGTATGGATCGTGCAATTCCAAGGTCCCGTTTACACCGAATGCAGCCACAGCGCGCTCTCCGGCGGCGAGCGCAGGCCCACAGGCGCACATCAACGCGAGCGCTCCGCCCAGGATGGTCGCTCGGATGGTTCGACGCAGCGGCACGTCGCTCAGAGTAGCGGAGTGGGTGGCGCCGGACTAGAACGCATGGCCAATGCTCGTAAGCACGAAGGGCCGCCCGTGGGCGGCCCTTCGCAGGCGGCGTCAGCGCCAGTCGGCCTACTAAGCCAGTGGTTCCGGCGGATTGCTCGACAATCCCGCTGGTCGGCGGTGGTCTCTGCACAAGATGCTATGCGGTGGGGTTGGCTTTGTCCGTCTCCCGGCGCCGCTCGCGCTGGACGCTGGAGTGGAAGCCGGACGCGTTGGCCTTCTCCCAGCAGCCGCCCGCTCCACAAACGCCTACTGTGTCGAAACGCTCCGGTGAATCGTGGTACATCGTGACGAGTGTCACGTGGTCGTTCATAAGCCGCGAGCACATGCTGCATCGCGGGAGGGTGCTTCCGCTCCGTGGTCCCATGGATCCTCCGTACCAATTGCATTGACCTCGCTACCTTATCGAACGTGTGTTCGTCCGATGCCAGGGATACGCTTTGAGAAACAGGCCGAATCGAGGACACGATGCCGCCACGCATGCCGTCGAAGTCACAGCTCCAGTCTCAGATGCGCGCGGCGCGACGCAAGGCTGAATCGCAGTGGAAGGCCGAGGTTCGCAAGGTCGAGCAGAAAGCCCAGCGCGAGGTTGACGCCTACAACCGGAAGGCGAAGGCGCAGTTCGAACGCAACGTGAAGACGTGGGAGCGTGACACGAACCGCAAACTGCGCGCCCAGCGACCTCAGGTCACCTACACCATTACCGAGCGTCGCTATCTGACTGACGTACAGGAAGAGGCGGCGCAGCAGGCGGTGAAGCGCCCCGATCTACGTGACGTGTTTCTTTGTCACGCATGGGACGATCGGGCCGGTGATGCCAAGACACTCCACGACTTCCTTGAGTCGTTTGGAGTCGACGTGTGGTTCAGCGAGAAGGACGTCTCACTGGGTGTATCGCTGGTCCGAGAGATCGATCGTGGCCTCAAGATCTCGCGCATGGGCGTGGTACTCGTCACACCGGAAATGCTGCAGAGCTTGTCCGCGCAGGGGATCGCCGATAAGGAGCTTTCGGCGCTGCTGGCGACCGACCGCGTCATCCCGGTGGTCCACCGGACGTCCTTCGATGCCCTGCGCGACGAGAGTCCGCTCCTGGCATCGCGATCCGGCTTGAGCACCGAGGGCACCACACTCGAAGACGTGGCGGCCAAGATTGCCAACGCGGTGCGTCCGGAGTAGGCGAGAGCGAGTGGATCGCGACACACATTCGAACGACAGCGCAACGTGATGAGCGGATTTCCGCGCAACGATCTCTGCTTTTGCGGTAGCGGGACCAAGTACAAGCGCTGTTGCAATCCCAAAACGCTCGCCACGTTCGAGCGCGACAAGGACCGCGCCGCCTCGATGCTTCCAGTGCAGCCCACCCGAATCGTGCTGGATGACGGTACCAGCCGCCGCGTCCTGTTCAAGATCACGGCGTCGGGATTCGGAGGCTTCATTGTCACCTTCGGCGGGTCGGACACGCTGACGGACTGGCGGTACGGTCCGGTCGAGCATCCGGCCGGAGAAACCTCGACAGGGGTCATGGTCGAGGGCCAGCGGATTGAAGTCGACGACGCCCCGAAGCTCCACTACCACCCGAGCGGGCACGTCAGTCTGAATCAGGACCAGCGTGAAGACACTCACCCTCGACGCTCACTTCAAGCACTTCCCATGGAAGACGTCGAAGGTCAGCATGTGATGACTTTGATGCTCACCCGTCCGGACCTGTTTCCCATCGTTGGGGGCGACCGCAATTCCGACATCCTTCTCTCCGTCAACGGCCCGCTCTCGACGATGAAGGTCGTTGGCACCATCCATCCAATTGTCAGTCTCGATGCCATCGTGCACCGTGCCCCGACTAACCCAACGGCCATCCCTCCTGGGAACAACACGACGGGTCTCCCCCTCGTCTTCACCCGCCTCGACAGCTACGGTGTTCCCGTCTACGTCGGTCTGGAATTTCACGCGAATCCAGATCACTTCCGCCCCGAACGCGCCGAGCATCCGCAAATGCTGGCGATTGCATTCGATCCGCGGACGATGGGCGACGCGAATTCGGAGGCCACAACGTTGGGCGTTTGGAACGCTCCACCGGATCCCGATGCGGCTGCTGCCGTCGAGCCCTGAGCTCCCGAACGATCGCACCAGGCGCCCCGGACTTACGGCCCTGCAAGTCCATGCTCGCGGTGCTCCCCTCGGATGTGTAGACGCAGGCCGGTTGCCTTGGGATGACACGGCGGCGCAACGCGGGACTGTGACCCACAAGCTTCCATCACGGCCTCTCGCCACCGCTCATCCCTCGTGATCCGATACCGACTGAAGCCCTGCCCGACCTTCCATGGACCCCTGTCCGACTTCGCCCATGACCCCGCTTTGCGATCAGCCGTACTGACGCCCGTATCCTCGTGGCAAAGCCTTGTCACGATCCGTTCACCCCCGCGCCCCCTATACACGCTTGCACTGCCGCGAATTCCACGCTACAACGTGGGATAGCAGCCTCGAACCCCGCTCGAAGCTATCGAGAAGCGGGCCACTGATGTCAATGACACGAATCGTGTCAATCAGATCGGCCCCAGCATGCTCTCGATCGGGAAACTCGGCACCGGCCACCACGACTACTACGAACGCTCCGTCGCCTCCGGCGCGGACGACTACTACACCGGCCGCGGCGAAGCATGGGGACACTATCTCGGCCGCGGCGCCGAAGCACTCGACCTCGAAGGCGTAGTCGAGCCGGGGGATCTCAAGCACCTGTTCGGCGGCACCCACCCCGCCAGCGGCGAGCAGTGGGTCAAGCGTCGCGAGCCGGATCGCAAGCCGCGCACGATCCGCATGCCGGACGGGCGCGTCGTTGAAGGGAAGGTGCCGCTGCCTACGGCCGCGTTCGATCTCACGTTCTCAGCGCCCAAGAGCGTCAGCGTGCTATTCGGCCTGGCCGAGGAACCCGTTCGCAGCGACATGCGCGACGGGCACGACGCCGCGGTGCGCGCCGCGTTCGACTACCTTGAGCGAACAGCCTGCGTCACCCGACGAGGCGCAGGCGGCAATCGCCACATCCGCGGCGAGGGATTCATCGCGGCAACATTCCAACACCGCGTCAGCCGCGCAGGCGACCCACAGCTCCATACCCACGTCCTCGTCGCCAATGCTGCTCGAGCCGAGGGCCGATTCACCGCTCTGCACGGCGCGCTCCTGTACCGCGAAGCGAAGACCGCCAGCTACCTCTACCAGGCCGTGCTGCGGTCGCAGCTCACCCCGCGCCTCGGCGTCGAATGGGGCGTCGACCCTGAGAGTCCGCACCCGGAGATCGTCGGCGTCGACCGCGCCGTACGGGAAATGTTCAGCAAGCGCTCCGACGAGATCCACGCACAGCTCGAGCAAACCGGGCACACCAGCCATCGCGCCGCCACC
>JBBQUY010000002.1:0-98669 GCA_038212015.1 Gaiellales bacterium | reverse complement strand
CGTCAGGTCGGGTCCTGCGGCCCCCTGGCGCTCGCGGATGCGTTCGGGCCGGGACTCATCGGGCTCGGGCGTCCGCTCGAACGTGATGCCCGTGCCGGCCGGTCCTCCCACGGGTACTGGTCGCCAGCCACCCGTGCCGATGGTGCTCGTCATCGATCGTCTCCCACGCTCGTCCCGCGCGCGCGCCGTCCCGGCACAGCGCATCTCCCCGGGTATCGAGCGTGCATCGACGGGCGTTGCGCCCGGATCGAAGCTAGGCGAGCACCTGGTACTCGTCGTCGGTGCCGCGCCGCTTCGTGGTGTCGACCGGTCGGCTCGCCTCGTGCGCGAGCACGACGTTGAGCGATTCGATGGCGACCTCGCACTGCTCGGGCGTGCACTCGCGCGTGGTGAGCCGCTGGAACCACAGGCCCGGGGCCAGCACCGCACGCAACGCCACGTTGTCGGCGTGGCGGCCCGCGAAGCGCAGGAGCTCGAACGACAGGCCGGCGATGATCGGCAGCAGCACCGGGCGCGCGAGGATGATCTCGAAGCGGCTGGCATCCTCGAGGAAGGTCAGCTGGGCGCCGCGGAAGACGATCAGGCCCACCAGGAACAGCCAGACGATGAACGCTGTGCCGCAGCGTACGTGGATCCGGCTCATCTGGTTGACGGCCGCCGGCGTGAGCGAGATGCCCCGCTCCCACGCGTTGATGGCCTTGTGCTCCGCGGAGTGGTACTGGAACACCCGCTTCATGTCGGCCATCATCCCGACGATCAGCAGGTAGACGCAGAAGATCGTGAACTTGATGACCGCCTCGACGATGACGAACGCCCAGGCGTCGCGGTCGATGGGCAGGAACGTGACGAGCGTCACGGGCACGATCTTGAAGAGGCCGATCGAGAAGCCCAGCGCGACGACCATCGCGCCGACGATCGCCCACGTGCTGAGCTTGTCGGGGTCGGGCTCAGGGTGGTCCTCGTTGTGTGGCAGCGGGATCGGCGCGCCGATGGCGCTCGTGGCGCCCGCCATCGAGGCGGCGTGCTCGACGTCGTGCAGCTCGTCGGTCGCTGCAGGAGCGCGCTTCCCGTCCTCCTCCGCGTACTTGGCGTCGACGCCCTCGATCGCGTACTCGCTGGAGACGAACAGGGCGCGCATGCCGATGATGAGCGCCTCGAACAGGGCCACGACGCCGCGGACGATCGGGAGGCGTGCCCATCGGTGCCGGGTCGCGAACGACACGAGCTCGCGGTGCTGCACGGCGATGGTGCCGTCGTAGCGTCGCACCGCCACGGCCCACGAGTGGGGCCCTCGCATCATCACGCCGTCCATGACGGCCTGCCCCCCCACCGCGGCTGCAGGAGCCATCAGGAGGACGTGGGGCGTGCGTGCGGCGATCCAGCCGGCACGCCGCAGCATCGATCGTCGGTGGACGGTCGACGGACGGGCGGCTGCGTCGGTCGGATGCGAGGTCATGGGCGAGACACTACCCAGTCATGACCTCGTGCACCCGCTCAGCGTGTGGCGAGTGAGTCGCGCACGCGCCCCAGGTCGACGACCTGGGCGGTGAGCGCACCCTCGAGCGCGCTCTCCGTGAGGTCGAGCGCCGGGGTCGACACGGGGAGCTCGTGGCACTCGCGGCACCTGGGCTCGTAGCTCTCCTGCGCGCCCACGCGGATCACGGGCTCGTCGGGCGATGCGGGACGTCCGCCGATCAGGCGCTGCGTGCGCGTGGCGGGGCCGGCGCACACCTGGCAGATCGCCTGGAGCTTGTCGACGAACTCCGACACCGCGAGCAGCTGCGGTACGGGGCCGAACGGCTCGTTCTTGAAGTCCATGTCGAGCGTGGCGACCACGACGCGCTTGCCGGAGTCGGCGAGGCGGAGCGCGACGTCGACGATGCCCTGGTCGAAGAACTGCGCCTCGTCGATGCCGACCACCTCGGCGGTGCCGGCCATGCGCAGGATCTCGGCGGAGCTGTCGACCGGTCGTGCTGCGATGCGGGTGCCGTCGTGCGACACCACGTCGGTCGCGTGGTACCGGTTGTCGAGCAGCGGCTTGAAGACCGCTACCTGCTGGCGGGCGATCTGGGCCCGTCGCAGCCGACGCATGAGCTCCTCGCTCTTGCCGCTGAACATCGAGCCGCAGACGACCTCGATCCAGCCACCTCGAGTAGGCATCTCGCGCATGTTCGGACCTCCCCAGGGCGTGGCCTGCGTGTGGCCATCAACCCGGTCGCTCGACGTGGACCGTGGTGCGGCATGCACCAGCGGCAGTAGCGAAACGATACCGGGGTTGGCGGACGCACCCACGTCGCGGACGCGGCCGATGGCCGCATCCGACCGCTGGATGGGTCAGGCGTCCTCGGCGGGTGCGTCGCTCGGTGCGTCCTCGGCGGGAGCGTCGGCGGCGACGTCCTCGGCCGGGGCGGCGTCGGCGTCAGTGGCGGGCGCGTCGGACTCGGCAGCAGGAGCATCGGCCGCAGGTGCGGCGGCTGCCTCGGCAGCGGCCTGCTCCTTGGCAGCCTTCGCCTCGGCGCGAGCGACCTTCTCGGCCTCCTCCGCTTCCTTCTTGCGCTTGGCGTCCTCGAGGGCCTTCGCCTCGGCGCGTGCAGCCTTGGCCGCGAGCACCTTGGGATCGACCGCCGGCGTGAACGTCCGCACGTTCGCCTTCTTCTTCTTGGACGGCGGCGCATCGGCGTCGACCGTCTCGAGCTTGGCCTGGAAGCGGGCGAGACGACCGCCCGTGTCCATCAGCTTCTGCTTGCCCGTGTAGAACGGGTGGCAGTTCGAGCAGATCTCGACGCTGATGTTTTCCTTGGTCGAGCGGGTCTGCACCGTGTTGCCACAGGAGCACACGATGGTCGCATCGACGTAATTCGGGTGGATGTCCGTCTTCATGATCTGCCTAGGTTCGGCTTGTCGGGGCATGCGGCGCCACGCCTAACGCGGCGGCCGGTCACGCATCGTAACATGCTTGCGTCAATGGACATCGCAGGTCTCACTCCGATAGCCGCGCTTGCCGTGGCCGCGCTCGCGGGCGCGGCCTCGTACCTGTCGCCGTGCGTCGCCCCGCTGCTGCCGGGTTACGTCGCCTTCGTCGCGGGCGGAAGTGCCGAGCATGAGCGTGGCGCGCTCCCCCGCGCATTCGGCTTCGTGGCGGGCTTCGTGGTGCTGTTCGCGGCGCTCGGGGCGACGGCCGCTGCCTTCTCGCGACAGCTCATCACCGAGCGCGCGACGCTCGAGCTGGTGAGCGGCCTGCTCGTCGCGCTGCTCGGCCTGGCGATGGTCTTCGACCGGTCGCTCGTTCCGGCGCGCGCCGGCGCACGGCTCCAGTCGAGCACGAGCAATCTCGGTGCGCCGGCTACCGCGCTCGCCGCGATGCCGGTCGGCGCGGCGTTCGCGATCGCCTGGTCGCCGTGCATCGGGCCGGCGCTCGCGGCGATCCTCGCGCTCGCCGCGGGCGGCGCGGAACCGGGCTGGGGCGCCGCGCTGCTCGTCGCCTATGGACTCGGTCTCGGGATTCCGTTCCTGCTCGGTGCACTCGCGCTGGACCGAGTGCGCGCGGTCTCGAGCGCGCTGCGACGCCATGCGCGCATGATCCGCATCGTCGGCGGCGTGCTGCTCATCGTGCTCGGCGTCGCGATCGCCACGGGTGGATTCGGACTCGTCGCCGCGCGGCTGGCCCGCATCGTTCCGGGCTGGCTCGCGTAGGGCGCGCGCTCGGCCCGCGCCTCAGACCCGACGCTGCGCGCGACGCTCGGGCGGTCGTTCACGCTCGTAGTCGAGGTCTCGTCGCTCGCCCACGCGAAGGTCGAGCAGCGCTTCGGGGAGCGCCTCCTTGAGCACCGCACAGCCGACGGGGCCGACCATCGGCACGCGCCACGGGTGTTGCATGTCCGCAAGGCCAGCGCTCAGCCACGTTCGGATCGTCTGGTACTCCTCCGGCTCGCGTTCGGCGAGCCACGCCGCGTCCGTCCACACCACGATGCGCAGCCAGCCCGGGCGCGCGGTGTGGCACGCGATGAGATCGCGCTCCAGGTCGTGGAGCAGTTCGTCCACGTCCCGCTGTCGAATGCCGGTGACATCGAGCAGGTCGACGCGGACGCCGTGCGGGTCGCGGCACAGTTCGACGAACTCGGGCGGATCGAAGTCGAAGAGGATCGTTCGTGGTCGCACGAGCCGAAGGCTACCCGGTTCGCCCGAAAACGGCGCGACCGATCCAGAATCGTGTTCACCAACGAACGCGGGCCGCCCCGAAGGACGGCCCGCGATGGGGGGATGTTCGGACGTGCGCGTCAGGTCACGACGATGGTGATCTTGCGAGTGGATCCCGGCGCGACCTGCAGCGTCGAGATGCCGGTGCGGCGTGCGAGCACTCGCGCCTCGCGCGCCATGTCCGCCGGGTGGATGATCGTCGCGCCGGTGTACTGCCCCTTCGAGTTCGTGACCTCGCCGATCTTGTAGCCGGCGCCCTCGAGCTTGGCGGCGACTTCCTTCGCGTACCCCTTCTTCGAACCCGCGTTGAAGATGTCCAGGGTCAGTCGACCGGGCGGGATCATCGGCTTGACCGCGGCCGTTGTAGCTGCCGGCTTCGCAGCGGCGTCCTTCGCCGCGGCGCCGTCGGCGGCCGCCTCGGTCTTCGCGGTCGTACGATCCGCCGGACCAGGACCCGCCGGGGTGTCGTTGCCACCGAGTGCACCGCCGAGCGCGACGACGAGCGCGATGAGGATCGCTCCCGCTCCGATCGCGACGAACAGCGTCGCGTGCTCGCTGCGGCGCAGGCGTTCGCGACCGGTTCGCGCGAGCTCCGAAGCGCGGGTCGTGAGCTCGCGGGTGCGGTCGGCGACAGCGTCGGCGCGATCGGTCCCGACGATGCGCTCGAGCGTCGCAAACGACGTGGCGCCGATGCGCGCGCCGATCGTGTCGCCACGTCGCTCACGCGGCAGGTCCGGCGAGTCGTAGTCGTCGTAGTCGTCGACCCACGCCTCCAGCTCACCGGTCTCTCCCGTGCGCGCCCACGGCGCATCCGGACCGAACGCGCCGTCCAGGTGAAGCTCACCGGACGCGGCGACTGCCTGCTCGGGTGTGGGACCGTCCGGAACGGCGGGCAGCTCGATGGCGGGAACCGACGGCTCGTCGATGATCGGGTCGAGCACCGGGTGGGCGACCATCTCCTGCCCGGTGAGGGCGGTGGTCAGCAGCGGCGGCGTGATCTCGTCGCTGCGATCGGCGATGCGAGCGCTGCGCTCGTGCACCGTCTCCGAGAAGCTCTCGAGCGGGCGGGCGGTGATCTCCAGATCGGCATCCGGCAGGACGACCTGGGCACCGGTGCGGCAGACGGTGCGGTCCAACAGCGCCATCGCTTCATCACGGCCGATGCCGATCGTCGAGCCGTACACGACGGCGGCGGCGATCATCTCGTCGATCGTCGTGAACGCGGCGGGATCGCCTGCCTCCAGAGCTTCGGCCTGTGCGACCGGCAGCCCGCTGTTCATCGCGGCTGCGACGAGGCCGATTCCTCGCCACTCGCGCGCTGCCTGCAGCGGCGACGTGTCTACATCGATCATGGTCATGGTGGTTGCCCCTTGGTTGGAGGCGACCGCTCCCCAGCGATCGCCTGCGTCCGATACCCCGGCTATGGGTTCGTCGCCCGGTTCGCGTTCTCCTGCAAGCAATGCAGGAATTTCCCTGTCGCCATGCGGGGTTTCACCGCGGAGTCGCGTGGGAAGGAGCGCGCGATGGAATCTTCAGCGATCGCCACGGACGTATCCCCCAAGCCCGCCCCGGTTGACGGGGAGGCACGTCCGGTGCGCGTGGCGCTGCTCGGGCACGGCACGGTCGGCGGATCGCTGCACCGACTGCTCGTCGAACATCGTGAGCACGTACGCCTTGCGACGCAGCGCGACGTGGAGGTCTGCGCGGTGCTCGTGCGCGACCCGGCGAAGGCCCGCGACGGACTCGATTCGGCGTCGACGCTGGTCACCGATTCGCTCGACGAGCTGCTCGCCACGGAACCGGATGTCGTGTGCGAGGCGATGGGCGGCATCGAGCCGACGAGGACCCACCTGCTGACGCTGCTCGACCGCGGCATCCCGGTGGTCACGGCGAACAAGCAGCTCGTCGCGCGCCACGGGACCGAGCTGTTCGCGCGCGCGGAGGCCGGCGGCGCGCAGCTGCGGTTCGAGGCGAGCGTGTGCGGGGCGGTGCCGATCGTGCGGATGCTGCGCGAGAGCCTCGCGGCGACGCGAATCGAGCGCCTGCTCGGCATCCTCAACGGAACGACGAACTACATGCTGAGCGCGATGACCGCGCACGGGCAGGGCTACGAGGACGCGCTCGCCGACGCGCAGCGCCTCGGATATGCCGAGCCCGACCCCACCGAGGACGTCGAGGGCCTCGACGCCGCGGCGAAGCTGTCGATCCTCGCAGGCATCGCATTCGGCACGACCGTCGATATCGAAGACGTGCGCGCCACCGGGATCACGGGCGTGTCGGCCGAGGACGTCGCCCATGCCGGGGTGCTCGGCTGCCGCATCAAGCTCGTGGCACGGGCCGAGCGGCTTGCGGCGGCGGGTGGCGGCACGACGGTCGCGCTCGACGTCACGCCGATGCTCGTGCCGGAGACGCATCCGCTCGCGGCGATCTCGGGCGCCACGAACGCCGTGCTCGTCGACGGGGCGCCGTTCGGGCGGCTCGTCGTGCAGGGCGCGGGCGCGGGCGGGCCGGAGACTGCATCGGCGCTCGCGGGCGACCTGGTCAGCGTGCTGGGTTCGGAGCCGAGCTTCCTGACGCGCGATCCGCACGTGGCGCACCTGCCCGTCGCGCCGCGCGATGCGCGCGCCGAGCGCCACTACGTGCGCATGCGCGTGGCCGACCAGCCCGGCGTGCTCGCGGCGGTCGCCGGCGCGCTCGCCGGCACCGGCGTGTCGATCGAACGCGTGCTCCAGCAGGCTGCCGGCGACGGGGACGCCGTACTCGTCATCACCACCCACCCCTGCGCACCGGGCGATCTCGACACCGCGCTCGCGAACGTCTCGAGCAGCGACCTCACCGTCCTGCCGATGCTCGACGAGGACTGAGCGTCATCGGGCGCGTCGAGTGATGCTCAGCGGCGCATCGTCGTGCCGTTCATCAACACTCACCGCGGGGGCCGCTCGTCAGTGATGCTCGGCGACACATCGACGCGCCGTTCATCAACACTCGCCATCGAGGCCGCTCGATGCTCGACGAGGACCGAACAGCAGGCGACCTCGTCCGAAAATCCCGGCCTGAGACCCGGATCCCTGGACGCGGTCGTGCGAGCTGATGCCGAAGGTCAGGCGCCGAGCACGTCGAGTGCGATCTCGGCGACGGCGGCGGCGCGGCGACGGAGGCGGTCCAGGTCGAGCGTGGGGTGCACCTCGAACATGAGGCTCGTGCGGCCGAGCTCGTGCGCCACCGGCAGCGGCGCGACGTTCAGGTCGGCGAACGCGCCTTCCAGGTAGGCCTCCGAACCGGATCCGGTGAAGGCGCGGATGCCGCGCTCGGTGGCACGGGCCAGGATCGCGTCGCGCCTGGCCTGCGCGGCGTCGAGATCGCCGTCATGCTCGACGTAGGCGTACCACTTGTAGTTGGCGTGGCGCAGCTCGCCGTTCGGCGGCGTCGGCGCGCGCAGGCCGTCGATCGAACCCAGGGCGTCCTGCCAGATCGCCGCGCGCTCGGCGCGCGCGTCGCGCCATGTGTCGAGCTTGCCGAGCTGTGCGATGCCGATCACGGCTGACGTCTCGAGCATGCGCCAGTTGGTGCCGACCGCGTCGTGCAGGTAGCGGAAACCGCTGCCGGGGACGGGCGTGGTGATCTTGTCCAGGTTCTTGCCGTGATCCTTGAACGACCATGCCCAGGCGAAGTCGGCGTCGTCGACGAACGACGTCAGGCCGCCTTCGCCGCCGGTGGAGATGATCTTGTCCTGACAGAACGAGAACGCTGCCGCGTCGCCGAACGTGCCGACCGGTCGCCCGTCGATCTCGGCGCCGTGTGCCTGGGCGCAGTCCTCGAGCACCTTGAGGTCGTGTTCGGCGGCGAGCGCGCAGATCGCGGGCATGTCGGCGGGCCAGCCGGCGAGGTGCACGGGGATGACCGCCTTCGTCCGCGGCGTGAGCACCGCGGCGATCGTCTCGGCCGTGATGTTGCCGCTGTCGGGATCGACGTCCGCGAACACGGGCGTGGCGCCCACCAGGCGCACACAGGATGCGGACGCCACGAACGTTCGCGGCGTGACGACGACTTCGTCGCCCTCCCCGATTCCCCACGCGCGCAGCGCGAGTTCGAGCGCCAGCGAACCGTTGGCGAGCGCGATCGACCGGCCTCGGCCGAGGTAGTCGTCGTAGGCCTGCTGGAACGCGACGACGCGGTTACCGGTCCACTGGTTGACCTTGCCGGAACGCAGCGCGGCGACGACGCCGTCGACCTCGTCCTGTGCGTAGAAGGGCCAGTGCTCGGCGGGCAGCAGGGCCAGGTCGTCGACTGTGGTTGATTCGGCGATCGTGTCGGTGCTCATGCCGCAACCCTATCGACACGTTCGCCGGCGCCGCGCTGCGGGGATGGTGCTGCCATGACGACTGCCCCCACGACTCCACGCGGCGCCGGCCTCATCGAACGCTGGCACGACCACATCGACGTCGACGACGACACGCCGCGAATCACGATCGGCGAGGGCGGCACCCCACTCGTCCATGCCCGGCGCCTGGGCGAGCGGCTCGGCGTGGGGCTGCACCTCAAGCTCGAGCTGACGAACCCGACCGGGTCGTTCAAGGATCGCGGCATGTGCGTGGCAGTGGCGCGCGCCGTTCAGGAAGGCGCCACGACGCTCATCTGCGCGTCGACCGGCAACACGAGCGCTTCGGCTGCGGCGTTCGCGGCCGCGGCAGGGCTCAAGTGCGTGGTCGTCGTCCCCTCGGGCAAGATCGCAGCCGGCAAGCTGCTGCAGGCGCAGGTCGCCGGCGCGACCGTCGTGCAGATCGACGGCAGCTTCGACGAAGGCCTCGTCGCGGTACGCGAGCTGGGGCAGCGTCCCGGGATGGCGCTCGTCAACAGCGTCAACCCGTACCGCATCGAGGGGCAGAAGACGGGTGCCTGGGAGGTCTGCGAAGACCTCGGCATGCAGCCGCCCGACTGGCTCTGCATTCCCGTCGGCAATGCCGGCAACATCACGGCATACTGGCGGGGCTTTCGCGAGTGGCACGAGCGCGGGCTCATCGATCGGCTCCCGAAGCTGCTCGGCGTGCAGGCAGCTGGTGCGGCACCACTCGTCGACGGCGCGCCGGTCGAGCATCCGGAGACGATCGCCACCGCGATCCGGATCGGCAAGCCGGCCCGTGGCGACCAGGCGCTCGAGGCAATCGAGCAGTCGGGTGGGCGCATCATCAAGCGCACCGACGCGCAGCTGCTCGAGGCCTACGCCGCACTGCCCGCGGAAGCGGGGATCTTCTGTGAGCCGGCGTCCGCGATCAGCGTGGCCGGGCTCATGTCCGCGCTCGAGGACGGCACGATCGAGCGCGGCGCACGCGTCGCGTGCGTGCTGACCGGCCATGGCCTCAAGGATCCGGACACGGCGGGCGAGATCGTCATCCCGCCGATCCATTGTGCACCGACGGCCGATGCGATCGCCGCGGCGATCGACGCACGCGACTGACATGCCGTGTGACAGCGGGGGTTGCGCGACCACGGTCGACCCGCTACCGTGTTCTGCATCGGCGTCGGTGGCTCAGCTGCCCCACGCCCAGCATGGTGGTTCTCACCAAGTGACCTGGTACTTCGACATCCACGTGTTCCGCCCGCGCACAGCGGCGCCGAACGTGCATGTCTTCTCGTAGTACGGGTCCCGATCTCCTGATCTGACGCCAGCGCCTCCGTCGAGGCCTGCGCGCGTCCCGACACGTCGACGACGTCGCCGCTCGGCGCCCCCGCGCAGTCGGATCCCACGCACCGCCGCACCTCTGCGACGCGTGCTCGTCCATCGAACACGAAGGAGGCATGCATGATGCCGCGTTCACATCCCAACGGGGAATCCGCTCCTGAGCCGGAGCGCGTCCCCAACGAACAACTCAACCCGAATCCGTTCCTGCGACCCAGGCGGGCAGCGGGACGGGTGCCGGGTCAGCCAGCGCGACCGAATGGTCGACCGGCGCACCTGCCAAACCCACGCTCACTGCCATCGTCGATGCCGCGCCCACGCCCGGTTCGTCGAGGCGGGATGCGATGAGGCTGGTCCTGGGACGCACCGGTGGGCGCGTCGGGCTTCGGCTCGGCGCGCCCGCGTCTCAGCGGCCCTTGCCGCCGCCGTTGCCGCCGCCGTTGCCGCCGCCGTTGCCGCCACCATTACCGCCGCCACCGGGCGTCGGAGCGGCGGGCTCAGGTGCAGGCGCGGGAGTCGCTGGCGCCGGCGAGGCCGGCGCGGTGGTGGCAGGTGCTGGCGTTGCCGGCTTGGGTGGTGTCGGCTTCGTCGTCGGTTTCGCGGGTGCGGGCGTGGCTGGACGCTCGGGCCTGCCCTGCACGCCGGGCGGTCGACCTGCCTTGCCCTGATCGGGCCCGTCCGGGACCTGACCGAACCGATTGCCTCGCTGCTCGCCGTCTTCGGGCTTGCCGGGCTGCGAGCCGTTCACGTGCCCGCGCTCGTCGTCGACCCCGGGAGTTGTCGCGCCGGGCGCATCATCGCCTCCGGCGTCGCCAGAGGCGCCCCGGCCGTCCGTGCCGAGCTCCGAAACGTCGCTCGGTGGCGACGGGAGCTCCACGCCCACCGCGGCTGCAACCTTCGACGCGACGCGCTGCACCGAATCTGGAAGCGCGTCGGCGAGCGCGAGCGACGGGACTGCGACGAATGCAGCGAGCGCACCGACGACCACGTACCGGCGGCGCGCGACGCGCCGTCCTGGTGCCGTGGTCGTCCGCTGAATGCGCCCCTGCTCCGATGCAATCGCCACCGACATCAAGCCGAGATGCTGTTCGGCGATCGTGGAGGGATCCGGCAGTGCGGCAACGCCGACTCGGACGAGCCGATCGATGGCCGCTGCGCGTGTGTCGATGTCGGTGGGTCGTCGCATCAATTACCTGAGCGCTTCTCGTCACCCAAAGGTAACGATCTGATTCGGACCTTGATCCTGTCGAGTTCCTGCACACGCTTCTCGAGCGCGCGCAGGGAGCGCCCCTGGAGCATCTTCACGGCGGGCGTGCTCATGCCCATGACCTTCGCGACCTCCGCCTGCGGCATGTCGAGCACGAAGCGAAGGTACAACAGGGATCGCTGGCGTTCGGGCAGGCCCCCGAGCAGTTCGGAGAGTTCCTGCTCCGCGAGCAGCTGCGCATCCGGGACCGCGCGCTCGTCGACGATGGTGTCGCCCGGCTCCGTGCCCAGCTCGACCGGTCGGCGAGCAATCGACCTGCGAGCATCGAGCAGCCGGTGATGCGCGATCGACAGCAGCCACGCGCGGAATCCGCGCTCGTCACCGTCGAAGCGATGCAGGTCGCGCACGGCCTGCAGCCACACTTCGCCCAGCAGGTCCTCAGGTGACGGGGAGCGCTGCGATCGCAGGTAGCCCAGCACCGGCGATGCGTGCTGCAGGTACAGATCGCGCCACGCGCGATCGTCTCCGGCACGTGCGGAGCGAAGGATCTCGCGAAATTCGAGGTCGGACGTCGACATTCCCGGGAACAGCCTACGGCTCCGGGCGTCCGCACGCCGGGGACATGGTGGCGTGCGGGCAGCCGGAGCCGTGGCAGCACGTGGATCGGTCGCGGTTCGCGGCGCGAACCGACCCGCGCGGTGTGTTCATCAGGGTGGCGTGGAGGCGCCGGTCGGGACGAGGGATGAACCTCGTCGGGATGCGCTGTCACCACACTGAGCGTCTCGATGCCTCGGCAGGTAACGCCACAGCGTTCAACGTTTCGTGAAGACGCGTTCGGCCCGTCGCGTAGGCTTCCCGCCATGACCTCCGTTCGCCTTCCCTTCACCGTGTCAGCGCCAGCATCCAGCGGCAACCTCGGCCCCGGCTTCGACGTGCTCGCGATGGCCCTCGAACTGCGCAACAAGGTCAAGGTGACCAAGGGCGCCGGAGCCGTCATCGTCCGCGGACAGGGATCCGGCTCGCTTCCCGCTGACGCCACGAACCTCGTCGCCCGCGCATTCGAGATCGCGGCGGGCACGTCCATAGCCGAGGCGGGTGTCGACCTGCACTGCGACAACCGCATCCCTCCGGCGCGCGGCCTCGGTTCCTCCACTGCCGCAGCAGCCTGCGGTCTCGTCGCGGGCTGGCACCACGCCGGACGCGACTGGGACGAGGATTCGCTGTTCGATGCGCTTGCCGAACTCGACGGTCATCCCGACAATGCAGCGGCGTGCGCACACGGCGGGATCGTGCTCTGCCGCGACGAGCCGGAGGGCGTGGACGTCGTCGCCCTGGGCGCGGCTGACTGGCTCACGCCGATCGCCGTCATCCCGGACCGAGAACTCTCGACGGCCGAGTCGCGAGCCGCGCTGCCCGCGACCTACGATCGCGCCGACGTCGTCCGTGCGATCAGCGCCGCTGGACTGCTCGTGGGCGGACTGATCGGCGGGCACGTCGAGCTTGTCGAGGATGCGCTCCACGGCGACGTCATCCACGAGCCGCACCGAGCGCAGCTCGTCCCCGAGCTTGCAGAGGTGCGCGACGCGACCGAGCACACGAACGCCCTTGGCGCGACGCTGTCGGGCGCAGGCCCCACCGTGCTCGTGTGGTGCACGCCAGACGCCGTCACGCAGGCGCACGGATCGCTCGCGATCGACTTTCCCGACGCCGAACTGCTGACGCTCGCATGCGCGCACGAGGGTGCGCGCGTGGAACCCTGAGTGCCCGAAGCGAATGGTCACGGTCCGGACACTTCGGAACGAATCGATCGATTCCTGAAACACGACTCGACCCGTGCCGCGATACATCGGCAAGGGACGGGACGGTCTCGCAGGACGTCGGCTGGACACTGACGCTGCATCACGAGCCTTCCTTTCTTTTTGGGACGAATCGCACGACAGCGCCCAACGCGCCGAGTGCAGGGACGACAGGGACACGCACATGGGCTCCGTGAATCCGCACGTACGAGTGCAGCTGCCGCCGGCAACGGTCACCGCGACCAAGGCCGAGGAGACGCGCGACGTCGACGATGTCGGCACGCCTGCAACCGGCTTCCTCGGTGGACTGTCGTCGATGGGCTCCTCCATCGGCAACGTGCTGACGGACGGCGCGACGTTCGCGGGCGCCGAGACCGACGAGGAGGGCAACCTCAGGGCCGGTCTCGACATCGGCGGACTGGCAGGCTTCGGTGCGATCACGGCCGGCCCGACCGCGCTGATGGCGCTCGGCAACCGCGTGAACCCGCTCACGGGTGAAGCGACGCCGTACCTGGATCGGCTCGGCACGCAGGCTGCCGGCAACGCGATCAAGGTCACGCCGACGCTCATCTCGGCCGTGCTCGGTCCGGCGATCGCCGACGGCGTGACGATGATCGCGCCGAACCTCGTGAAGAAGTACAAGGACACCAAGGACATCAAGGTCGCGGAAGAGAAGAAGAAGGTCGAGAAGGACAACCAGTACGCGAAGATCAGCCGCGCGGTTGCAGGCGCCGTCGTCGTCGGCATCGCCGCGGGCGCGGTGTTCCTGCTCAAGCCCGACCTGTTCAAGAAGTTCGGGTCAGGCGTCACGCACGCCATCGAAGGCAGCACCCAGTTCGCCGTCGACGGCAAGGTCGGAAAGCTGTCGGGCGTGCTCGATGCCAACCAGATTCGCACCGCGATGGCGGCCATGGGCCGACCGATCGCCGACGGCGCGGGCGTCAACATCCTCAAGACCGTCTCGCCGATGGCCAAGGACGCCGTGTTCAGCAACCGCGCGCTCGTCGCGGCAACCGGCGGCATCGGCACGCTGCTGCTCGCCAACAAGGCAGCCGGCGAGGAAGACCCCGGTCAGCAGAAGCTGTGGTGGGGAATCACGGGCGCCGCGGCGCTCGCGACGGGCGGCGCGACGTACGGCATCGGCAAGCTGACCCAGGGCTCGATCGCCGCCAACGGTGGCGCGGGTGGCATCCTCAGCAAGAACCAGCTGCTCATGAAGCCGAACATCGAGTGGATCAAGAAGTACGCCACGACGATCGCGCCGATCACGGCGGTTCCCGCCGGTACGGCCGCGTCGCAGTACTTCAACATCGTCAACGACTTCGACGAGATCACCGCAGCGCGATCGCCGTTCCGGAAGTAGCGACGCTTTCGAGACGCGCGACACGTGTAGACACCAGCGGGAATACCACTCGGGCCGGGTGCGCATCACGCGCCCCGGCCCGAATCGTGCGATGGATTCTGCTCAGGCGGCGATCAGCTCGCTCTGCAGCGAGCGGGCGCGCTCGTCGACGGCGAACTGGAACGCGCTCCATGCGCCACCGAGCTTCTCGAACGTGCGGTAGAGCTGCCAGGCGGTCATGATCTCGTCACGATCGCCGCGGATGCGCTCCCAGTCGCGGAAGCTCGGGAGGCGGCCGGTGCGCAGCAGGAACGCAGCGCCGTGGTCGACGGCGCGAGCCAGTCGCTCGTCCTTCGACGGTGAATCGAAGCCGGCCTGGCTGAGTGCCTCGCGCATCGAACCGAAGGCCTTGGCGTACACGCCGCGGCTGGGGACGCGACCCCGAGCGGCCTCGATGTCCTTCGTGGATGGACGACGACCCAGCTCCTCGCCAAGCGTTCGCAGCGCCTGCAGCAGCTCCTCGCGGGTGGCACGGCGGCGCGGCATCAGGCCGGCTTCGCGCTTGGCGGCGTTCCAGGAACCGAAGTGGTCGACGATCGTCTGCGGGTGGATCGTGGCCTCGGTGTCCTCCGCGAATTCGCGCATCGTCGGCGACGAGCCGAGCCGGGTTGCACAGGCCTGCAGTTCCTCGACGAGCTCGTCGCGGCCGTAGCGGCGGCGCAGTCGGGTGCGGAACGCCTCGAGCTCGGTCGCATCCATGCTCAGGATGGTGGCGTAGAGCGACGTGGTCGGGGCGGCGGCGGTGACGGGTGACTGCTGCATGGCTGGCTCCTCAAGCAGGAGCGTCGACGTCCGTCTCCGGATGTCCGCGTCGTCGCGGTGTCCTGGAAACGTCGATCGGCCGCTCCGTTTTCACGGGCGGCCGGCGCGCATCAGCGATTCATTCGTGGTCGCAGCAGATCGATCAGTCACCGCTGCGGAGCCTCTGCAAGTTGCAGTCCAGCATCCGTATGAACCAGTCGGTACGCCCCGACCGTAGTTGTCGCATACTGCATCGGCTGCAATCACTGATTCCTTGAGTACCAATCTGCAAGCGCTGTCGATCCCCTGCAGTCCATCGCACACACGCTGGTAATTCCGTGCAATTCTCGCAGGTTGACGTTCAAATCCGCCACATAGCGGCAACAACCCCTTCAGACCGTCGCACGCCCCCCTTGTGCGAGCCGGGATCAGCACCGAAGGTGGAACCATGACGTTCAATCGCCCTGAAGAGCCCCGCTGCGCGACCTGCGCATGTGTCCTGCCCGGGCCCGGAGCCATCTGTCATGCCTGCGATGTCGAATCACACTTCGAAGGCGTCGCCCGTACGGCGCCCCCGCTGTTCACGCACCGGCTCGGCGAAGTGCGGCAGCGGCCACGGGTCCCCCGAGCTTCCTGAGCGCCCACGCGGCATGCTCACGCAGGAGCGGGTCATCCGAGTCCAGGTATGGAGCTGCCAGCGCGGCATCCTGTTCCCGACCTGAGTTGCCGAGCGCCACGAGCGCATTGCGCCGCAGGTACCGCACCTTGCGACGCGGCACGAACAGGCGTTGCCACGCTTCGTCGATCGCTTCGTCCGACCCTTCCAGCCACTCGACCAGGCGAATGCCGAACGGTGCTGGCTCAGCGTCGGAGCGTCGAGCCTCCACTCCCCGGTTCCACGGGCACGCGTCCTGGCAGATGTCGCAGCCGTAGGTGAAATCGCGCATCGATTCGCGAATATCGGCGGGGATCGAGTGCCGTGACTGCGTCCAGTACGTGATGCAGCGCGTCGCGTCGAGTTCGCCCCCCGCCACGTCGATAAGCGCATCGGTCGGGCACGCGTCGATGCAGAGCGTGCAGGTGCCGCAGCCTGGTCGCAGCGGCGGCGTCGCTTCGAGCGCGACATCGGTGACGAGCGTGCCGAGCACGACCCAGCTGCCCACCCGCCGCGTGATGACGTTCGTATGCTTGCCCGAAAACCCCACGCCGCTGCGGATCGCTGCCTCGCGATCCACGTGGTCGTTGGAGTCCACGAGCACGCGCGCGTGATGGCCGGCGGCGCGCAGGCGCTCGGCGAGGACCTCGAGCCGCTCGGTGAGCGCCACGTAGGCATCGTCGCGCGTGTATCGCCCGATCCGCCCGTACGGACCGTCGCCCTCCGGCTCGACGTCCGGTCGCCAGTAGCAGAGCGCCGCACTGACGACGCTCACGGCGCCATCGAGGAGCAGCTCGGGATGGCAGCTCGATTCGGTGCGCGACATCGTGAAGCGCAGGTCACCGAACAGGCCCCGCGAGCGGCGGTCGACGATGCTCGCCTCCGCACGCTCGTAGGGCTCGGCATGGCAGACGCCGAGCTCGTCGATCCCGAGTTCGAGCGCCCACTCACGCAGCGTTCGGGTATCGATCGGGGTGCTGGCGGCCACGACGGACAGGATAGCTGCCGGTATCGTGCGCACATGGCGACGACGGCAACGACCGAAATGATGCAGGCCGCGGTACTCGTGGACGAAGGCGACCCGGACACGGCGCTCGTCGTGCGTGCCGAGCCGGTTCCCGAGCCCGGGATCGGGCAGGTGCGCGTGCGCGTGCTGGCGGCGGCGCTCAACCACCTGGACGTGTGGATCCGCAAGGGGCTGCCGAGCGTGCCCAAGCCACGCATCATGGGGGCCGACGCGGTCGGGATCGTGGACGCAGTCGGGCCGGGCGCGGACGCGGCGCTTGCGATCCGAGGCATCGCGGTGGGCGACCGTGTGGTGCTCGATCCGGGTATGTCGTGCGGCGCATGCCGCGCGTGCGCGAGTGGCGAGACGTCCCTGTGCGCGGAGTTTCGCGTGCTCGGTGAGCATGTCGCGGGCACGCATTCGGAGGCGGTGGTGGTGTCGGCGACGGCCGTGCATGCGGCGCCCGACCACCTCGACGACGACGCAGCGGCTGCGCTCATGCTGACCTTCGGAACGTCGTGGCGGATGCTCTTCAATCGAGCGCAGCTGCGTCCGCACGAACGCGTGCTCGTATGGGGCGCATCGAGCGGCGTGGGGACGGCGGCGCTGCAGCTGTGTCACGCCGCGGGGATCGAGACGATCGCCACCACGCGCAGCGACGACAAGGCGGATGCGCTGCGCGAGCTGGGCGCCGACCACGTCGTCGTGACCGGGTCCGGCGACGACTTCGGTGATCGCGTGGTCGCGGCCGTCGAGCACATCACCGGCGGCGATGGCGTCGAGGTGGCGTTCGACCATCTCGGGAAG
The DNA here is from genome assembly GCA_038212015.1 of Gaiellales bacterium. Lineage (GTDB taxonomy): Bacteria > Actinomycetota > Thermoleophilia > Gaiellales > SKUG01 > JAGQUL01. The sequence goes on along the minus strand of JBBQUY010000002.1, from coordinate 81,181 downwards.
GTGGCGTGGGAACCGAGCATGCTCGCCCTCGCGCGCGGCGGGCGCTACGTGACGTGTGGTGCCTCGACGGGTCCCATGCCACGCGCGTTCATCACGAGACTGTTCTGGAAGCAGCTGTCGATGCTCGGTTCGACGATGGCGTCTCGGCGCGACGTCGAGGAGCTGCTGGCGTTCGTACGTCGGCACCGGATCGTGCCGCACGTCGACTCGACGTTCGCGCTCGCGGACGTTGCGGACGCGCACCGCCATCTGGAATCGGCGGCGCAGGTCGGCAAGGTCGTGCTGCGCGTCGGCAGCCGCGCCGGGTCGTGACGTAACGCGAACGGCTCCGCTTCCGATGGCCGGGTGGGAAGGGGTGACGACGATGGCGTACATGGGCAGGGTCGGCCCGCCGGAGCTGCACAGCGTGCAGCCGCTTCCGCCTGGCGCGGATCCGTGGCAGGCGATCGACGCCGAAACTCGCGACGCGATCGTGAACTGGACGTCGCCCGCCCCTGAGCCCGACACCGGGGAAACGTCGTTTGGCGACCGCGTCGTCGGCGGGCTCATCGGCGCCGGGATCGGCGCTGCGGCTGGATTCCTGCTCCTGAACGGGCTCGGACGGGGGCGCTATCGCGCGGCGATTCACGCCAAGCCGATGAACGTGCAGGCGTCGCTGACGTGGGCGGGGATCGGCGCGGCGATCGGAGCGCTCTCAGGATTCGCCCGGGGACGTAGTCCCATTGAATCGGATTCGCGCGAGAAGGTCGTGGCGACGCTGGGAACACCGAGCCCGCCCGTGGGCAACCTGATGGCTGGCGACGATCCGATCACCGGCGTGCTCTCGCTGGCGAATCGCCCAGCGACATCGGTTCACGGCTGACTCAGCCGATGCCCAGGATGAACTTGGCGTCGTCACTCATTCGGTCGGGCGTCCACGGCGGGCTCCAGACGAGCTCCGGCTCCACGCTCTCGACGCCCGGGAGCGCGCGAACGGTGTCGACCATGCCCTGCGTGATCTCCGGACCGGCCGGGCACGCGGGAGAGGTGAGCGAGTACGAGACCTTCACCGTTCCCGGCTGGGGGAACGTGATGTCGTAGACCAGACCGATCTCGACCACGTCCATGCCCAGTTCGGGATCTTCGACCTGGCGCAGGGCGTCGTAGACGGCTTCTTCGGATGGCATCGTGTCGGTACTCATGCCATGCAGCCTATCGCGCCAGCGGCACGGACGCGTCTCAGGCCGGCCCCGGCCCGCCGCGTGGCCGCGAACGCACCATGGTGAGCTGCCGGTGGTCCGGCGGCCGCCGATGCGCGATGATGCTGGTCCCCGTCGACGCCCCCCGGAGTGCCTGAATGCAGCTCGCATCGATCGCCACGAGCCCGACCGCCGCAATCGCGGCGGCGAAGCCCACCGCGAAGGCCCCTGCCCCGGCGGCGCCGACGTTCGAGGGCGGCATCGACTTCAGCGGCACCGGACGATTCACGAAGTTCAGTGCCCACGCCACCGACTTCGTGTACGGCGACGCCGCGGGCTACGGCACGCTGCAGGAGGCGATCGATGCAGTCACGATGCTGACGGTCGGCGCACGCCAGAGCGCGGCTGGGATCTTCGAGCAGGACGGGCGTTTCCACGCGCGTCGCCTCGACAACAAGCTCACCTTCGCCACGGGCGCGACGTGGGAAGGCGTGTGGCGGCTCGAGCAGTACCCGGCCGACCGCGAACTGCTCGACGGGCGCGTGACGGGCGTGACCCGCGCGGATGCGCTCAAGGCCGTCGTCGACGGCATCGAGCGTCACGACGTGAGCGCGCTGCCCGTGTCCTGACCGTCGTGTTTCGTACGTGATGGTCGAGTACCGATGCTGACGTACGAAGCGAACTCGCTGCTCAACCCTTGGCCGGCCTTCGGCTGAGCAAGGGCGTCGTCACCTCGTCATTCGAGCGAGCTCGATGACCCTCGCTCCTACCCCTTGTTACCGACGGCCTGACGTGCGGCCTGGTTCTTGCCGATCGCGTTGAGGAACTGTGCGTTGGTGGGCACGTCCTTGAGCTTGCTGAGCAGCAGCTCGAGCGCAGCGGGCGGATCGAGCTGGTGCAGCACGTTTCGCAGCTTCCACACGAGCACGGCCTCGCCCGGCTCCATGAGGAACTCCTCGCGGCGCGTGCCGGTGCCACCGGCGATGTTGATTGCCGGGAAGATGCGCTTGTCGGCGAGCTTGCGGTCGAGGCGCAGCTCCATGTTGCCGGTGCCCTTGAACTCCTCGAAGATGACCTGGTCCATCATGGAACCGGTGTCGACGAGCGCCGTGGCGAGGATCGTGAGCGATCCGCCGTTCTCGATGTTGCGCGCCGCGCCGAAGAACTTCTTCGGCGGGTACAGCGCACCCGCGTCGACACCACCGGACAGGATCTTGCCGCTGGCCGGCGCGCCGAGGTTGTAGGCGCGAGCCAGGCGGGTGATCGAGTCGAGCAGCACGACCACGTCGACGCCGAGCTCGACGAGCCGCTTGCAGCGATCGAGCACGAGCTCGGTGACGTGGATGTGGTTGGTGGCGTGCTGGTCGAAGGTCGAGTACACGACCTCGCCGTCCACCGTTCGCTGCATCTCGGTGACTTCCTCGGGTCGCTCGTCCACGAGCAGGCAGATGATGTGCGTCTCGGGGTTGTTCTCGGCGATCGAGTCCGCCAGCGCCTTGAGCACCATCGTCTTGCCGGCCTTCGGCGGGGAGACGATCAGGCCGCGCTGGCCCTTGCCGATCGGCGCGACCAGGTCGATGACGCGAGCCGTCATGCCCGCGACGCGACCCTTGTTGGCCTCGGTCTCCAGACGCAGTCGCTCGTCGGCGAACAGCGGCGTGAGGTTCTCGAACCGCGCGCGGTGCATCATGTCCTGCGGGTTCGCGTCGTTGACCGTGTAGATCTTCGCGAGCGCCGGGAACTTGTCGGTTGCCTTCTGCTCGCGGATCTCGCCCGTGATCCAGTCGCCGCGACGCAGTCGGAACTGCTTGATCAGCTGCTGCGAGACGTACACGTCCTGCGGCGTGGAGTTGTAGTTCTTGCCGCGAAGGAAGCCGAAGCCGTCCGGCAGCACGTCGAGCACGCCTTCGCGCTCGAGTGCACCGACGAGGCGCTGGTGGCGGTGCCAGATGGCGCCGACGAGCTCCTCCTTGGACATCGTCCGGAAATCGTCGATCTCCTTCTCGTCGGCAAGCGCCCAGAGCTCGGCAAGGTGCGCCTTGTCGAGCTGGATCTTTGCCTCTTCGGCTTCGAATTCATCGGTGACGTCGTAGTCCTGCAGCATGTTCATGCGTGCTGGTACCTCCGAAAAAAGGTGGAGTCCCATCGGAACCGATGGGTGGGAAGGCCTCCGACGGTCCGCGTGCCGACTGGCTCGCGGCGTCCCTCTGCCGGACGACCTGTTCTCCACTATACCCGATGTACCCGGCGCACGCACGCGCCGTCGCTTGGCGTCAGGTCGCGAGGCGCCCGTCGGTGCCCGGCAGCTCGAATTCGGCGCTCAGCTCCATCGAGAGCATGTGCGCCGCGTCCGGGGAGTGAAGCTCGGTGCCGATCGACATCTGCGATGCCCCGCCGCCGTTGGCGACGGCGTTGGCCGCGTCGCGTTCGGCCGCTACCCGCTCGACGACGTCGAGCGTGTGGTCCACGAGCCGTCGCACCGTGTCGTCGAGGTACGTGTTCTCCAGCACCGGCACGCCACGACGATCGGCCTGCTCGACCAGGTAATCCTGGATCTGGCGGATGCGGTCGAAGCTACGCAGGTAATGGTCGACAGGGCGTGAGCCGTCGGTCTGCATGCCGCGCATCGTGAAGTGCGCTCGGTGCGTCTGCTCGTCCTCGATGAACACCACCGTGTCGATCACGGCGGAACGAGAGACGTCGACCGGCTCGACGAGACCCGGCACGAGGTGCACGCCCTCGATGAGCGTCGAGACGCGCTCACGCTCGGAGCGCTCGAGAATCGCATTGGCGCCGACGCACACCTGCCGCGACTGCTCGAGGTAGCCGAGAAGCCCGAGGTCGTGGGCGCCGTCGCCCGGCAATGCGAGTCCGCCGATCGGCACGTCGAAGCTGGAATGGTGCAGCACCGGCATCAGCGCAGGGCTGAAGAACGCGCGCATGACCTGACGAATGAGATCGGTGCTCGTGACCCGGGTGATGCCAAGTCGCGTGGCGACCTGCTGCGCGACGGTGCTCTTGCCCGATCCCGCGGTGCCACCGATGAGCATGATGATCGGGATGTCCTTGCGCTTGAGGACGGTCCAGCGGCGGAAGCGATGCGCCGCCTCGTCGCCCTCCTCCTCGCGCAGCACGGCAACGACGTACTCGTGCAGCTCGCGAACCGTGAGTTCCTCCTGGCTGCGACCACCGTCGGTGAGGCGCCGCTCCACGAGGCTCGCGATCCCATGTCCGCGCTCGGGCGTGAGGCCCGCTGCCGTGAGCGATTGCGTCATCACACCCTTGGAGTAGGGCAGGCGACCGTCCTTGCTGCGGACGAAGACAAGTCGATGTTCGGGCATGGTCGGCCGTCCGTTACGTGGTGCGCGGGGGTCGCAGGCGCGTCGGTTGCGAAGCCTCCGACGTACAGGCAACGTTCCCCAGCGTGCCTCGATCCATGCGTTCGCGCAACGAATTCCCCTCAGGAATCGACGTTCTGACGAGGGGAAGGGGAGCTATGACCACCGGAATTGCCGGTTCCAGCGGCCAGCCACACGTCGTGGGGCTGCCGTCAGGCATCCCCGATTCGGTCGCCGACGAGCTCACGCACGCCGTCGCAGCCGAGGATCGACTGGCCGCCGAAGCGCTCGAGCAGATGGGGCAGAAGCTCCCCCCGCGCACGCATCCGCCCCTGCAGATGGATTTCTCGGAGGAGCTCCTGTCGAACGTCGGCGGGCCTGCTCGACGACCGGCTCACCTGCCCGTGGGCACGTCGATCGTGACGTCGCCGGCCGAGCCGGAGTGGTACGTGATCGGCACGGAGGGCGACCAGGTGCACCTGGCGCAGCGAGCCGCGGACGACACGGGTTTTCGGACCACGTCGCGGACCTGGGCGAGCCTGGTCGAACGCAATTCACACCTGCTCGATGCGCCGATCCTCGACGCCACGGGTCGACAGTGGGTGCCGGTTGCCGTCGATGGTGTCGACCACCTGGGCAGGAAAGCGCCCGTGCAGCTCGCATCGGTCGACGATCTGGTCATGGCCAGCGTGCTCGGCACCGAGCCCTCCACCGTGCCCACCACGTGGGACGACGTGCTGCGCGCCACCGAGCTGACGCGCCGCCGACCGATCGCCGCGGCACCGCGTGACCTGCTCGGTGCGGCGCAGCTGCGTGACGTGCTCGGCGACGACCAGATCGTGCTGTCACAGATCGGCGACGAATACGGCCTGCGTGGCGCGCTCGTGGGCACCGACACCTCCCCCGGGCGCGTCGCGGACGTGATCGCGGACGCTCGATCGATGCAGGAGTGGTTCCACGACAAGGTCGGCATCGACGTATGGGGTCCGAAGCACAACGCGATCTTCATGACCGACTCGAAGGCCCACCTGGCGAACGCGGCAGCCGCCGCAGTCGGCGACGACGCGCTCGTGTACGAGGGCCCGCGCTCGGCGCGCGTGTCGGGGTCCTGGCTGTCGGAGATGTCGGGCGACGAGGGCCAGTACGTGCGGCGCTTCTCCAGGCTGATCCGCGGCAACTCACTCGCCGTGCGCACGCACGAGGCCGGGCATGTCGCGACGATGCGCGCGTGGGGCCGCGCCGACGAGCGCATCGTGGACGAGGCGATCACGATCGCGGCGCGCGCCGAGGACGGCATCGTGCAGGAGGCATTCTCCGACCTGCTCGGCGCGGCGCGCACCGGCAAGCCCACGGTCGGCGTCCGCGACCTGGGTCGCCTGCGAAACGGGTGGGCGAACCTCGATCAGCTGCGCGACGTGCTCGGCGCGATGACTCCCGAGACGATGGACGTCCACTCGGGTACGCAGCTGCTCACCAAGCCGATGAAGCAGCTGCTCAAGCTGCACGGTGGTGACGCGCTGGCGGAGATCACGGGCGCGGCGATCCGCGACATCGGCCTCCAGATCAAGGGTGGCTCGGTCTCCGCGATCGACCTGCCGACTGCCGCGACCGCGCTGCGCGAGGCGACCGCGTGGCGACACGGCGCCGACAGCGAGATCGTCCGGCACCTCGACGACGTGTGGAAGGCGCTCGGCGTGCTGCGCTGATCGGCGGCGCGATCCTTGCGGAGTGCCGACTGCGTCCACGATCGCGACCACGTCGGGCGACGTCGTGGACCCAGTGCCGCCGTCGGCGCGACATCGTCCAGCATCGCGCCCATTCAGGTCCACATGCTGGACGCAGTGGCTGATCAGCCGTGGCGTCGCTCGGCTGCCCCGGCGCGGCCGCCGCTCGCCTAGACGGTCGCCTCGGCGATCGCGTCTGCCTGGTCGGGCGTCTCGACACTGCCGTCGATCGGCTCCGACGTGACGATGATGCGCTCCACGTCGTCGGGATCGACTCCCTCGATGGAGACGATCGCCAGCTCGCGCTCGTCGTCGATCGTGCCGAGCGAATGCAGCTGGTCGTCGCCATCCACCGCCCAGACCTGCCAGACCATCTCCTCGGGCGGGGCGGGCACCTTCCGGAACGTGATGATCCCGGCGTCGCGCTTGAGCACCACCTGCGCGCGCGTGTCCCCGAACGGACCGCCGATGTCGAGGTCGTTGATCGAGGCGCCCTTGAGCACGGGCACCTGGTCGCCGCGCGCGTCTTTCAGGCGGCGCTCGAGGTCGTCGATCTTCCCCTGCCGATCGACGAGCACGACGGCGAGCGCCACACCTGCGAGCGAGGCGGCGCCCGCGAACAGCCAGCTCGGCGCACCCCATGCGCGGCGGTGTCGTCGCGGCACGCCGACCTGCGCGGCAGCGTCGTCGGCGGAATCGGCCTGCGGTGTCGCACGCGCGGCGGCAAGCAGCGTCTCGCGCGCGCCCGCGCGAGGCTCGAGCGTCGGCACGTGGACCACCTGTTCGAGGCCCGACACCGCGTCGGTGAGCTCGACGAACGTCGCGCGGCACGCGGCGCACAGCACGAGGTGCGCGTCGATGCGAGCGCGCTGGAGCACGTCGGCGGTGCCGAGCGCGTGCTCGGCCAGGAGCGGCTCGACGTACTCGTGCTCGGTGGTGAAGTCGTGGTCGGCGTTCATCGGGTGGCTCCTTCGCGCTCGTCGGCCAGCAGCTCCGCCAGGCGGGCCAGACCGCGGAAGCAGCGCGTCTTGACGGTGCCGACCGGCAGCTGCAGCAGCTGCGCGAGTTCGGCGTGGGTGTGGCCTGCGAGGAAGGCGAGTTCGACGATGCGGCGCTGGTCCGGCGGCAGCTCGTCGAGGGCAGCGCGGACGCGAACGGCGGTGTCCGCGTCCTGCACGAGCGCCGCGACATCCTCGCCGGAGGCAACCTGCTCGGCGGCGTCGAGGCCACTCGTGGTGCGGCCCGCTCCGCGTCGTTCGGCACCATCTCGGCGGATGCGGTCGATCGAGCGCAGGCGCACGAGGCGCACGAGCCAGGTCGTCACGGACGAGCGGTCGGCATCGAACTCGGGCGCGGTGCGCCACAGGTCGACGAACGCGTCCTGCACGACCTCGTGTGCAGCGCCGTCGTCGCGAAGCAGGCGATGCGCGATCGACAGTGCCAGGCGCACGTGCCGATCGTGCAGCTCGCCGAGCGCGCGCTCGTCGCCGCGGGCGACGCGAACGACGAGCACGGAGTCGTCGAGGGTGTGCAGGGGTTCGGCCACGGCGGCGAGCCTAGCTGGGCGGATCGCCCGGAAGCGGAGTGCGGATATGGCAGTCACGCATGCGGATTCGCAGGATGCGCTGGATCGGTTCCGTGGCGGCCAGATGTCGGCCTCGGCGAAACCGCTGCGAGTCGGGTCACGGATGCATCGCCGCAACCAGCAACCACCTCCAGGAGGCATCACCATGGCACGACCCCACCGCTCCCTCAAGACCATCGCGCTGCTCGCCGCGCTGACCGCCCTGATGGGTGTCGTCGCGACCGGCTGCGGCACGAGCGATGACGACGCCAAGCCGGACGACAGGACCGAGGAGCCCGGTACGGAGGAAACCGAGGACGGCGCGGCCACGGACGAGGACGCAGCCAGCGACGAGGCCGCCGACGAGGGCGGCGAGGAGCCGGCGGAGGACGAGGAGGCGGCAGACGACGACGCGTAAGCCGTCACACGCCTGAACGCAGCGGGGGTGTTGTGCGTCAGTCCGGATTGCCGGCCTGGTGTGCGACACCCCCGTCGTTCAGTCGGCGAAGCGCGCGATCGCGCGGTCGGCGAGGTCGCGCAGGATCGCGTCCAGGTCGACGTCGTCGTCGTGCGCGCGCGGGACGTTGTCGAGGAACACGACCTCGATGCCCGACGTGTCGGCGAATTCGGCGACCGCGTCGATCGCGGCAGCCTTGATCTCCACGACGACCGCATCTACGCCCGCGTCCTTCGCGGACTGCAGGTCGATCGCGAGCTCGTCGCGCCGGGCGAGGTTGCAGCTCACCAGCGCGACGTCGGCACCGGCCGTCGCCAGCTCCAGCTCGACGATCGGCGCGACGAACTCGGGCGCGGTCGTGAATGCCGCGACGCGCTTGCCGGAGATGTCACCGACCGGCGTCGGCACGAGCGAAGCGGCGATCGCGTGCGTTCCCGACCACGCCGGATGCGCCGTCGCCGCCTCGAGCAGCGAACGTGCCGCCTCGCGGTGGTCGCCCATCACGAGCAGCACGTCCGCGAGCGCGAGGCGGTAGGGGCCGAGCCCGCCGAGCAGGTCCTGCGGGCGCTCGGTCGTCGCCAGCATGAGCGTCGAGTCCGCGTGCACCGGCGGCACGCACGATCCGGAACCTTCGAGCAGCAGCAGCTTCGGATCGAGATCTGCAGCCAGGCGTGCGCCCTGCGGCACATTGGAGCGCACGGGCACGCCGAGCAGCCCGCCGCTGACGCGCCTGCAGCCGACCGTCGTCAGTCCCGTGAGTGCGGCATCCTCGAGGTAGTCGCTCGCGGCGTGGGCGCCCGCCCGCGAGATCTCGAGCAGTCGCTCGATGGTGATCGCACCCGCCGCGCGATCGATCACGACCGGGTGCGCTGGACCGCCGCGCCCCATCGCGACGACGACCACGGCTCCATCGCCGCCCAGGTGCTCGTCGACCACCCGAGCCGCGTGCGCGCTCGCCGCGGTCTTGCCGATCCGCTTGCCGGTCCCGATGATCTGCATCACCGGCGCGTGGACGCGCTCGAACGTGGGCGGTTCGACGATCGTGTCGGCGGTGATGTAGCAGAGCCCGAGCGAGGCGGCGATGCCCACCAGCTCAAGGCGCCGTTCGAGCACGAGCACCGGCTCGTCTGCCAGGTCGATGACGTAGCCCACGGACGGGCCGGCCATCGCGACCGCGGCGCGAAGGGCGCCGCCCGGGGTCGGATCTCCGGGCGGTGGCGTGACGTGCGGTACACCGTAGTCGGGCGTGTCGCGCAGCTTTTCGCCGCCACCCACGAGCGCGGCGCCGAGCACGTCCCAGCCCTCGGACGCGAGGTCGACGATCGCGTCGGCGACCGCCGTCGGATAGTGCTCGCCGTCGACGAGCACCACGCAGCGCGGCGTGTCGAGCCCGGGGACCGTGAGGCGGAGCGTGGCTGGGAGCGTGGCGGCGTCGTCGGTACTCATCGCAGGGTCGATACCCGCTGCCGCACCGGACCGATCAGGCTCGGTCAGTTGCCATCGGTGTCGACGAGCGACGGGGGCGGGGTCCAGCCACTCGGCACATAGATGCGCGACAGCGGCAGCGCGACGAGGTGGTCGTACGGCCGATCGGTCGGCTCGGGGCCGAAACGGTAGGTGCAGATGCCGTAGACCAGGTCGCTCGGGATGCCGCACTCCCAGTGACCAGGGCGATCCGGGTCGTGACTGGTGGTGGCGGTTTCGAAGATCGGCAGCCAGCCGGCGGGCAGGTCGTCGAGCGCTTCGGCAGGGATCGCGATCGCGAACGAGGTGGGCGGCAGGTCGCCCCCGCCGAGCTGCTGCACGTGGAGCCCGTCGGACAGCTCGCGTTCGAGCGCGATGATCGTGGCGTCGCCCGTCTGCTGCTGGGGTTCGATGATCCGTGGCTCGCCCGACCAGATCCGGCAGCCGACGCTCGCCAGCTCGGTGCGCGAGACCGGATGCAGGTCGAGCCGCACGTCGTAGGCGGGGCCGGTTCCGAGGTTGACGAGTCGCGGGCTGAATGCCACGTAGATCCAGCCGCGGGGGTCGCTGTGCGCGACGCGTGCCACTGCCGAGCGGCAGGCAATGAGGGGCTGGGTCGTGGTCGTCGCCATGTGAGGAGCCTACCCGCGGGTGCGACCGGCGTCCTCTCGCTGGCGTGCACCTCGCCGCCCGGGTCGTCGTGTACGCTCGCGCGATGAAGACGGACGAGACCGCTCACGAGCTGCCCGCCACGCTCGCCGACGCTCCGGACGCCGCGGCGCGCGCATACACCCACCCGCTCGGCAACTACGTGCGCGGCATCATCATGGGCAGCGCCGACCTGGTACCCGGGGTCAGCGGCGGAACGATGGCGCTGGTGACCGGCATCTACGAGCGGCTGGTGGCGACGGTGCGCGCGTTCACCGGATTGCCCGTGGCTGTCGTGCGCGGGCGTGGTCGCGAGGGCGTGCGAAAGGTCGAGTGGCTCCTGCTGCTTCCGGTGCTTGCCGGAATGGGGACGGCGATCGTCGCGGGCGCCGGGATCGTTCCGCAGCTGCTGGAGGATCATCCCGAGCGGACCTCCGCCCTGTTTCTCGGGATGATCGTGGCGTCGCTGCCGATCCCGTGGCGGATGATCGAGGATCGTTCTGGACGCTCGTGGTGGCTCGCCGTCGTCGGGGCGATCGTCGCGTTCGTGCTGAGCGGACTGCCGCCGGGCTCGATCGACGATCCCGCGATGGTGGTGGTGTTCCTTGCGGCGGCCGTCGCGATCTGCGCGATGATCCTGCCGGGCGTGAGCGGGTCGTACCTGCTGCTGGTGTTCGGCATGTACCAGGTGACGCTCGATGCCGTGCACGAGCGTGAGCTGGCCTACGTGGCGGTCTTCGCGCTCGGTGCGCTGACGGGGCTGGCGCTGTTCTCGCGCGTGCTGGGGTGGCTGCTCGAGCACCACCACGGAACGACGATGGCGCTGCTGGTCGGCCTGATGGTCGGCTCGATCCGCGCACTGTGGCCGTGGCAGGAAGGCGACGAGCGGACGATCCTCGCGCCGTCGGGTGGCACGAGCGAGATCGTGCAGGTCGCTGCGTTCGCGCTCGTCGGCTTCGTCCTGGTCACCGCGCTCGTCTACCTCGCCGATCACGTGCACGCGCGGCACGAGGACTGACGCGACGGCGACGTATACGATGCACGGCATGATCACGCCACTCGAGGAGACTGCGGCGCGCACCGAGGGCGTCGCCGACGACGACGCGATTCGCGGCGCGCGATTCATCACCAGGTACGCGGAGCGGTCGCACATGCACCGCCTCCACCCGCTGCGACTGTGGCGGCTCGTGGTGGGGCTCGGGCTGCTCGTCTTCGGGATCGTCAACATCTTCATCCCGGGGCCGGGCGGCAGCGTCATCATCCTGGCTGCGCTGCTCGTGCTGGCGGGTGAGTCGCGCCTGCTGGCGAGGCTGCTCGACTGGGCCGAGGTGCGGTTCCAGCGCCAGGTCGACTGGGCGCTGCGCCACAAGATCGCCACGGTGTTCATCGTCAGCGGCAGTGCGTTCGTCTTCACGGTGTCGATGGCGTACCTGTACGCGCAGGTGCGCTGAGCGCGTGGAGCGTGGTGTCGTGATGCCTTGTGCGGGGCGGCCCCTTGGCCGAGTGTTGGTGGACGGCACGATCAAGTGACGTTCATCAACACCCGTGACTCGAGGCGCCCGCGAGTGTTGATGAACGACCGCGCCGCATGCCGCTGAGCAACACTCGGCGCGCGGTGCGTGCTACTCCGCCGGCGGCAGCAGGTCACCCTTGGCTTCGGTCCAGCGGACCTCCGCCTGACGGCCGTACTCGCGGATGCGGGCCATCTGCTCGTCGCTGACGCCTTCGTGGTCGTAGGCGGTGCGCATCACGTAGCCGACCTCGGGGCGATAGTCGTGGCCGACGGCCTCGAGCACGCCGGGGGTGAAGAACTGGGCGCGCCACTGGTCGATGCCGAGCTGCAGGCCGGTCACGCCGGGCCACCACTTCTGGTGGGGCGAGATCTTCTCGCCGCGCTCGCCGTCGGTGGGCAGCCAGTCGGGGCGGCGCCACAGGTCGGCGACGTCGAAGTTCGCGACCGGGTCCGCGTCGTGCGTGAGGAACGTCACGCTCGGATCGGTCTTCTCCGGCCCGCCGAGCTCCTGCGCGGCGACGGCGCTGCGAAGGTGGAGCGCGCGCGGGTCGTCCTGCACCTCGGTGCGGAAGGTGCTGTCCTTGGGCGAGCCGGTGTACATCGCGTGCGAGATGCCGGCGGCGGCCATGGCGTCGACACCCTTGCCCTTGAATGCGTCCTGGCTCGTCCAGGCGCCGAAGCTCTCGCCGTAGACGTCGACGATCGGGCGCTCGCCCTCGGGGATGTCCTCGATGCGATCCTGGATCTTGGCGAGCAGCAGCTCGTGCATCGCGGTGGCGCGATCGAGGTTGTCCATCTCGAACATCGCCTTCTTGTGGCCGGCCTGCATGCCGACCGTCGCCACGTCGCCGAGCGTCATCATCTCGTTGGAGACCGGCGCGAGCGGGTTGATGAAGCCGGTGCTGGTGGTGGCCGCCACGAGGATGCGGCTGCGATCGAACGCGCCCGACGCCTCCATGCGCTCCATCGCGCGGTCGGTCATCCAGTCGACGAGCTTCGGCTCGTTCTCCGGGAGCGCGAGCTCGGCCGGTGCCTCGTCGAGGCCGACGTACAGGCGCAGCGGCTCGGCCTTGGCGGGCTCGCCCATCGTCGCGGAGATCTCGGCGGCGGTGGGGCGCTCGAGCATGAAGCGCAGGCCGTTGGGTGGGAGCTTGTCGAGCTGCACGGTCGACGGGTCGACGCCCGGCATCGCCTCGGCGGCGGTGAACTTCGTGAGCTCGCGAGTGGCGAGCTGCTCGTTCTGGTCGACCTTCGGCAGGTCGACGTCCGGGAGCAGGTAGTCCTTGTCAGTGCGCATGCGGTCGTGGATCGCCATGCCGAGCACGCCGCCGCCCGCGATGACGGGGAGCGCGAGCTGCGCGAGCGTGCCGTGTGCGGGCATCTTGCGGGCGATGATGGTCGCGGCGATCGACGCGCCGGCGGCTGCGGCAGTCACGACGCCGGCAGTGCCGAGGCCCTGGATGTTGGAGTCCTTGTCACCGAGCAGGCGGGTGGCGCCCCAGGCGACGAGGCCCGCTCCAGCGAGCACGCCGAGCGCACCCATGCGAGCTCCCGGGGAGATCCTGCCGGCGCCGCGGGCGATGCCTTCGATGCCGGCGCCGACCGCGAACCCGGCGAGCCCGGCACCGCCAATGGCGGCGGCCTGGAACTTGGGATCGTGCGGAAACAGCGAGGGTCCGACGGTGGCTGCGGCTGCGACCGCGCCGATCGTCAGTCCGGGAATCCAGAATGCCGCCCGAGCGGAAGAGCCCGAGCCGAGCGCGGTGCGCGCAATCGATCCAACGTCCATGGTGTCGTCCCCGTGTTCGCGTGCCGCACGTCAGGCGGCGTCGTTGCCGCGCGCACGTCGTCCCGAACGAGCGCAGCAGTCCCTACCGGTTCGTCGGGGACGGGGCCGGTGCGGTTGCGCCGGGGCGGGGCCAGCGCGTGGCCGGAAATCCGATCGCTCGTGACGTAATCGGCATATGTGACGGGTTACGTCACGCGCGACGGATCACGATTCGGTGTCGTCGCCCGACTCGACGCCGCGTACCGCATCCGACACGCCCTGGTTGGTGCCGGATCCGAAGCCCGCTCCGGAGTGGTCGACGACCACGACGTTCTCGACGGGCGGCGCCCAGCCGCTCGCCTCGCTGACGTACTTGCGGTACTCGCGGCTCGACGGGTCGAAGCTGATCACGCGCTCGCGACCGGCGCCGGGGATCTTCTGGTCGATCGTCACGAGCGAGGGCGTGATCTCGATGATGTTGTAGCTCGGCTTCACGCGCCCGCGCAGGCGTGTCGTGGAGACCGTCCCGGCGTTGACGACGAACATCTCCTCCAGCTGCCATGCATACGGCACGTGCTTGTGGCCGCTCAGCACGATGTCGACGCCGCACTCGGTGAGCAGCTCGAGGACGTCCCCGCTGTCGGTCACCATGCTGCGCTCGCGCCCGGTACGTGGGATCGGCACGAGGTGGTGGTGCAGCACGAACACGCGCAGGTCCGCCGGATGGGCGAACTGCTTGCGAATCCAGCCATAGCGTCCGCGTCCCACGCAGCCCTCGTTGAGGTCGGGCTCGGAGCTGTCGACGGCCACCACGCTCACGCCATCGACGTGCAGGACGCGATTGCGCGGTCCGAACAGGTCCTCGAAGTGGAGGTAGCCGACGTTGCGCGCGTCGTGGTTGCCGGGAATCGTGACGACGTGCTCGCACTCGATCTTGTCGACGTACATGCGCGCCATCTCGTAGTCGGGCAGGAACCCGAAGCCCGTGAGGTCGCCGCTGACGACCACGATGTCCGGTGCGAGCTCGTTCACTTCCTCGATCGCCGTTTCCAGCATCTCGGGGACGAAATGCGGGTGCCCGCAGTGCAGGTCGGACAGATGGGCGATCACGCGGCGTCGGTCGGAGGTCCTCATGTCGGGCACCTACCCACGCGGGCGACCGGAGAAGCAGCCGGCCGGCGCACGCCGAGTCCGACGGCGCTCGTACGATTCCACCTCCCCGCAACCTCCCCGACCGCAGGGCACTCCCACATGACCGTCACGATGCTCCCCGCTCGTGCGTCCGTTCGTCCCCCACGAACCGACGACGTGCACCCCGCGCTGCTGCACAACCTGCAACGACCTGCTTGGAATACGTCGTCCACGAGCAGGGGAACGACTACCTTCGTCGTATTGAGGAACAGGCGACTCGCCACCTCGACGATGGACGGAAACCTCCCCATGACCGCCGTGCAGGACAGGCCTTCCGAGACCGATTCCGTGGAAGACGGAGCAGCATGCCGTCTCTGGCGCAGCTTCCGTGGCCACCAGGAACCGCGCTTCGTCAACGACAGCGAGCGCGAGTGCGCCGAGCTGCTCGACTTCTACGGCATCGCGTGGGAATACGAGCCCGTCACATTCGTCCTGGAGACGGACGGCGACGGCCGCGTCTCCGAGGCGTTCCGACCCGACTTCTACCTGCCCGAGCTGAACCTCTTCCTGGAGGTCACCACGATGCGGCAGGAACTCGTCACCAAGAAGAACCGCAAGGTCCGCAAGCTGCGCCAGCGCTACCCTGACGTCAACGTGCGGCTCTTCTACCGACGCGACATCGAGGCGCTCGGGCAGAAGCTTCGATCACGAGCCGCGAGCACCGCGCCGGTCGATCGACTGCTCGCAGGCTGACGTCAGGCGAGGTAGCTCACGAGCCGGTCCGCGAGCTCAATCGGTCGTGAGAGGTAGGCGCCGTGGCTGCCCGCGATGGTATCGGCTTCCACTCCCGCGCGTTCGCGCGCGAGTCGCTGCTGCAGTTCGAGCGGCAGGAAGCGATCGTCGGCAAAGGCGAGCACACGCGTCGGCGTGTCGGGCCATGCGTCGAGTGGCCACGGTTCCTGCATGGACGCTGCGGTGTGGTCCCGGCCGAGCGCGAGTTCCGCGGCCGCGAGTTCATCCGGTACGTCCTGCAGGTAGGTCGCACGATCGTCGGACATGTCGGTGCCTCGCGTTGCCTCGGCCCAGCCGGACAACTCCCACCATTCGCCTCCGGTCTCGCCAGGCGCGGGCACCATCGCCGACAGGAGCACGAGCAGATCTGCGTCGATCCATGCGGCGACCAGTGGCGCGACGAGCCCGCCGAACGAGTGACCGACCACCACCACGTCGGCGTGATCGCCGATTGCGTCGACGACTGAACGAGCGCAGGCGGTCAGGTCGCCCGCTGGATCGTCGATCGGCAGGTCCGGCGCGAGGACGTCATGACCGCGGGCGCGGAGCTCGGATGCGAGCAGGCCGAAGGTGGCACCCCGGGAGCCACCACCATGGATGAGCACGAAGTTCGCCATGGGCGCACCCTACGATAGGCTGGCGACATGTCGAGCGATGCCCCACGCCTTGGTGCGACCCTCTACACGCGCGACCAGCTCGATGCGCGCGTGCAGACGCTCGGGCGCGAGGTCAGCGAGTACTACGCCGACTCGATCCCGGTCCTCGTGACGGTGCTCAAGGGCGCCACCGTGTTCGCCGCTGATCTCGTGCGGCACATGACGATCCCGCACGAGATGGACTTCCTGGCGCTGAGCGCCTACGGCGACGGCACCACCGGCGTGCAGGCGCAGATCCTCAAGGACCTGCAGATCCCGGTGCAGGGGCGCGACGTGCTGCTCGTCGAGGACGTCATCGACACGGGCCTGACTCTGCGCTTTCTCAACAAGTGGCTCGAGACGCACGAACCGGCGTCGATCGAGGTATGCACGCTGCTCGACCGCCCACATCGCCGCCTCGTCGACGACGCGGTTCGATTCCGCGGCTTCACTGTGCCGGACAAGTTCTACGTGGGCTACGGATTCGATTACCGCCAGCGCTTCCGCAACCTGCCGGACCTGCACGAGCTCGAGCTCGACGCCACCACGCGAGAGCTGCTGCTGCCGGTGTGACGCTGGCCGGCTGCTAGGTGACCGCGACGGTCTCCGGCATCACGACCTGCATCTGCTCGACGAGCGGCGCAAGCGGGGCCCGCGGCAGCTCACGAACGGGGACCGGAGCCGGTTCGGGAGCGAGGAACTCGATGATCGCGAACGATGGATCGCGGTCGGCGTAGCGCAGGCGATCGGCGATCACGAGCGTGCCCATGAGCAGCAGGCCGGTGCCAACGTAGCCAAGCGCCATGAGCGGTGCCTGGTCGCCGTAGCGCGCGAAGATGACGACGCTGACGACGAACGCAAGCTGGATCGCGTGCTTGAGCAGCGACCATGCGATCGGGTCGGCGTACGGAAGCGGGCGCATGCGCGGCTCGCGACTCGCGACATCCGGAAGGTGCACGGGCACGAGCGGCGCGTGCAGCTCGATGCGTTGCTGGACCGCATCGACGAGGTGGCCGTGGCCGCTGGGGAACTCGCCCCAGACGTCCGCCATCGTCGGCTGCGCCGGGGCGTTCGGGTTCGAGTGCAGGGTCGGGTACTGGTGCATGGGGGTCGTCACCTGCTTCAAGGATGCGACGAATTCCCGGATCCGACAAGGGGCAGCAGCCCTGCCCGGATTCGGCGTGCGTGCGTGATGCCGCATCCGCGGGTACGCCCCACCTCGAATGCGTCCCGTCCGACAGATCCTCGCGTGGCTCCTGATCGCGCTCGTGCTGCTCGTCGCGCTTCCGCAGGCGGCCGGCGCCCACGCGAGCCTGGCCTCCTCCGAACCCGCCGCCGACAGCGTGGTCGAGGTCGCGCCGAACGGCGTGACGCTCGAGTTCAGCGGCACGGTCGTCGCCGGACCGGGATCGATCCAGGTGTTCGGACCAGGCGAGTTGAACGTGGCGACCGGCGCGCCTGCGCCGACGAAGGGCAATCGCATCACGCAGGCGTTCGACGGCTCCGAACCCGGAACGTACGGCGTGGGGTATCGCGTCTCGAGCGAGGACGGGCACGTCATCAACGGCTCGTTCTCGTTCTCGATCGGCGAAGAGACCGAGGGCGGCGGCGCGGCGGCAGCCAGCGACGCGGGAACGGTCGACCGGACGCTGCAGGTCGCATTCTCGACCGTACGCTTCGTGGAGATCATCGCGTTGCTGCTTGCTGCCGGCGGGGGCCTGTTCGCGTGCCTGATCGCACCCGGCTGGCGACCACGCCTGCTCGTGGTGTCGCTCATCACGCTGCTCGTGGCATACGGTGCCGGTTTCGTGCTCAACACGGCGATCCTGCAGGGGAGCAGCATCGGCGACGCGCTGCAGATCGACGCGCTGCAGGCGACAGCCGACACGCCGTTCGGGCGATCACTCGAGCTGCGGGCGCTGCTCGCGTTCGTGGCGCTCGGACCCGCACTGCTGCTTCGCTCGAGCACGTCGCTTCCGACTGCTGCTCGATACGCGCTCGGCGCGGTGTTCGTGGGACTGGCGGCGAGCCTGTCGATCACCGGGCACGCGGTGACGACCGAGCCCACATGGCTGCGCATGCCACTCGACATGGTGCACGTCACCGCCGCCGCGATCTGGATCGGCGGCCTCCTCCAGCTCGCCTACCTGGCGCCGTTCGCGACGACCTACATCGACGCCATCGATCGCTTCAGCAAGGTCGCATTCGCCAGCGTCATGGCGATCCTGCTGACCGGCGCATATGCCACGTATGCGGAGCTCGGCACCTCGTTCGGCGAGCTGATCGACTCCACCTACGGCCGACTCATCCTCGCCAAGCTGGCGCTGTATCTGGGCACGATGCCGCTCGCGTGGAACAACATGTCGGCATTCGTGCCGCAGGTCGCGCGTCGCCCCGAGGACGCACCGCGCATGCTGCGTCAGTACGTGCTGCGCGAGATGTTCCTTGTCGTGGTGGTCGTCGCGTTGACGGTGTGGCTCATCGCCACGCCGCAGCCGAACTGACGTTCACCAACGCAGCGTTTGTGACCGCATGAGCACCAAACGTTGCGTTGGCGTCATGCGCCACCGGTGGCGCTCACTCAGCTCAGGTACGACATCGGGTTCTGCGGCGTGCCGTGCATGTACACCTCGTAGTGGAGGTGGTCGCCGTAGCAGTGGCCGGTGCAGCCGATGAAGCCGATGAGCTGGCCCTGACCGACGAGCTGGCCATTCGTCACCGAGATCTGCGACTGGTGTGCGTAGCCGGTCGCGAGACCGCCGGCATGCTGGACGATGACCATGTTGCCGTAGCCGCCCATCCACCCGGCGTGCGTCACGACGCCTGCGGCTGATGCACTGATCGGATTGCCGGCACCGATGGCGATGTCGATGCCTTCGTGCATGCGCCCCCAGCGCGGACCGAACGGGCTCACGACGGGACCGCTCACCGGCCAGATCAGGCCGGAGGAGCTGAGACCACCGATCGCGCCGCTGTAGGTGGAGGTGCCGTTCTTGATGACGTCCTGCAGCACCTTCGCGTCCTCTTCGAGGTCGTCGAGGTGGGCACCGAGGTTCTGTTCGCGCGCCGACAGCGCGTCGAGCATCTTGTCGCGCTCGGCTCGCACCGTTGCGACCTCGTCACGCGCGGCCTTGGCCTGGGCCCGCTTGGCGTCGACGCTGTCACGGTTCGCGTCGAGCGCGAGGATGTCCTCGCGGATCTCGCGACGCAGCTCGAAGTTGCGGGCGCGCTTGACGCGTACCTTTCGCTCCGCGCTCGTGATGCGGCCGATCACGCGATCGTCGAGCCCGACGATCTGCGCAAGTGCCTCCTGGCGGCGGAACAGCTCCTCGAGGCTGTCGGCGGCGGCAAGCTGCTCGATCACGCCCGTATCGCCGTTCTTGTATGCCGTCACCACGCGCGTGGCGAGCAGGTCACGAGCCGCGCCGAGCTCCCGGTTGAGCCGCTCGATCTCCTTTTTCTGCCGCTCGCGCTCGGCACGCAGCTCGACGATCCGATCCTCGCGCTTGGCGATCTGGTCTTCGAGGCCGTTGACTTCGGCTTCGAGGCGTCGCAGCGGCACTTCGAGCTCGGCGAGCCGTCGGTTGAGGCGCGAGACCTGACGCACGACGACCTGCTGGCGCTTGTCGACGATCGACAGCTCTGCGCGGGTCTCCTTGGCGTCCTCGCGCGTGTCTGCGAGCCGGGACTCGAGCAGGCCCGCGTTCGCGACGGCGGTGGGGAGTGCGATGAGCATGGACAGGGCGACCAGAAGGCCGCTGCGTCGGGAGGGGCGGTTCATGCCGCAAGTACAGCAGCATGCGGGGGTTTTCCGCGGAGGTCAGGGGGCTGGGTGGCCGCCCCCGGGCACGCCGGAGGCCGGATCGTGCCCCACGTGGCCTCCCGCATCTTCACCCGCACGCTGTCCTGCGAGGCGTTCCTGCATGAGCCCGTGAATGCGCTGGTCCTGGACGAGCATCTGGCGTTCCATCGCCAGGACTCGCTGCGCTCCGGCATGCAGATCCGGCTGCAGCGTGCCCTGCCGGAACATGCGGTAGGCACCTTCGCCGAGCGAGTTGATGCGGCGCGTTCGCTCGTCGCGCATGGCGCGGTACCGGCCGCGCTCGGACCGCATCACGACGTGTCCTTCCGTGCGGGTGCGAATCGGTGAGACGCGCCGTTCGACGAACGACCTCACGCGCATGTGTCGCTTGAGCATCCACGCGTGCTGCTGCTCGCGCGGCATCGACAGGTACCGGATCCACAACAGCATCGACAGCAGCAGGAACCCACCTGCCTCGGCGCCACCCGCGCCGCGCCAGATCGCGACCCCCCACACTGCCCATGCGGCGAGCAGCATCATCACGGCGCCTGCCGCCAGCATCGTGCCGACGAAGCGCGGCTGCGTGATCTCGGGCCCGTCGTCTTCCTCGTCGTCCTCGAGCCAGGCGGATGCGCCGTCGCCGAAGAAATCGCCGAACGGGTTGTCGTCGACGCGCGGAGGCGGGACGAGCTCGTGCTGCTGCGGGATCGGGCCGTGCGAGCCGAACGCCGGCAGGGCCGCCTCGAGTTCGGCGGCGCGCTGGCGCAGCGCCTCGATCTCGTTGTAGACGGGCTCCGTCTCGGGTGGCCGGATCGGCGTGGGTGGCGGGAGCGGTGGATCCTGTGATGACGTGTCGTTGGGCGGCTGCGCCTGCGGCGTATCGGCAAGCTGCTGCGCCGCGCTGTCGTAGTCGCCGGCACGGGGGTTCGGTGCGATCGCGCCGTGATCGGCGGCGATGCCATGCTCTTCCCCGAGGTACACGACGTTCTCCGCCGACTGGTCGGCGGGTACGGGCACCACCGCGGGCGTCGTGCCACCAGGCACGGTCGCGGCCGTCCCGTCAGCGGGTGGGGCCGACAGCCGCGCCCCGCACACCGGACAGAAGTTCGCGGGGTGCAGCAGCTCCGTTGCGCAACTCATGCACTGCATCCTGATCGGCTTCTACCCCGGATCCGTCGTTCCTATCGGCACCGGTTCCCCGGCGGCGGTCCGGCCATGCTGCAATCGCCCCGCCGAGCGTGGTGAGCAGCCCTGCCAGCCACAGCAGCGGCACGAGCGGATTCACGAACACCTGCGCGCGCACGACGCCGTCCTCGGTGAGGCGGTCGACGTTGACGAACAGGTCGTGCATGCGCAGCCAGTCGTGGCGAATGCCGACCTCGTTGGAGACCTCGCCGGATGCGGGGTGAAAGTCGCGCCCGGCGCGAAGGATGCCGAGATCCGCACCGTTGCGTTCCACCTCGAACACCGCGCGCGTGCGCATGCGGGCGCCCGTGCGCTCGCGCTCGACCTCGCGGTACGTGAGCTCGTAGTCGCCCACGCGAACCACGTCGCCGCCGCGCAGTTCCCGATTCGTCTCCTGCACCCACGCGCCACCGGCGATCGCGATCACCACGAGCGCGATGCCGGCGTGTGCCGTCCAGGCGCCGAATCGGCGCCGATTGCGCGCAAGCACGTAGCGGGTGCGCGCGATGCGCGAGTGTTCGGGGTGGGCCTGGCGGCGCAGTCGCAGCGAGCGCCGAACGTCACCGAGCACCCCCGCGATCACGAGCATGCCCAGGCAGCTCGCGGCGATGCCCGCGACGCTCGAGCCGAGCCCGGCGGAGATCATGACGGTGCCGAGCGCGAGGCTCCAGGCGACCGGGTGCACCATCGAGCCGAGCACACGTCGCAGCGGTGTGCCCTGCCACGCGACGATCGGCGCGAACGCGACGAGGAACAGCAGCGGCAGCCCGAACGCTGTGGCGAAGAAGTCGTACCAGGGCTTTTCGAGGCTGATGCGCTGGCCGGCGAACGCAGCGGTGAGGATCGGGTACACGACGCCCCACAGCACGACGAGCGCGAGCGCGACGAGCAGCAGGTTGTTGAACAGCAGCAGCCCCTCGCGGCTGACGACCGCGTCGACGTCATGATGCGCGTGCAGCAGCTCGCGAGAGCGGTACAGCAGCACGATCGCGCTCGCGAGCAGGACGATGAGCGCGCCGATGAACCACCAGCCGACGGGGCTCGACACGAACGAATGGACGCTCGACAGCACGCCGCTGCGGGTGAGGAACGTCCCGAAGATCGAGAGCGCGAACGTGAGCGTCGCCAGCACCGCGTTCCAGAAGCGCATCATCCCGCGCTTCTGCTGCACCATGATCGAGTGCATGAGCGCGGTGGCGGTCAGCCACGGCATGAGCGCGGCGTTCTCGACCGGGTCCCAGGCCCAGTAGCCACCCCAGCCGATCTCCTCGTACGCCCAGCGTGCGCCCAGCACGAGACCGAGCGTCAGGAATGCCCAGCTGGCGATGACCCATCGCCGGGTCGTCGCGATCCAGGCATCGTCGCGACGACGCGCGAGCAGGGCGCCGGCGACGATCGCGAACGGGATCGAGACGCCGACATAGCCCAGGTAGAGGGTCGGCGGGTGGATGGCCATCCAGTAGTTCTGCAGCGCAGGGCTCATGCCCGCGCCGTCCCGCTGGAGCTGGTCGACGACCGCGAACGGGCGTGCGACGATGGCGACGAGCATCGCGAAGAACGTCGCGATCGCGAGCAGCACACCCGTTGCGTGGGCGAGGAGTGCAGCCGGCACGGCGGCACGACGCAGCGAGCGCACCATGAGCGCACCGGCGCCCGCGAGCACGGTGAGCCACAGCAGCAGCGATCCTTCCTGACCACTCCACAGCGCCGTGAGGCGGAACGAGAAGGACAGGTCGCTGCTCATGCGCGACTCCACGTACGTGAGCGTGTAGTCGGCTCCCGCGAGCGCCAGCATCAGCAGGAAGGACGCCACGAGCGACGTGACGAGCACGACGTGCAGCGCACGAATCGCACCGTCGGCGAGGCGGTCGCCGGTCGCGGGAGAGTCGGGCGAGTGCGTGGCGACCCGGTCATACGCGGTGCGCGTGAGCCGCCGCCCACCTGCGAACGCCGCGATGCTGCCTCCGACTGCGGCAACCAGCGCGAGCAGCAGCAGCGCCTGACCGAGAATCGCGAGCGTCATGAGTCCGACCGGCTCGTGCCGCCCTCGGATTCGAACTTCGACGGACACTTCGTGACGAGCGAACCCGGCTCCGCCTTGAAGATCTGGTCGCCGGACTTGGGATCCTGCACGAGCTTGCCCGTGACGATCACGTTGCGTCCCACGCGGAACGCATCCGGCACCGCGCCCTTGTAGTCGACGAGCGTGCGGTTGTCGCCGTCGCGATCGGTGACGTAGAAGCGGAAGCGCTCGCCCTGCTCACCCGTGATCGGTCCGGCGGCGATGCCGTCGACCTGCACGGTCTGTGACTGCGCGAGCTCACGCTTGGTGACGAGCTCGTGCGCCTGCAGCAGCGGCTCCTGCACGTCGCCGCCCTTGATGGCGACGTATGCCATGAAGGTGGCGAGCATCACGGCCATGCCCAGCGCTGCGATCAGTCGGAACTTGCGGTTCATCGCCAGTGATCCTACCCCTCTTGGCGCGGGCGCCGCGTCGCCCGTGCACGCAGACTCCGGTTGCTTCGGAACCCGGCGCACCGTCGCCCGTTCACGTTCGTGACACGCCCCTGACATGAACGTGCGTGGAACGCCTCCGAAGACACGTGCGCCCCCGGACCGAAGTCCGAGGGCGCGCGCGGTGCCGAAGGCGTTGGATCTGGGCGTGGCGTGCTAGCCGATGATGACGTCGACCGGGCTGCCCGTGGCGTTGGCGAGAGCCTGGGCGTTGCCGATGGCACCGCCGACCCGTCCGCCGTAGCCGTAGCCGCGGCCGTAGCCTCGACCGTAGCCTCGACCGTAGCCGTAGCCGCGGTTCTGGTAGCGGTACTGGTACTGATCGCGACCCATCTGCTGACCGATGCCGCGACCCTGGCGGTAGCCCTGGCTGAAGGCGGTGGCCTGCGTTCGGAGCTTCTCGTACTGTGCGAGGAACTCCATCTCGGTGCGACCCTGCTTGCGACCCTGGCTCCAGCCAGCGTCACGACCGCGGATCTCACCTTCACGACCCGAGAGTGCCTCGAATCGGCGGAGCTCGTTCCAGCTCGGGCCGGAGCCCTTGCCGATCGCAAATCCTGCTGCGGTTCCGACGATAGCCAGCACGATCGCAATGAGTGCGATTCCTGCCTTGCTGCCACCGCTGTCGCCACCGGACTGGATGACCATCGGGGGCTGCGGTGCATGCATCGGTGCTGCTGCATACGTGGGGACCGTCAGTGCGGTCGAGTGGGTCGTGTGGTCGACCGCGTCGAGATGCTTGGTGTAGGGGGAGTTCACGTCGATCCTTCTCCTCGTGAAAGGCAGTCAGCCGATCCGGGCCCCGGACGGGGTACCGCACCGCCGACTTTTGCTTCGGCACCCTTTTCATCGCCTCGGGCCCCCGTCGTCGGCTCGAAAACCATGGTGCGTTGGCCTTCGATGGCCCCCGGGGTGGCCGCTTTCGTGGCCTTCTCGCTCGAAAACCCGCATTCCACCGTGACTCGACCCGGTCCGTCCCCGGCGCACGACGCGGCCATGTCCACTACGCTTCAGGCGCGATGCGACACTTTCTGCTCGGCCCGTATACCCGTGAGACCGCCCGCCGCGCGACGGTCGTGGCGCTGTTCTTTCAGTGGTTCATCGTCGTGACGGGCGCCACTGTGCGCCTCACCGGGTCCGGACTCGGCTGTCCCAACTGGCCGACCTGCACGACGAGCAGCGCCACGCCCGAGCTGTCGTTCCACCCGATGGTGGAGTTCCTCAACCGGATGACCGCCGCGCCGACGCTGCTCACCGCGCTCATCGCTCTCTGGACCTGCTGGCGACTGGCGGGCCCAGTTCGCCGCGATCTGCGACTGGCAACCAGCCTCACGGTCCTTGGCGTGCTGGTGCAGGCGGGCGTCGGTGCATTGACCGTGATCCTGGAACTGCCGCCGCAGATCGTCGCCGTCCATTTCCTCGTCAGCATCGGACTGCTTGCGACCGCCGCATTCGCCGTTCACGCGGCAGGCAGCGCAGCTCCCGCCCGTCCCGCGCGCCACGTGGCTCTGCGCACCGGCGCCGCGGCCGTGATGCTCGCTTCGCTGCTCGCGGTGATCGTCGCCGGCGTGCTGACGACCGCATCCGGACCGCATTCGGGTGCCTCCGGCACCGGCCAGGACGTCGACCGATTCGGGATCTTCGACCTTGCCCTCACGCTCCACGCCCGCGGCGCCTACATATTCCTGGTGCTGGTGCTCGCGCTGACGTGGCTGCGACAGCAGCGCGGCGTCGCGTTCCGCGACCTCGGACTGCTGCTCGTGCTCGTCGTCGGACAGGTTGCGCTCGGCGAGATCCAGTACCGGACCGGCCTGCCGTGGGGGGTCGTGCTCGCCCACGTCGCGAACGCGGCGCTCATCTGGCTCGTCGCCGTGCGCATCGCCGCGGACGCCGTGCTGCCGCACGAGGCCAGCCCTCCCCGGAAACCGTCGCACCACGCGCCCGAGCGAGAGTACGATCCCGTCTCGGCACCCGCGTAGCATCCCCGCCTACGCCCCTCCCCCGAAGGAACATTCGTGCAGCTTTCCCCCGCCGCGCCCCGCGTTGCAGCCCCGACGGGCGTGACCGTCAACGTCTCCACCGCCCTCGACTGGGCGCGACCGTCGACCGGCATGCGCCGCTCCGAGCGCCTCGACGTGGGCTTCACCGCGCCTGACGCTCGTGTGGCTGCCACGGTTGACGTGTTCGACCCGCTCTGGGATGGCCCCGTTCCCGAACCGAGTCATCCGGACGACTGGCACACGACCCGATCGGCGTCTGCCTCACCGGCGATCAGCAGCGCCGTCGCCGCGCTGCAGGCGAGCCTCACGTCGCTTGACCTCGCGAAGGTCCGCGGCGGCGACTCTGCCCCCGGCAGCTACGCGACGCTTCACCTGCGCTACGCCGAACGCCCCGACGACGTCGGCAACCTTCGCCCGTACCAGGATCGCGATGGCAGCTGGATCGTGCCCGTTCGAACGAGCATCGGCGACTTGTTCGCCAACCCTGCGTTGCTGCCGGTAGTCGACGCCGCACGCGCGGTCATCGTCGCCGCTCGATAATCTCGCGACCATGACCGAGACCTCAGCTGCTGCTCCCATCGACGTCGGCCAGCCCGCGCCGGACCTGACGCTCACCGATGACCAGGGAACCGAGGTCGCGCTGCGCGGCCTGCGCGGATCACGGGTGGTGCTGTACTTCTATCCCAAGGACGACACGCCCGGCTGCACGACGCAGGCCTGCGCGATCCGGGATTCCTGGGGCGAGTTCGAGGCGGTCGACGACCTCGTCGTCTACGGCGTGAGCAAGGATGACGCTGCACGGCACCAGAAATTCCGCGCCAGGTACGACCTGCCGTTCCACCTGCTCGTGGACGACGAACTGGAGCTCGCGAACGCCTTCGGCTTCTGGGTCGAGAAGTCGCTCTACGGCAAGAAGTACATGGGCATGGAGCGCAGCACCGTGATCATCGACGCCGACGGCACCGTGCAGGCGATCGCCCGCAAGATCCGGCCCGCCAAGCACCTCGACTGGCTCCGCACGGAACTCGGGCTCGCCTGACCGATGGTCCCGCGACTGCCGCTGCCCGGACTTCCCGCTCCGCTCGCGCGCGCACGCACGAGCGCGCTCGCGAGCACGCGACGCGCGGGCGTGAACGTGCTGATGCGTGCCTCGACGATCCCGGTGGTGCGCCCCGTCGCTGAACGCGGCTTTCGCATGCTCTTCGATTCGCTCTCGCCCGACTGGGAGCGCATCCGCAACGATCCCACGTATCGCGCGGGATTCGACGAAGGGCTCGACCACCTGCCGCGTGGGTTCCGACCGCGTCGAGTGCTCGACATCGCCTGCGGCACCGGCCTTGCCGCGTCGTTCGTGCTGGCGCGCTGGCCGGACGTGAAGGTGATCGGCGCCGACATCTCCCCGCGCATGGTCGAGCTGGCCGGCGAGCTCGTGCCGAATGCGACGTTCCAGGTGGCATCGGTGCACGTGCTGCCGTTCGAGGACGGTGCGTTCGACCTCGTCACGGCGCTCGACGGGCTGCTCGATCCGGAAGAGCTGCTGCGCGTGCTCGGCCGCAAGGGACGGTTGCTGATCGTGTACTCCCGCAACGGAACGACGCCGATCTCGCGCCCGCTTGACGATCTCGTCCGTGAGTTCGACGAGCTCGGCGCCGTGGCCACGCCCCACACCGACGGCGAAGCGCACGTGCTCGTCGTGCGCCACGGCCGCTGAAACGCCGGACCGGCGGCAGTCGATGGTCTGACGAGGGAGCGCGTGCCGTTCGGGGGATTGGCGCGCGCGAGCGATCCGTTGGGGGAACACCGGCATGACCGACCTGCTTGGAGCAGCGTCACGCATCGACGACGCAGTGCGCGTGGTGGATCGAATTCTGGCGTCCGGAACCGGTGGCGCCAACCCGACCGACACACGGCTGATCACCGGGGCCGTCAGCGACGCCACCACGCAGCTGGCTGCCGCGATGCCATCGGGATTCGGCGGCGAACTGCGCAGCTTCTACCTTCCCTATGACCTGAACCTTCCGCAGCTCGCCACCGCGCGCTCGCAGCTCGGCCATCTGAGCGCGGTCACGCGCGCGGTCCACGAGCTCGGCGGGGTCGACCATGTCGTCTCCCAGGGCGGGCTCGACGCGGTCGATGGCGCTGCCGACGTCATCCGACGACACCTGCTGCTCGACGCGAACGACCAGCTGCGATCGGCCAAGGCGATCATCGATGACCGTCCATTCGGCATCAGCATGAGTCGGGGCACGCGCTCGGAGCACCTCGGGACCGTGCGGCGGGCGATGGCGGCACCGATGGAGCAGCTCCGCGACTCCGGCATGGTCGACGAAGCAGGCGATCCGCTCGTGACCCGCCTCCAGGCCGCGCGCCAGGGCACCGCATCCAAGGCCGAGTACGACCGGGTCATCCGCGATGCGGGCGAGATGGTCGACCACGTGCGCGGCCTCGGTCCGACCACGGCACCGACGTCAGATTCATGGGCCGAGCGCATGCTCGTCTCCAACCGCGCCCGGTCGATCGCCACCGAACATGCCGCCCGCGCCACCCTGCCCACCGCACCGCGTCTCGCGTCACTCGCCGATGACGCGGCCGTGCTCGCGCACGCCGACGCTGCCCTCGAGCAGCACGCCGCGACGTACGAGGCGCTCCAGGTCGCGGTGGGTTCCGCTGATCCGTACGACAAGCCGTTCAGGGACGCGTTCATCGCGGCTCGACAGAAACTCGACCGCGCATCGGAAGACGTGACGCGGATCGACCAGCTCCTCGCCGACGCGCCCGACAGCATGCGAGACACGGCGTTCCTGGCTCGGGACTGGGTGTCTGCCGGCGCTCGCCTCGCCAACACCTCGCGGGACCGGTTCGCATCAGGCGACTCGAGGCTGATGACCAGCACGCTCGACCACATCCGAAGCCTGCAGGCCCACCTCGCCACCGTCACGAACGAGCCGCACCTGCTGCGCGCCGGCACGGAGATCGGCGAGGAGATCCAGGAAGTGCTCGCGCGCCCCGGCGAACGAATCGATCTCGACGTGATGCGCGGCCTCCTCGCTGGCGACGTCGGTACGCGAGCCCGGACCGCCTTCGTGGAGCATCTGCCACGCATCAAGCCGCATCCGGTGGACGCGGCGCAGACTCGGGACATGCAGGAGGCCGTGAAACTGCTCGACGAGGTCGAGCTCATCGGAACGGCGATGGACTCGCAGATCACCAAGAGCCGCTGGGTTCCCGACGAGCGATACCTCGACGAACCCGGACTTCGCGAGGCAACAGCCGACATGGTGGCACGGGCCGACGGCGCGCTCGGCACATCGGCCCTCGTAGGCGAAAGGACCGCCAGCCTCCTCGAGACCCAGGTCTCCAACCTCCGCGGCCACCTGGACCGTGTCGATCCCGCTGCCGGACGTCGCCCGGGCGACTTTGAGCTCGGAAACCTGCTCGCCGCAACCCGTGACTACCGCACCGAGCTCGCCGCCCGAGCCAGCCAGTTCGGGGATGACGGGGGTCTGCGCGCCATCACGCCGAGCGCCCGTCCGGCCCAGGCCGCCGAAGCGCGAACTCGCTGGCTCGTCCGCGAGCTCGATGCACTGACGGTTCCCGCCGCCGGCGCAACATCCGCCGAACACATCGATGACGCCGCCCGCCGCGCGACGCTGACGCATGAGCTGCTCCACAACATCTCCAACGTCAAGGACCCCGACGAAAAACGTGCGCTGCTGGAACGAGCGATGACCGAATATCAGTCGCTGGGCCCGACGTGGCGCATGCCGGACGATGTCGCCATCGACGTCATCCGCATTCGCGATGAGATCCAGCGGACGGGGTCGCTCAACCTTGACCGGCAGCTCAACGTGACGGTGTCCGGCTACAACACCAACCCTGGGATGAATCGCGCGAGCAGCATCGCATCCGGCCTGCAGGCCTGGGCGATGTTCGCGGACGGACCGCTTCCGGAGACCGCCGCCGATCGACTGGCCGTCGCCGCTCGTCGAGGTGCGTCCGTTCGCTCCTACCTCGACTCGCTGGCCGACATGCCCCCCTACGATCGGGAGCGCATTCGCATCGTCGACCAGATCGAGGAGCTGCGCATGCGCATCGCGACCGTCGACGAGATCGCCGGCGACACTGTCCCGGCGTCGGTACGCAGTGGTCTCGACGAGGTGTTCGCCAACTTCGAGGCGGAGATCGCGCGGCGAACGTCGTTGCGTGCGGAGTACCGCGACCCCGGGCCCGCCGATCCGAGCGTCTACGCCAGCTCGCCGGTCGACGCGTGGGTCGCCTCGCTCGAGGATGCCCATCGCGCGGCTCGCGCGAGCGATGCCGAGCAGCTCACCTGGTAGGCACGTCAGGCCGGGTCAGGGTCCGAACAGCGTGATCTGGCCATCCTCGACGGGATGATCCAGTCCGCGACGACGCCGACCTGGCCGTGACGGCTCACCAGTCGACGTCACGTCCTGCGCAAAGCGGGGCGGGGCGGGGCGGGTCACGCGCAGTGCCGCGCCATGGTCGCGCAGCCATTCGCTCGCAGCCTCGTGCTCGGGGAACCGCTCGTCGAGCAGCGCCCAGAATCGCGAGGAGTGGTTGAGTTCTTCGATGTGACACAGCTCGTGTACGACGATCGAGTCGAGCACCCATTCCGGTGCGAGCACGAGCCGCCAGTTGAACGACAGGTCACCCTTGTGGGTGCAGGAGCCCCAGCGGGTGCGCTGCTCGCGGATGCTCACCTTGCCGGGCGTCAGCCCGAACAGCTCGGACCACGCGTCGACGCGCTCCTCGAAGATCCCGCGTGCCTCGCGTCGATACCACGCCACGAGCGCGTCGTAGGCGTCCTCGCCTTCGGGGACGCGAAGCATCAGCCGATCATCCTCGAGCCGCACGATCGGGCGACGGCCGCCACGCTCCAGTGTGGTCGGGATCCAGCGACCGAGCCACCGCACGGGATCGCCGCGATCCAGGTCGACCTGGGTGTCACGCGACTTCTGCTCCATGCGCGTGAGCACGTCGTGCAGCCAGTCGGCACGCTCGCGCACGATCGGATCGAGACGCGCTGCGGCGAAGCGTGCAGGAATCGAGGCAGTGACGGCACCCTGCTCGTCGACGTGGAGGCGGACGTGCCGCGTTCTTCGTCCGCGTCGAACCCGCACGAGCACTGAATCCAGGAGCGGATGTGCGAGGTCGACCAGTCGCTGCTCGACGTCCTGGGACGTTGTGGCAAGGGTGCGAGAGCGGGGCGGCATGACCCCGAATCCTACTTGATCAGCGCTGCTCGAGCAGCCGCATCACCGTCTGTGCAGCGCGACGCTCGCGTGTGTCTTCTCGGCGCGCCTCTGCGACCCATCGTACGTATTCACGACGATGCGACGGTGCGAGCTGGTCGAAGCGCTCACGGGCGTCGGGCGCGGCCGTCAGCGCGGCCACCAGCTCACGCGGAAGGTCCGGCTCAGGCCGCGTCGAACGCACCGGCGGAGGTGGCACGGAGCCGTCTTCACCATGTCCCGCTGCCGTCATCGCGTGCTCGCTCCCGCCGTGGCGACCGCGAGCCGGATGGCTCAGCGATCCAGCTGATCCTTGCGCAGCTCACGATACGCGAGGTGGAACCCGGAAGGCGAGTCCATGCTGCGGCGGTTGAGCGTATCGAGCTGCTCGCGGCCCGCGGCACCGAACATGAACAGGATGCCGCCGGATCCGGCAAGCAGTGCCAGGACGATCGCCAGCACGACATCGCCGGGACCGGTGAACGGCAGCTGCGCATCGCCACCACCGGGCGCCTGCGGCGTTCGCTCAGCCGGCGTGTTCGGAATGCAGTCAGCCGCGTCGGGCCGGTCCGCACAGGTCGGCTCCACCGGCAGTTCGGGCTGCTGGGGCGTGTCCGGGGTGCACGTCGACGTGTCGGAACACGTCACGACGGGCGTCGTGGGCGCCTCTGTCACGGGTGCGGGAGTTTCGGTCACGGGAGCCGAGGTGGTGACGGGCGGCTTCGTGCTCGTGTCGACCGGCACCTTGGTGCTCGTGTCCGCGGGCGGCTTCGTGCTCGTGTCGACCGGAGTCTTCGTGTCGGTGGTCGTTTCGGAGCCCGCGGTGCTCGTGTCGCCGCTGCCGGCATCGGCCAGCGCGGCGCCTGCGTATGCCAGCGACATCGTCGCGGCAACCAGCGTGGCAATCAGGAATGTCGAGCGTCGAACGCGCATTGGTGTTCCCCCGGTGGTGGGTGTCCTGACTCGGTTGTACCACTGCTCGGCCGGATCGAGAAGCCCCCGATTCCACGCACGTACGCCGAAAAGGCGACGATCTCGGAACGGACGGCCAGCACGCGGCCTGCTCCGCGCCGCGGACATGGGGGTTTCCGACGCCGCTGGTACGGTCGTCGCCGCAATGCGCATTTCGCTCGACCAGCAGCGTGAGCTGTACCGACTCCACGCCGACGAGGCCGCCCAGCGGCTCGTCGAGGTGCTGCGTGGCCGCATCGCCGAACTCGTCGAACTCGGGTTCGAGCGCGCGTTCGACACGGTCGGGGTCCACGAGTACGGCGACTCCACCTACTGGAAGTCGACCGAACAGCTCGCAGACGAGGCAGCCGCGGAGCTCGCCGACGCGATCTTCTACCTGCACATCCCCATCGCCCGCGAGCGCGGCGACCTGCCCCCTGCAGCGCCGACGGCCACCTGACGGCCCACTCCCCGGACGGTTCCCCCTTGCCGAGTCGCCCGACTCGGGATCCACTGGTCCTGAAGGACGCGCGCGCGGCGGAGGGCCATGCGCGTACGGGGAGGGGCCGCATGGGGATGCATGGTTCGAACGGTGTCAGCTGCGCCACGTCGTTGGCGGCAGCCGCACGTCTGGCCGCGGCGACCTCCGCAAGCCACGTTCCCCCGCTCGTTCCACGCGCGGGCGACGGAGCGACGCGTCAGTCGGGCAGTCAGAGTCGTCCAGGCGCCGCGCCGCAGGCCGGTCGTGATTCGTTCGCCAAGCCGGTTCCTGGAGCGGTCGCGCATGACTGTGGCCGAGCGCCCGTGGCCGGCGGTGGAGCGGTGGGAGCGGCCACTCGCCCTGCCGTGCTGCCCGATCCCGCGCTTGCCGCGCTGGCGGGCATGCTTGGAGATGCCACGCCTCCCGCGCGCGGCGATTCCCTGCTTCAGCTGCTGTCGAGCCAGCTGTCGACGATGCTCGCCTCGATCAGCAGCCGCCTCGCCGCGTTGCGACCGGACGCTGCCGATCAGTCGGCTGCCGGGTCGCGTGCGGGCGAGTCGGACGCGCCCGACGCACCACGCGTCGATCCGTCACTGCTGTTGCTGCGCCAGCCGCCGCCACCGCCGATCGGTCCGATCCTGTCGCTCGACCCCGCCACCGGTGCGATCGTCGACCCGCTCGACGGCACCGGTGCCGGCACCGACGAGGGCCAGGGCGGCGAGGGTGGCACCGGCTCGCTCGACGATCCGCAGTCAGGACTGCCGTCGTCGTGGGTGCCCGTGCCGTCAGGGCTCCTCACACGGATCCGTCGCCGAGCCGGCTCGATCGCCGATCGCATCGACGCGCTGCTCGACGAGGTCGGGATGACACGCCTGCAGCTGCTGCTGCTCACGCTGCTCGGCCCGGTGGCCGTCGCCTTCGCGATCGACGTGGTCGCGCAGCTGCTCGCGGAACGCTGAGCCGCGCCTCGCCCGTCGCGCACCGTGACTGCAGCCAGACGTGCATCCATGACGGCCTCGCTGCACTCACGGTCGGCTCGCGTGGCGATCCCCGTGAACAGCACGACGCGTGGGTACCGCGTCAGGAGATGCGCGTGCCGGTGCGGCGCACGAGTTCCATGCGCGACGGCGGGAAGCGGCGCGCCTGGATGTAGTCAGGCAGGCGCGACCCGACCAGGTCGAGCAGCTGCTCGGCAGTAGCGGTCTCGCAGACCACCGTGAGCAGAAACGCCGGGCGATCCTGCTCGTCGACGGTCTCCCACATCTCCGTCTCGATGAACGAGTGCTTGTTGGAGATGATCTCCGCGACCTGCGCCGGACCGCTCTTCTCGTTGAAGATGATGATGATGGTCGGGCCGGCGGCACGCGTCGCCCCGGTCGGGTTCGGGCCTTCGTCGATCGTGGTGACCAGCGGACTCATCGAGCACACGATAGCCGATGCGCCCCGCCGGATCGACCCCTCACCGGAGCTGGCACACATGCCGTCGTCCCCGCGCGATAGTGTCCCGGTGAAAGGACGAGCGGCCACGCGATCCCTTTCGGCAGCCGGATTCCCTCCGCAGGACCGCAGGTGCGATCGTCCCAAGCAGCACCGGAGGCATGCGTGGACGTCGAGATCGGTCGAGGCAAGAAGGCACGACAGGCCTATGGGTTCGACGACGTGGCGATCGTGCCCGGGCGTCGAACCCGCGATCCCGAGGACGTCGACCTCACGTGGCGCCTCGGTGAGATCCAGCTCGACCTGCCGCTGCTCGCGAGTGCAATGGACGGCGTCGTGTCGCCGCGAACTGCCATCGCGCTCGGCAAGCTGGGCGGCCTCGCGGTGCTCAACCTCGAGGGGCTGTTCAGTCGCTACGAGGACGCCGAGGACCGCTGCGCGGAGATCGCGGGCCTGCCCACCGGCGAGGCCACCGCTCGGATGCAGGAGCTGTACGCAGCTCCGATCGATGCCGACCTGATGGTCGCGCGCATCAGGGAGATGAAGGACGCCGGCATCGTCACGGCCGCGTCGCTCACCCCGCAGCGCGTCGAGAAGTATGCGGACGCGGTGCTCGCCGCGGGACTCGACGTGCTCGTCATCCAGGGCACCGTCGTCAGCGCCGAGCACGTCTCCACGCATGGCACCACGCTCGACCTCAAGTCGTTCATTCCGCAGATCGACGTGCCCGTCATCGTCGGCGGCTGCGCGTCGTACCAGTCGGCGCTGCACCTCATGCGAACTGGAGCGGCCGCGGTGCTCGTCGGCGTGGGCCCGGGAGCTGCGTGCACCACGCGCGGCGTGCTCGGCGTGGGCGTGCCGCAGGCGACCGCGATCTCCGACGTCGCCGGCGCACGTGCGCAGCACCTGCTCGAGACCGGCGAACGCGTCGCGGTGATCGCCGACGGCGGCATGCGAACCGGTGGCGACATCTCCAAGGCAATCGCGTGCGGTGCCGACGCCGTGATGATCGGTTCACCACTCGCACGCGCGCACGAGGCGCCCGGCAAGGGCTTCCACTGGGGCATGGCGACGTTCCACCCGTCGCTGCCACGGGGTGCCCGGGTGCAGGTCGAGCAGGCGGGCACGCTCGAGGAAATCGTGATCGGCCCCGCGCACGAGAACGACGGGACGCTCAACCTGATGGGTGCGCTGCGCACCTCGATGGCGACGTGCGGCTACCAGACGATCAGCGAGTTCCAGAAGGCGGAGATCGTGCTCGCCCCGGCCATCCAGACCGAAGGCAAGCATCACCAGCGCGCACAGCGCGTAGGAATGGGGTAGCGAATGCAGGGGACGACCACGGTGCCTGACATGCCGGAGACCACCGCCGCGGGACTGCGCGACCATCCAGTGGTGGTGCTCGACCTGGGCGGGCAGTACGCGCGGCTCATCGCACGCCGCGTCCGCGACATGGGCACGTTCTCGGAGGTCGTCCGCGGCACCATCACCGCCGACGAGCTGCGCGCGCTCAAGCCGAGCGCGATCATCCTCTCGGGCGGACCCGCGAGCGTGTACGAGCCCGGCGCGCCGACCGTCGACCCCGCACTGTTCGAGCTCGGCGTTCCCACGCTCGGCATCTGCTACGGCATGCAGCTGATGGCGCGCGACCTGGGAGGCGAGGTCGCGAAGACCGGCAACGCCGAATACGGCGGCACGCAGCTCGCACGTGGCGGCGACGGCGGCGAGCTCCTCAACGGGCTCGACGACGTCGAGACCGTCTGGATGAGCCACCGTGATGCCGTCACGGTCGCTCCTCCGGGCGCGGTCGTCACCGCGACCACCGACCAGACGCCGATCGCGGCGTTCGAAGACCGCGAACGCAAGCTGTACGGCCTGCAGTTCCATCCCGAAGTCGTGCACACGCCGAGCGGGCAGGCGGTGCTCGAGCGCTTCGTGCGCGAGATCGCCGACGCGCCCGACGGCTGGGATCCCGAGCACGTGATCGAGGAAGCCGTCGAGCGCATCCGCGCACAGGTCGGCGACACCGGCCGCGTGCTGTGCGCACTGTCGGGCGGCGTGGATTCGTCGGTCGCGGCGATGCTCGTGCACCGTGCGGTCGGCGACCGGCTGACGTGCGTGTTCGTCGACCACGGCCTGCTGCGCGAAGGCGAGGCCGAACAGGTCGTCGCCACGATGGAGAACCGTTTCCACCTCCCGCTCGTGCACGTCGATGCCGCCGATCGCTTCCTGGGCCTGCTCGCGGGTGTCGACGATCCCGAGGAGAAGCGCAGCATCATCGGCGAGACGTTCATCCGCACGTTCGAGGCGGAAGCCGCACGCATCGCGACCGACGGTGGCGAGCCCGTGCAGTACCTGGTGCAGGGCACGCTGTACTCGGACGTCATCGAAAGCGGCGGCGAGGCCGGCGTGGCGTCCAACATCAAGAGCCATCACAACGTGGGTGGCCTGCCCGACGACATGGAACTGGAGCTCGTCGAGCCGCTGCGACTGCTGTTCAAGGACGAGGCCCGCCGCGTCGGCGAGGCGCTCGGACTTCCGCATGCGATGGTCTGGCGCCAGCCGTTCCCCGGCCCGGGCCTCGGGATCCGCATCATCGGTGCGGTCGATCGCGAGCGCGTCGGCATCGTCCGCGCGGCCGACTCGATCCTGCGCGCGGAGATCGCCGCCGCCGGCCTCGACCAGGCGATCTGGCAGTACTTCACGGTGCTGCTCGCCGACGTGCGATCGGTGGGCGTGCAGGGCGATGCCCGAACGTATGCGCACCCGATCGTGATCCGTGCCGTCACGAGCGACGATGCGATGACCGCCGACTGGGCGCGCATCCCGGACGAGGTGCTCGCGAAGATCTCCACGCGGATCGTCGGGGAGGTCACGGGCGTCAATCGCGTGCTGGTCGATGTCACGTCCAAGCCGCCCGGGACGATCGAGTGGGAGTGACGTCCGACGACGAACTGCTCGACGCGTTCGCGAAGCGGCACTTCGGCAAACTCGAAGATCTCAGCGGTGCCGGGCTCGGGGAGTTCGCCGATCGCATACTCGCGTGGATGGTCGACCACGATGTCGTGTTCGCGGGGCACCCGATCCCGTTCGTGATGGCACCGCATTGTCTCGACGCGCCCACGATGGCGCGCGTGCGCCACGTCGTCGAGGTCCTCACGCGCGTGCTCGATCGCTTCTGCAGCGCGTACCGGACCGATCTTGTGCTGCGCCGTGCGCTTGACCTGCCGCCGGCTGAAGCCGACCTGATCCGCATCGAGCCGACGCTCGACGATCCGCTGCAGCTGTGTCGCCTGGATGCGTTCCTGATGCCGGACGGGGAGGTGCTGTTTTTGGAATTCAACGCCGAGAGCCCGGCCGGGATCGGCTACACCGACGTCATGTTCGACGGCCTGTACGAGCACTTCGACTCGCTGCATGATCCCGAGAGCGGCATGACGGTGACGTACGAGCGCATCACCGGCCACCTCGTCGACACGGTACGCGACGTGGAAGCGCGCTGGCGCGAGTGGACGACCGGACCCGAGGGCCCGGGTCGCGCGCTCGGCATCCCCGCCGAGTGTGAGCGACCGCGCGCGGTGCTCGTCGACACCGCCAACAGTCCGAGCGTTCCCGAGTTCAGGATCATCTGCGACGCGCTCGAAGCGGCCGGGTTCGAGGCAAGCTGGGCGAGCCTGGATGATCTCGCGCGCATCGATGGTCGCCTCTCCGCACACGATCGCCCGATCGACGTCGTGTATCGCCGTGCGTTGGTGGAGGACATCCTCGACCCCCACGCGAGCCCAGGCGCATCGGCGCTCATCGCCGCGGTACGCGAGGGCGCGGTGGCGATGCTCAATCCGTTCCCCGCGCGCGTGGCGAACAACAAGAAGCTGCTCGCGCTCGTGGGCGCGCCGGAGTTCGCGCACCTGCTCGCCGACGACGAGGAGCGCCGCGTCGTGCGCGAGTGCATCCCGTGGACGCGCATCCTCGCCACCGGCGGCTCGTCACTGCCGGACGGCGCCGCCGGCGACCTGCCGTCGTTCGTGAGCGCCCATCGGGAACGACTCGTGCTCAAGCCGGCGTCCGACTACGGCGGCCACAACGTGCACCTGGGCCTGAACACGCCGCAGCACCAGTGGGACGCGATCGTGTTCGCGCACGCCGGCACCGGCGACTGGATCGTGCAGCAGTACCTCGAGGTTCCGACCGGTCGCTTCCCGGCGATCGAGGACGGTCGCCTCGTCGTGCGCGAGCGCCACTTCAACATCAACCCGTTCGCGATCGGCGGGCGTTACGCCGGCATGATCACCCGCATCTCCACCGAGCCGGTCATCAACGTGTCAGCCGGCGGCGGCCTGCTCCCGTGCGTGTCGGTTGCGCGGGCCTGACCGTCAGCCGCGCGCGTGGCGCGCGAGCAGCAGCGCGCCAGCACCGGCTGCGCCGAGCATGCCGAGCGACGTCCACTGGTTCGTGCGCAGTCCGCCGGCTTCCTTCGACGGATCCGTGCGGATGCCCTCGACGATGAAGCGGCCGACGGCGTACCCGCCGAGATACGTTGCGAAGAGCATGCCGGGCGGGCGGCCCTTCCATGTCTTGCTGAGCGCGAAGGTGCCGACGGCAAGTCCTGCGTTCCACAGCGACTCGTACAGGAACGTCGGGTGGAAGCTGTTGCGGTCCTTGTATTCCGCGGGGCGATGCTCCGGATCGACCTGCAGGCCCCACGGCTTGTCGGTCGGCTTGCCAAAGAGTTCCTGGTTGGCGTAGTTGCCCCAGCGACCGACGGCCTGCGCGAGCGGGAGGCCGATCGCAGCAGCGTCCAGCAGCGGGGCGATCGGCAGACCGGCGCGCCGCGCGAGGACCGCGCCGACGGCGGTGCCCGCCATGAGCCCGCCGTAGATCGCCATCCCGCCTTCCCACATCTTGGGGATCTCGGACTTGTGGTCCTTGTAGTAGTCCCACTGCGTCGCGACGTGGTACAGCCGCGCGCCGACCAGGCCCGCCACGACCGCCGGTCCGAGCACCTTGCCGATGCCGGCGGTGTTCACGCCAGCCGCCTTCATCGAATGCAGTGCCACCGCGCCACCGGCGAGACCGCCAGCCGCAATGAGCCCCCCGTACAGATTGAAGTTCAGTCCGCCGACCTGGATGCCGTTCGACCCCGGCGCTGGAATGAGCCCGTCCTGCGTGCCGACCTCCGGCCCGACCTCGTTGATGCCCGGCGTCGACGGCGCATCCAGTGCAGGTGGAGCGCTCGGCGTCATCGGCTCGGTCGACGTCATCGGCGCGCGCGGCACGAACTCACCACCGGCGTGCACCACCTCGGCCGCTCGCGGGTCCTGCGCGAACATCGGAAATCGTGGCACCACGGGCGTCGGCTCGGTGGGGAGCGTCCACTCCGACGGCGCGAACAGGTTGTCGGGCGTGTCGATGGCGAACGGATCGACTGCAGGCGCGCTCGCAGCCACGGGCACACCCGCATTCAGCATCGTCGGCATCGTCGTCACCGTTCCCGGCACGTCGCACATCCCCCTGGTCCCCCACGCAGCGTCCCCAGCCGCGCATACCTGAATGTCGAAGCGCCGGGCCAGCCCGTTTCAGGTTCCGCGGGTGGACTGCGCCCACGATCGTGCTCGTTCTGGGCGTGATCCTGGACGCAGTGCGCCAGCAGCCGCCACTCGGTCCACGATGTGCACCGAACAGAGCGCGATCATGGACCAGGTGGCACAACGATCCACGATCAGCTCCCGTATGCGGAAAAACCGAAGTCGACCGCACCCGTTCGTCGCTAGAATCGCTTCCATGCCGATCATTCCGTTCGACGATCCCAATCCGCTCAAGCTCGGCCTGCCGGTCGACGACAACGCGACCCGCTTCAGCAACTACTTCCACGTGCTGCGCGAGGTCATCCACTGGAGCAACGGCTGGCTGCCGCTCGAGCCGTCGTTCCACGCCAAGTATGTGCTCGGCGAGGATCTGCACGACGACGCCCGCGGCCAGACCAAGGTCCGCCGCCGCATCTACGAATTGCGCGCGAACGAGGACTGGCCAGGTGCCCCGAGCGACGAGCTCGCCGCGCAGCTCGACCGGCTCGCGACCGCGTCCTCTCCTGCCGAGCTCGCGCAGGTGATCTACGGCCAGCTCAAGCCGGCACTCATCACGGCGCTCGAGATCCACCTGGACGCGGTCGATCCGATCACCGACGAGGTCTCCCAGATCGTGCTCGAGCACCTGCTCAAGCGCCAGCTCGCGCACGTCGCGCGCGCCAACCAGTTCTGGAGCATCACGCCCGAGGAGCCGTTCACCGAGGACCTCGGCGCGCTCGAGATCCGCAAGCGCGAGACCCGCGACCTGCAGATCCTGCCGCGCCTGGACGAGCCCGCGCGCGACGAGTTCGTGAACGTCACGCTCGACGGCGACCCGTTCCTGGGCGAGGAACTCTACGTCAACGGCGACGAAAACCACGTGCCGACCGAGCCCGAGGAGATGCGCCACTTCTTCCACGGCCTCATGGACGCGGAGCTGTGCGCCGCCGAACTGATGGCGCGCAACTCGCACGAGCATCCCGAGATGCCGTGGGACTTCCATGTCGACATGGCTCGCCAGACCTGGGACGAGCTGCGCCACGCCCGCGTGCACGAAGTGCTCATGAAGACCGAGC
The DNA here is from genome assembly GCA_038212015.1 of Gaiellales bacterium. GTDB lineage: Bacteria > Actinomycetota > Thermoleophilia > Gaiellales > SKUG01 > JAGQUL01. Next base: position 40,707 of record JBBQUY010000002.1, on the reverse strand, counting down.
TCGGCTGCACGTGGGGTGACTACGAGATCGGCTTCGACTACTTCAAGTCGATCTACGCCTACGACCTCGTCGGCCGGCTGCTGCTGTTCAATGGCACGAGCGAGCAGAAAGCCATGTGGCGCCACTCGCATCGCCGCCAGGTACTGCTCGACCTCGGCCACCACAACGTCGCCAAGGTCTTCGACTACCTGCTCGCCGACGAGGTGCCGCACGTGCACAACGGCGTGCGCTGGGGCACCCACCTGCTCGGCGGCGATCCCGCTGCCTACCGCGAGAAGATGAAGGAGCTCCGCGAGGGACTCGATCGCACGGGCCAGCCGGTCAATCCACCCACACCAGCGGGCTGATCACCTGCATCTCCCGACGAACGACGTCACTTCCTGAATCGTCCGCGCAGGTTGCCGACTCGATCGGCGATGCGTTCGGCCCGGTCGATCGCGGCTTCCGTTGCATCGAGTCCGCCGTCGACCAGATCGATGCCGCGGTCGAACAGCTCGCCACCGGCATCCACTGCCTCGTCAGCCAGCTTTTCGGCGTCTACGAACACGGCCGTGCCCGTCGCCGCGGCCTGACGCGCCAGCGCTGCGGGATCCTCCACGCGACGAGCCGCCGCGATGCGATCGCGCTGGGCCTGTGACCTCGCAGTTGCATCGTCGATTCCTTCGCGCGTGCGCGCAAGTGCCTCGTCGAAGCCCGAGCGCACGTCCGCACGCAGCGTCGTCGACGTCGCATCCGAGGTCGCGCCTCGCGGCGGAACCGTCCCCGTCGGCGCGGTGACCGGCGCAGTTCCGGAGCCCGGACCGGACGAGTCACCAGCCCGTGGTGAGCCCGCCCCCGGGCCGCCGCCGCCGGGAGCCGGTGACGGAGGCAGCACGCCCCAGCCGCCGCCGTCGGCGCCTCCGTCATCGCCGCCGCCGCGCACGGCGCTCATCACCTGCGGGATGAACGCCATCGCACCGGCCATCGTCTTGGAGAGCCCGTCGCCGATGCCGTCCATGCCGTCGAGCACCGTCAGCGAACCGACCCGGCTGTAGGCCTCGGAGTTCGCCGCCACGACCATCGGCAGGCTGTCGACGAGCGCCTTGCGGATCATCGGCTCCTGGTTGGACGCGAGCGCGTCACCCTGGGCCTGGACCGCGTCGGCCTCGGCCAGACCGTGCTGGCGCACGACCTCCGCCTCCGACAGACCGGTCTGCCGCACGACCTCGGCAGCGGCAAGGCCCTTCGCCTTCTCGGCTGCTGCCTGGGCCTCGCCCTGGGCCTGTTCGGCCTCGGCGCGCATGCGCATGCCCTGCGCCTCGGCCTCCGCACTCAGGCGCGTGGCGTTGGCTGCGGCTTCAGCCGCACGCTGCACCGACGCAGCTTCGGCTTCGGCGCGCGCGATCGAGCTCTCCCGCGCAGCCTCCGCTTCCTTGACGGTGCGGTACTTCTGGGCGTCGGCTTCCTTGTAGACGGTTGCCTGCAGCTCCTGCTCCTTCAGCTGCGCGCCGAGCGCCGCGTTGCGCGTCTCCTCCTCGATGACCGCCTGCCTGGCCTTGGCCTCGGCGAGCGGGCCGGCCTGTGCAGCGGTCGCAGCCGCACGCTCGGCGTTGGCTCGCACCTCGGCCTGGCGAATCTCGGATTCCGCCTGCGCCTCGGACGTGAGCGCCGCCGCCTGTGCCTCGGCCTGCGCCGACTCGCGCAGCGCGTTGGCACGAGCGATCTTGGCGTCACGTTCCGCGGTCGCCTTCTCCTCCGCACCGATGTTGTCGATGTATCCGGACGAATCGTCGATGTGCTTCACGCCGAAGCTGTCGATGTGCAGACCGAGCCGCGAGAGGTCGTGGCCGCATGCCTGCGAGACGGTCGTTGCGAGCTGCTCGCGGTTCTGCCAGATGTCCTTGAGTGACATCGTGCCGACTACCGCGCGAAGGTGTCCTTCGAGCACGTCCTTGACCATCTCGGTCCAGACCTTGTTGCTCGAGAATCGCCGCGCCGCGCGCGCGATCATCGACGGGTTGTCACCCACCTTGTAGATGACGACCGCATCGACGCCGATCGTCATGCCCTGCACGGTCGGCACGTTGGCGATCGAGATCGCGGCGCTCTCGGACGCGAGGCTCATGCGCACCATCCGCTGCCCGGGGCGCAGCACGACTCCCTTGCCGACGACGATCTTGAACTCGGGGTCCAGCTCGACAGGATCCACGATCCGCGCAGCTTCGATCGCGATCAGGTCCTCCGAGTCGGAAAGCTGCGCCTTTGCCGCTCGCTCCGCTTCGAGCTTGGCCCGGAATTCCTTGGTCGGATGGGCTCCTGCTCCGGTAATGACGAGCGCCTCGTCGGCTGCGGGAACGCGATACAGCGCGCGCCAGGTCACCATGCCGATCAGGAGCGCAGCGAGGATCGCCACGGCGATGAAGGTGAGTACGACCACGTCAGGTTGCCTTTCGTTCGATGTCGGTGTCGGTGGAAAGCTGGTGCGGCTCCGAGGCCGGCTCGATCACGTCGGCACGCTGCCTGACGCGCATGTGCGGATAGAGCAGCATCGCGGTGACGAGGCTCGATCCGATCCAGGTCACGAAGATCGCCAGCGGCTGCGTCCCCGGGATCGCCCACAGCAGCGCCGTCAGTGCGATCAGCAGGATCCAGCTCGCGAGGTTCGCGATGAGCGCCCACGCGTAGCTGATGCGCGCGCCACAGATCACCCGTACGAAGATCCGCAGCAGGATCGGAACCACGAACGTCCCCGCCAGCAGCAGCAGGCCCCCGACGACGGTGACCACGAGCACCCATTGCAGCACCGATCCGGACACGCCGCCGACGTCGAACGAGCCGTCCAGCAGCACGTCGACGAGACTGCGTGATTCCGTGGCCGCATCGTCGACGATGAACGCGAGCGTTGCGGCGACGGCGAGCACGGTCATCAACCACCACGCGCCCTGCGCGACGAAGCACGCGAGCAGCAGCAGAAATGGCTGGATGAGATGACGGAGACGCGCTTCGGACATTCCGACCGCTCCTACCCCCGCGCGCCATTTCGTACCGACGTCGGCACCCGTTGGCTCAGACGGCCCCGACCGCCGTGCTCAAGGCGTTGCCGGGTCTGACCGATGGGGTACGGTAGTCATACGACGACCTCGAGTTCACCGCCAAGTTCCCTCGAGGCCGTCTGGGTTCAGAGCTACGCCCTACCTGCCGCGAGCAGCACGAATGCTACGAGCACGAGCAGAACGCAGATCCGCGAAAACGGATCCATCGGCCCTCACCTCCTTCCCGTCAACGCCCGGCGCGACATTCGCGCCGGTAGACCGGCGTGGGCCTGTTGGCGGTTCCGAGAGGAAGCAGCTTCTACGGTAGTCCCGGCGTCGAACTCCACAACGTCGTCGCTGCCGTTGCCGCCCGTGCGACTCGCAGCGCCGCCGCGCACAAGATCCGCGACGCCTTCGCGTCGCCGAAGATTATCTGTGAACTCCGCGAAGGACTCGACCGCACGGGCCAGCCGGTCAGTCCACCCACCCCGGCCGCCTGACCAGCCTGTCACCCCACATCCGACGTCCGGCCACCATGAGGATCTCATGGGCCTCGCTCTTGTCGATGCTCGGCTCGCTCACCACATCGGTGGAGAACCGTACTTCCTGTTCCAGTTCCAGCGGATCGCTCACGCTCCATTTCACTGAGATCGAACCGCTGTCCGGCTCCGGCCCCCAGCGTTCGTCGGTGAATACGAATGAAACGTCCGGCCGACTCGACTCGATCCGCGAAACGACATCGTCTGGATTCTCGGTCGCTCGCAACCTGATGAAGAATGCTTGGGTACTGGAGGTCGATACGTCACCCCCGGCCGGGGCGTCGTCATCTTCCTCGCCTTCGGCAAGCAGCTCATCAGGTCGGGTTGCGAACACCGCATCGATGACGTCGTACCAGACCCTCGCGGGAACGTGCTGAACGGGGCGAAAGAGTAACGCCGGTTCGCCACGATGACGCGCATTGGACCAATTGACCTTGAACATGACATCCCCTTGCGGCGGCACTACACCGCCCCGACCGCCGTCACCAGCTCCGACAGCGACGCCTTCGCGTCGCCGAACAGCATCTGCGTGTTGGGCGCGACGAAGAGCGGGTTGTCGACGCCGGCGAACCCGGTGCTCATGCCGCGCTTCATGACGACGACGGCCTTCGCTTCCTCGACGTTGAGCACGGGCATGCCGAACAGCGGGCTGCCGGGCTCGGTCTTGGCGCTCGGGTTCACGACGTCGTTGGCACCGATCACGAGCACGACGTCGGTCTGCTTGAACTCGGGATTGACCTCGTCCATCTCCTTGAGCTGCTCGTACGGCACGTTCGCCTCCGCGAGCAGCACGTTCATGTGGCCCGGCATGCGCCCGGCGACCGGATGGATGCCATACGTGACGTGCACGCCCTTGGACTCGAGCAGATCCGACAGCTCGCGCACCGTGTGCTGCGCCTGCGCGACCGCGAGCCCATATCCCGGCACGATCACCACGCGGCGCGAGTAGGCGAGCATGATCGCGACGTCTTCGGCGCCGGCAGCTCGAACGGTGCCCTGCGTGAGCGCGCCCCCAGCCTGGCCACCGCCGCCGCCGAACGCACCGAACAGCACGCTCGCGATCGTGCGGTTCATCGCCTCGCCCATCATCTTGGTGAGCAGGAAGCCGGATGCGCCGACGATGATGCCGGCCACGATCAGCAGCGTGTTGCCGAGCGCGAATCCCGCCGCACATGCCGCCAAGCCGGTGAGCGAGTTGAGCAGCGAGATGATGACGGGCATGTCCGCGCCGCCGATCGGCAGCACGACGCACACGCCGAGCACCGCCGCCACCAGCACGAGCACGAGCATCACCTCACCGCGTTCGGCGCCCGCCACGATCCACGCACCGAGGCCCGCCGAGATCGCGAGCAGGATCGCGTTGCCGGTGCGCTGCAGCGGCCACGTGATCGGACGACCACTCAGCAGCTCCTGCAGCTTCGCGAACGCGATCACGCTGCCCGTGAAGCTGATCGCACCGATGAGCGATCCCACCGCGATGCCGACGAGTGTCGTCGTCGACGGATCGCCATGGCCGTCCAGGAACGTCTGGTACTCGGCCATCGAGATGAGGGCGACGCAGCCGCCGCCGAGGCCATTGAAGAACGCCACCATCTGCGGCATCGCGGTCATCTTCACCGAGCGCGCGGAGACCACGCCCGCGACGGTGCCGATCAGCACGCCCACGACGATGAGCACGAATCCGACGCCGTCGAACCTGAAGCCGTCGATGAGCAGCGTCGCGCCGAGGCCGATCGCCATGCCCACGCCCGCGACCGTGTTGCCCGACCGCGCGGTACGCGGCGATCCGAGCCGGCGCAGCCCGATGATGAACAGCGCCGCGGCGAGCAGGTAGAGCATGTCGATGAGCTGCGGATCATGCAGGTTCATGCCGCACCTCCGTCGGTGTCGCCGACGTCGGAGTCGGCGTCCTCGCCGAGCCCGCCGGTGTTGATCTCGAGCGGCCGCGGCTTGAACATCTCGAGCATGCGGTCGGTCACGACGAAGCCGCCGACGACGTTCATCGTGCCGAACACGACCGCCACGAATCCGACGATGCGCACGTACGTGTCAGTCGGATCGTGCGCGAGCACCAGCAGCGCGCCGACGAGCACCACGCCGTGGATCGCGTTCGTGGCTGACATCAGCGGCGTATGCAGCATCGTCGGAACCTTCGAGATGACCTCGAAGCCGACGAACGCGGCAAGCACCAGGACCGTGATCTGGGCGACGAGCTCCGCACTCACGTTGCCACCTCCGTGTCGAGCTGCCAGCGTTCGCGCAGCATCGGGTTGACGATCTCGCCGCCGCGCGTGGCGAGCGTACCGACGATGACCTCGTCGTCACGATCCAGCGACAGCTCCCCGTCCTCGACGAGCAGCTCGATCAGGTTCTGCACGTTGCGCGCGTACAGCTGGCTCGCGTGCACCGGCATCCCGCCCGGCAGGTTGTCCGGTCCGAGCACGTGAACGCCGGCGTGTTCCACGTCGCGGCCGTGTTCGGAGACCTCGCAGTTGCCGCCGTTCTGGCTGGCCAGGTCGACGATCACCGATCCTGGGCGCATACGCTCGACGGTGGTCGTCGGGATGATCACCGGTGCGGGGCGGCCCGGCACCAGGGCTGTGGTGATGACCACGTCGCAGCCGACGATGTGATCTGCCATCAGCTCGCGCTGCTTTCGCTGCTCCGCATCCGTCAGCTCGCGGGCGTAGCCGCCGGCGGCTTCCGCATCTGCACCCACGCTGATGTCGAGGAAGCTCGCGCCGAGGCTCTCGACCTGCTCGCGCACGACCGCGCGCGTGTCGTAGGCACTGACGACCGCACCCAGCCGGCGCGCGGTGGCGATCGCCTGCAGGCCCGCGACACCCGCGCCGATCACGAAGACCTTCGCCGGCGCGACCGTGCCGGCCGCGGTCATGAGCATCGGGAAGAACTTGTCCAGGCGCTGCGCCGCCATGAGCACCGCGCGGTAGCCCGCGACCGTCGCCATCGACGACAGCACGTCCATCGACTGCGCACGACTGATGCGCGGGATGAGCTCCATCGCGAACGCGGTGACGCCTTTGGTGGCGATCGCCTCGATACCGGGCTGGTCGTTGAGCGGGTCGAGCATCGCGATCACCACTGCATCGGGCTCGAGATGGGACAGCTCGACATCGTTGGGCGGGTTGACCTTGACGAGCATGTTGCGCCCGACGAGCGTCGTGCCGGCGTCGACCGCGACGCTCGCTCCCGCTTCCTGGAATGCGTCGTCGCTCCAGCCGGCGCCAGCTCCCGCGCCTGCCTGGACCGCCACGTCGTGACCGGCCTTCACGAGTCGTGCGACCACGTCCGGGGTGAGCGCCACGCGATGTTCGCCCGGCCGCGTCTCCCCGAGCACGCCGATGTGGAGCGCCATCCGTTCCTCCGTTTCCCGCTGCGCCCGTTTGCGCACCGTGCCGGTGCTACCTGCGAACGGCGGTTCGGAAACCGTTGGGGCCTCGTCAGGAGCTGCCGAGCAGTCCGAGGCTCGACTTGAGACGCAGCACACGCGTGGCTGCCTCGTCCAAGCGCGCGCGCGGGAGACGACCGGAGCGCACCGCGTCGACGAGCCGCGCACGGCAGGCGAGCGCCTCTCGCACCGATCCGGTGAGCAGCGCGATGTCGGCGCCGGCGGCGAGCACGCGTTCGCACCCGTCCACGACGCCGCCATGGGTCGCCGCGCCGAACCCGGCGGCGTGCAGCGAGTCGGTGATCACGAGCCCGTCGTAGCCGAGCTCCTGTCGGAGCAGGCGATACATCGCAGGACTCGTGGACGCGGGCCGGCGCCGATCGATGCGCACGTACACGCCGTGGGAGATCATCACCGATTCCACGCCGGCGTCGATCGCGGCACGAAACGGTCGCAGGTCGGCGTTGAGCTGCGTGCGGGTGCGCGTGATCGTGGCGAGCGCATCGTCGGAGTTGACGCTCGCGCCGCCGAAGCCCGGGTAGTGCTTGACCGAGCCGACGGCTCCGCCGGCCTGCAGTCCGTCGACGAATGCCGTGACGTGCCGCGCGACGAGCGCCGGCGAGGTGCCGAAGCTGCGTTCGCGCATGACGCGGCGCGGGCGCAGGTCCAGGTCAGCGACCGGCGCGAGGTTCATGTGCACGCCGACGCCGCGCAGCGCGACGCCGGTGCGTCGTCCCTGTTCGCGCGTCGCGTCCACGTCGTCGGCCGCGCCGAGCTGGGGATGCGATCGCGTGGGCGGCGCATCGCGCATGCGGCGCACGACGCCGCCCTCCTGGTCGATCGACACGAGCGCGCGGTGGCGGGAAGCATCCCCCGCCCGCGCCGCGACCTGCATCGCGCGCGTGAGACGGGTCAGCTGCGTGCGTGATCGATAGTTGTCGCCGAAGAGGATGATCCCGCCGGGTCGCAGCTGCCGGAGCAGCGCCTGATCCCGGCTGGTGAGCGTGGATCCCGGCACGCTGGTCATGAGCACCTGCGCAGCGCGGTCGACGAGCGACAGCTCCGCCAACGCGGCCCGAGCAGCTATCAGGTGCGGATCAGGGACCGCCTCGCCTGCGGACACGACGCCCGGCGGAACCAGCGCGAGCGCGAGCGACGCAGCGACCACGGTCGCGCGGAGCGCGATGCGTGCGGAGAGCTCGAGCGGGCGTGGCTGCATGCCGCAATCCTAGTCGCGGTTCGGTGCGCAGGCAGCGGCCGGCTGGTCCTGCGCGGCGGCCGACGTTCCCGCTGCCGGGTTTCCGTCTTCCCCGGTCGCGGGATCTTCGCCTCGTGCAGCTCACCGCGACCACACCCCGCCATCTGATGGTCCCACTCGGGAACGTCACGCGGGTGAGCGCCCACGCGCTGCCGTCGCCGCCGGCACGATCGTTCGACGTTCCGGGTCCGGAGCTGCCGCCGATCCCCCCTCGCCATCCCGCCCTGCCGAATCCCGTGCCCGCACTCGCGACGCTTGCGACGCTGGCCGCGAATGCGCCTGCCGACCAGCGATTCACGCCGGGCGACCATCCATCGACGATCCGAAATGCGCATTACGCGAATACTCGAGCGCAGCTCGGCTACGCACTTGCCGGCCCGTACAACTCGGTCGAAGGCGACGTGCGCGTGCGCAACGGCATCCCCGTCATGCAGCACGACGACGATGCCGCGCACGACCTGACGTTCGAGCAGTGGGCACTGCTGGGCGCGCGCGGTGGCAAGCACCTGCGCATTGACATCAAGGAGCCCGCGGCGCTTGCCCAGGTCTCCGAGACGCTCGAACGCCTCGGCATCCCCGCTGGCGCGGTGACGTTCAACGTCGGTCTGGCCACGCCGTTTTCGAAGGGCCTGTCGGTCGACTCGATTCGCGCCCTGCGCGGTCGCTTCCCGACGTCGTGGATCACGCTCAACCTGCCGTTGCCGCTCGGTCCCGGGTATCTGCTGGCCGCCCGTGCGGCTCGCGCGATCGGTGGCGACCGCCTGGGCGTCGCCGTCATGGCGGGCCTCGTGCATCGCGGTGACATCGAATTGCTGCGCCGCTCCTTCGCGGCGGTCAATGCGTGGAACCTGCCACTGCTCGGCGATCCGGACGTGGCCGCGATGACCGCGAAGCTTCGGGCGATCGGCGTGAACGGCATGATCGACCTGCGCCGACGTGATGATCCGCTCGCAGCGGCCTGAGCGTGAGACAACCCGGTCCACATAAGCTCAGGTGTTCGGCGCAATGACGCTGAAGGTCAGCGGGGCGATATATGCTCCCGGAGCCTGTGCGGCTCCCGCCTTGAGCTGGAAGCGGAGCCGTACGCCACCCGATCCCGACACGGGCGTGAACGCCAGCTTTGCGCCCGCGGCGGTCGTCGGGGCGATGGCTCGCCATGGATCGGCGTCCCCGTCGGCGCACGTACCGTTTCCATCGACAGGCCACGTAGTGCCGTCCACCGCGGCGTCACCTGTCGTCGATCGCAGGCATGCGCCGAACGCTGCGTCCGAGGCCCACGACACCGGCCCCCCATAATCGGGCACCGTACCTGTTGCGTGCGTCGCGACCTGACCTGCGGGCAGCGCCGAGGCGTAGATGCGGACCTCGTCCAGCTCGCCGTGAAAATTGGTCAGTCCGCCCCCCCTGCCGACGAGGATGGACGCGACCTGTGAAGCATCGACCGGCGCGGTCAACGCGAGCTCTGCGTCCAGCTGTCCATCCAGGTAAACGGCGAGCGTCGCGGTCGGATCCGTACCACGCACCACCATCGCGAAGTGGTGCCAGAGCCCGTCTGCGACTGGCTGTCCTCCAACCGCCTGGAAGACGCCGCCGGCGCTCAACGAAGCCCGAAGAATCCCTCCCGAGCTGACGTAGACCGCGAAGTTGCGATTCGTTGAACCAGCGCCCTTGGAGATCATCGTCGGCGAATTCTGGCTGCCGGGAAACCCTGCGCCGGTACGGAACCAGCCCTCGACCGTGAACGGCGGCGAGAGATCGTATGGTGCGATCCATGTGGCTTCGCCGTGCTGCGTGGTCGCCTCGGAGACCGTCAGTGCCTGTCCGAAGGATCCTGGGCCCGCCCCGTACCCGGCGCCATTGCGAGTGGCGAGCGTATTGCCGTTGGTCGACTGATCGGCCCCCGAGCCCTCCATGCTCCACCACCCAACCACGTTCGACGACGTACCACCGAGCATTGCGGCGCCACCCCCGTCACGCTGCTGAAGCAGCAGCATGCTGGTGTCATTGCTGGAGCCGAAATCCACCCCACAGTCGAGTGACGTCAGGACCATCGATCCTGGAGGCACCATGCCGAGATCGGTTCGTCCCAGCTCTCCCGTAGCGCACGCGGTGGTGTCGATCGAGGTCGCGCTCAGCACCTCGGCCCCGACGACGGTGGATGAGGTCGCTGCGGTGCCGGGCTGGGCCGCGACGCTGGCCGCTGCAAACATCCCCAGCAGGATTGCGGTGCCACGTCGCCCGCGAAGTGTCCAGGTAGTCCTCATGAGCATGCGTTTTCATGATCGGCACATCGACTCATCCCTTGAACCGGGCTGGGGGTTCCCCCTGATCCAGCTCCCCAGGGAGGCAACCACCAGATCGCATGTGCTGCCGCAGCGTCTGAGGAGCGGGTAGCGGGAATCGAACCCGCAATTAGAGCTTGGGAAGCTCTCGTGATACCACTTCACCATACCCGCCGGTGGTGACCATCTTACTGGAGATGACACGAGGGGCGCATCCCGCAGGACGCGCCCCTCGCATGAATCCGTCGAAGCGAGCAACGAGGCTCGATCCGGATTGCTTTCGTCGAGGCTCAGACAGCCGAGACATCCGTGGCCTCGGGACCCTTGCGTCCCTCACCGACCTCGAACTGCACCTGCTGGCCTTCCTCGAGCGACCGGAAGCCGGAACCCGAGATGTTGGAGAAGTGAACGAAGAGGTCCTTTGTACCGTCTTCGGGGGTGATGAAGCCATACCCCTTCTCGCCGTCGAACCACTTCACCGTGCCACGTGCCATGTTGCGTACCGCTTTCTGATGTGTCGTAGCGCCTTCCGCGAGGACGACGCCCCCTCCGGACTGCATTCACGGTCCGTTATGAAGCAGCATACTTCGCAGAACGGACCGAATCACGGGGCAGCGAGTGCGGTTTTCAGCAGACTCGCGTGCGGGATTGGTGCATACCTGAACAGAATCCTTACACCGGAATCAGCCCGAATTGCCGATGATCGAGAGGATGGACGGGTTCCGGGACGATGCTGACCCGGTGGGCGGTGGTCGTTTCGGCGGTGCATCCCTGCCAGGGCACACTTCAGATGATGGCGACGCGATGCAGCGTGCCACGAAGTGTTTCGCCTTTCTTCGCAGCGTCCCGATCCTTTTCGAGATCGATGACACCACGTTGTGGGACATCGCCCGCAGTGCCGAGGGCTGTGAGTTCGCCCCCGGTTCGAGGATCGTCACGCAGGGCGACGGATCCGAGGATGGAAGCAAGCGCTTCTACGTGATCCGCAGCGGCAGTGCCGACGTGCTGCGTCGCGATCGCGGCGGCCTTGAGCGTGTCGTCGCACGACTGTCGCTCGGGTCGTATTTCGGCGAGCTCGGACTCCTCACCAACCAGGCGCGCAATGCCACCGTGCGCGTGCATGGGTCGATCCCGCTTCGCGCGTACGCGTTCGACGCGCTGACCTTCCATCGCTCGATCGCCGAGCACGTGCTGGTGTTCCGCGTGCTGCGCGAGCGGGAGCGACGCCAGCAGCCCTCGGGCGCCGGGCGTGGTCGACTGCGCATCAAGGAGCTCGACCTGCTCAAGCGCCTGCCCGATTCCGATCTGGAATTCGTGCTGCAGCAGGCCGAGCACCGGTGGTATCCGGAGCGCGCGCCGATCATCCAGCAGGGCGATCCGGGCGATCGCTTCTACATCCTGCTCGAGGGAACCGTGCAGGTCGTTCGCGACGGTGACACCGTCGCCGAGCTCGGACCCGGGGATTTCTTCGGAGAGACGGCGCTGCTGCTCGACATGCCCCGCAACGCGACCGTGCAGGCGTCGGAGAAGGCACTGACCTGGTCGATCACGCGCGCAGCGTTCCAGCGCCTCGTGGGCGGCTATCTGCTCTCGAACCCGCAGACGCAGGAAGAGATCATGCGCCGCATGCGCTCCGCGCTGCCGTCAGACGACAGCGGCGCGGCCTAGGCGCCTTGCTGCCTAGTAGCCGAAGCCCGCGTACTCGTCGCCGAGGCTCGTGGAGCGGCTCGTCGAACCAAGGTAGGGCGTCGACGTGCCGGTACCGAATCCGAGCGAGTCGTAGGCGCTGTCGCTGAAGCCGGGAACGTCGCCGCCGAGCAGGTCGGCGGAGAGGATGTCCTCGTAGCCGGCGGCCGGGTACACGCCCGCGCCAGCCGTGGAACTCATGTACGCGTTCGGGTCGCCGGCCTTGGCGCGACCTTCCATGAAGCCGGTGTCGTATCCCTCGCGCGCGGCCTGGCGGCGCTCCGCAGCCATCTGGGCCTTGGTGCGGACCGCGACCTGTCGGCGGCCGAGGCGTGCACCCTCGCCGAAGCCGGAGCTCTCGCCGCGGGTGAAGCCGTCGCGAGCAGCGAGCTCGGCATTGCGGGCGATGTCGGCGGTGCCCGGCGTGTCCTGGCGGGCGATTGCCCAGCCGGCGCCTGCGCAGATCACGGCCACGACGAGTGCGACGAGCGCCCATGCGGCGACGTCTGTGCCGCCGCTTCGTGCGGGGGCGGGTGCTGCGTACTGGTACGTGCTCATCTCGGCTGCGCCTTTCGATCGACACTCGGAGCGCCCGTCATGGCGCTCGCAGGATGATGGTAGGCCGCCGGGGGCACGATCCGCCTCGCGTGCAGCAGACCCGTGGCCCGCGTCGGACACCCGTATGGCCGGGGTCGACGCGCAGTCGCAGGTTCCGCTCGCGCCACCGCCCGCGTCACACCATCACCACATGGTGGGGATCACGTGCCCCGGGCCAGGGCCCGGGCTCGCGCACCGCCCGCGCAGCACGCTGCCGGCACACCGCGCCGCTCCTCGGGACCTACCGTGAAATTACACGGGGGCTCGCCGCCTCCCCTGGTCGACGAGCCCCCCGCGTGGCGCGCACGGCACGCCAAGCTTTCCGGTGGTTCAGCCTCTGAACCGGTGCGAGTACGCACCGTCCACGATCGCGCGCAGCCGATCGAAGCGCTCCTGTGCCCGGAATTCGACGACCTTCATGCGGTCGTCCGTTTCGAGGTGCGTGCGTCGCAGTGGTGCGCGCACGCCCTGCTCGAGATCGCGTCCCTTGAGCGCGTGCCCGAAGAAACGACCGTCACGCTCGAGCACCGCAGCGGCCTGGTTGCGATCGCCCCTCGTGACGAACGCGAGCTCGATCATCGCCTCCCGCAGCGTCCTGTAGCCGTCGCGCGCTCCCACGCGCCCGCCGGCCACCAGCTGCTGGTGCGCGGTGAAGGTGACGTGATCGTCACGATCGAAGATCCGAATCCGCACGTTCCCCAACACGCGATTCGCATCCGGCGTCTGCAGCGCCGAGGCCATTCCCGTCGCTCCCGCGACCGTCGGCACAACTCCGGTGATGTTCGTGGCGATCTGCATCGTGGCGTCCTTTCCACGTGATGCGCCCAGAAGATCGAGCGTCCTTGCTGGGTGAACCGTACTGATCCACAGCCAATGAATCCAATAATGGATCAGGCCATGTGGCATAATCTGAGTTATGGGTCGCGGCGGGATCGCAGCCCACCACCCGCTCGCCATGGCCGACATCCACCTGCTCAGGACGTTCCTCACCGTGTACCGCGCGGGCACGTTCACGCGCGCGGCGCATGAACTGCACCTCACCCAGCCCGCGGTGAGCGTGCAGATCCGCGCGCTCGAGGCACAGGTCGGCAAGCCACTCTTTCGCCGCGAGGCGCGCGGCGTCGTGCCCACGGCAGCCGGTCGCGAACTCGCGCAGGCCGTCGCGCCCCACGTGGATGCGCTCGAGGGCGCACTCGACGGCAGCGGCGAGGCAGCGCCGGCGGTCGGCGACACCGTCCACATCGGTGGGCCCGAGGAATTTCTCGGCGTGCGCGTATTCCCCGAGCTCGCCCCGATGATGGAGGACGGACTTCGCGTTCGCATGTTCTTCGGGGTCGACGCCCCGGTGCTCGACAAGCTCGTCGACGGCGAGCTCGACATCGCCGTACTGACCGTCGACACGCGTCGCCAGGGTATCGAGACCCAACCGCTGTGCTTCGAGTACCTCGAACTGGTCAGCTCGCCCGAGTGGCTGGAGCGCCTCGGCGAGATCCCCGAGGGCCCCGAGGGCGCGGCCGCGCTTGCAGACGTACCGCTCGCCGCGCACGACGAGGAGTTGCCGCTCGTGCGAATTTACTGGCAGACGGTGTTTCGCACGTCGCCGAAGATCCACGCGATGCTCGTGGCCAACAGCCTCCGCAGCACGCTGCAGTTCGCGGTGCGCGGCGTCGGCATGACCGTGCTGCCGTCGCACACCATTGCCGAGCCGATGCAGCGCGGCGAACTCGTTCGGCTCGTCCAGCCAACCGCTCCCACGCGATCGCGCCTGTACCTGGCGTGGCGGGCTGGATCGTTGCGTCGCTCGTCGCTCGCGTGGGTACACGGACGCATCGCGCATGCAGCGCGCGACTGGTGATGCAACGGGCGGGAGGTGCGAGATGTGGACGATCGGTGACGACGAGCCCGAAACGAAGACCGCGGCCGTCACGCGCCCGGACTGCCCGGGCTGCGGCGAGCCGGACCTGCACGGCGACGACTTCTGCCACGAGTGCGGGCATTCGTTCGAGCACTTCGGACGCGAGGACGGCGACGTCGCGTCACACGCGCTCGGCGCAGCGTGCCCGATGTGCGCGACGGGCGAGCTCGTCACCCTCGATCACGGACGCACACAGTGCGACTCGTGCGGCTACATGCCGCGCGACGAGGGCTGAACCCGCCTGATCGTCAAGCCGCCGCCCCGTGGCACTTCTTGTACTTCTTGCCGGAGCCGCAGGGGCACGGGTCGTTGCGACCGACCTCGGACTTCGGACCGACCGGCACGAGCTCGGGCTGGTCGTTCTCCTCGACGACGGAGTGGAAGCGCCATTCGCCGTTCTCGCGCTCGAAGCGCGCCTTTTCGACGTGATCGACCTGCTGGCCCTGCACCTTGTAGCGGGCACGGAACGAGACCGTGCCTTCACTGTCGTCCGCGCCGCCATCGGTGGTCGACTTGATGCGCAGGCCCATCCACTCCGACCCGGACGCCCACTTCTCAACCTCGTCGCGATCGATCTCGTCGACGGTCTCGGAGTGGTGGCTGTCCATGATCCAGTCGACGTCGCTCAGCACGAACGCGGTGTATCGCGATCGCATGAGCTCCTCCGCCGTGGCGGCGGTCCGCTCGCGGCGGATGACGGGCTGACAGCATTCGGTTGCGGAACGGCCGGAGCCGCAGGGACAGGGATCCATGGCGCGAGACTACCACCGGATCGCTTCGCCGCCGGGCTCAAGGCCGCGCCTCCCACGGCCGATGCTTCGATGTCCGCACGCCCACGAGGGACGCCCATCGATGCCTCGAATCGCCTCACGCACCTACACGCACGCCCGCGAGCGCGGCTTCACCGTGGTCGAGATGTTGATCGCGATGGTCGTCGTCGCCATCCTCTTCGCGATCGTGATCCAGATGTTCGGCGGCGCGAAGAAGGCGACGTATTTCCAGGACGGCAAGACCGTCGGCAGCGCCTATATGCAGGCCGTTTCGCAGTACCACGCGGATTTTGCGAATCGACACCCCCCGACCACCGGGCCGCCGACGCAGCGCTGGTGGGGCAACAACACGGCGGCCACGCAGCGCGGACCGCGCAACCTCACCGGCCAGCCGTACATGAAGTCCACGCCTGAGTCCGTCTCGGCCGGCCGCGTCGGCATCTCGGTCGACGCCAACTGCGGAGCGCCGAGCAACCCGACCGGTGCATCGACGCAGACCGCGTGGGTCTCGGTCTGCTATCTCGCCGAGCCGCGCTACTGGGTTCGCGTGATCGCGCGCAAGAACTCCGGCGCGCAGTGGACGGGGCCGGGCGCGAGTGCGTGCTACATGGGCGCCCCGGCATCAACCCCAGCGTATCCAGCCTGCTGAGCACGCGCGCGATGTGACGATATTCCGGCCCGTGGCCGACCTGGGACCACCCCCGTGGCCGTTCTTGCCGCATAATCGCGAACAGCCTTGATGAATTTCTTGACTTTGGGTCGTTCGCGTGGAAATATTCCATTTGCAAGGACGCACCACCCCTCCCCCTCCCCAGGAGTACCACCGACATGATCACCGCAGCAGGCATCATGAAGCCGCTTCCGGTCCGCCCCCTTGACGGGCCGCGCACCGGAACGCAGGCGCCGCTGCCGCGCACCCGCCAGGGTGGCAGCACGATGCAGCCCCTCCCTTTCCCGAAGCCGGACGTCGTCGACCTCGCCGACGCCATCCGCAACGCAGCGTTCCAGCGCATGCAGGACCGCAACGTCCGCTAGTCGGACACCCCGGCGCGTCGGCGGATCGTCCGTCCACCACCGCGCCATCGACAGTGCGCCGCCCCTCCCACATGGCGCACGTCACATCCCCAGCCGATGCCCGCCACCTGTCCCAGTGGCGGGCATCGACAATTTTCGGGCAGGATCCACCGAGATGCACGACGCCGTTCCCCTCACCGCAGATCCGCGACCCGGCACGCGACCGCTCGTCGACACCGCTCTCGGCGTGCTCGGCATCGAACTGCTGGCCTGCACCGCCGAACGGGTCGAGGCGCGGATGCCGGTGGACGGCTCCGTCGCGTGCCGCGGCCTGCTGCTCGTGGCCGCCGAGACCGTTGCCTCCACGGCCGCCGGACTCGCGGCGGGCAGCGGGCGGCGCGCCTTCGGCGCCGAACTCGACGCCTCGTTCGTCGTACAGCCTGCAGCCGGAGTGACGCGCGCACTCGCGACGCCGCTCGTGCTGCACGACGATCGGCACGTGTGGCGGATCGAAGTGCACGACTCGACGGGCGCTCGCGTGCTCGAATCCAGGTGCACGCTGAGCGTCGTGGCGGCGCCTGGCTGAACGATCGTCAGCCGAACGCGGCGCGCATCTCCGCCGCGTGTCGCTCGACCGGCAGCGCGTCCGGATCGATGTCGGCGAGGATCGCATCGATCCAGCCGATCCCCTCGACGATCGCGTCGCGCAGGTGTTCCCGGCCGGGTTCGACGATCGGCTCCAGACACTCGACGACGTCCGTCGGCAGCTCCTCGTGCAGGTAGCGCAGCGCGAAGTCGAAGCGGAGCGGGCGATGCACCATCCCGAGCAGCGTCACGAGCGGCCCGACGACCATCGCGTTGAGGACCCAGTGTGCGTCGAGCGTGCGCCCGCGCTCAAGCTCCTTGGGGCCGAACCCGGCGAGCATCACGTGACGCGTGCGGATCGAGTCGAGTTCGGCGGCAATCCGTGCGCGATGCGCGTCTGCGTCGAAGACGTTGGTGGCGAGCAGGTCCGCGAGCACGCCGTCGGGATCGTGCAGCGAGAGCGCGCCGCCGTGTCGCTCGACGGTCAGCAGCTCGCGCAGCTTGTCGGCGTCGACGTCGACGCCGAGCACGGACACATCGACCATGCAGATCGGGGCGTCGTCGCCGGGGCGAGCGGGTTGCCAGAAGCGCTGCACGCCGAACTTCGACTCGCCGACGTCCCACAGGTCGAGGTCGGTGACGTCGGCGAGCTGCTCCTCGATCGCATCGAGGATGCGCGTGCCGGTGCCCGCGTCACCCGTGGAAATGACGGCGACGTCGAGGTCGCTGGCGAGATCGGCGCGGCCGAACGCCGCCGAGCCGGCCTCCCACGCCGCGAGCGCGTCGTCGCGCTGCTCGAGTGCACGGACGACTGCCGCGCGGGCTGCTGCGGCCTGGGGGCCGGGGGTCGGTGCGGCCGATCGGGTCGCGGCGAGGTCGCCGTGATCGGCCACGACGACGTTCGCGCTCATTCCGCGTCGGCCTCGACCTCGCGGCGCTCCATCGCTTCGGGAGCGGAGACACCGACGAGCTGCAGCGACAGCGCGAGCACCGACCGGGCGGCATCAGCGGTGCGCAGTCGGCGCGCAGTGATCGCCGGATCGATGCCGTCACCCATCACGCGACAGTCGCGGTAGAACTTCGACACGTCGCTCGCGAGCTCGCGCGCGTAGTGGTGCACGCGATGCGGCACGCGGCGCTCGGCGGCGTCGGCCACGACGATCGGCAGTTCGCTCAGGCGCTTGATGAGTCGCTTCTCGCTCGCGTGGAGCGGCTCGTCGGCGGCGGAGGCGTCGCCGTCGGCGAGGCCGGCGGCTTCGACGTTGCGGCGGATCGAGCACAGCCTGGCGTGCATCATCTGCACGTAGTAGACGGGGTTCTCGTCGCCCTGCTCCGAGGCGCGATTCAGGTCGATCTCGAGCTGCTGGTCGTGCGAGCGCTCGAGCATCCAGAAGCGGGTGGCGTCTGCGCCGATGCGCTCCACGAGCTCGGCGGCGGTGACGAAGTCGCCGCGCCGCTTGCTCATCTTCTTCTGCTCGCCCGCTTCGGTGAGCGTGACCATCTGCATGATCACGATCTCGGGCGTGTCGACCTCGTGGCCGAGCGCCTGCGACGCGCCCTTCAGGCGGGCGATGTAGCCATGATGGTCGGCCCCGAGCACGTAGATCAGGTGGCCTCGATCGCCGGCGCGCGCGAACTTGTCCTCGAGGTAGGCGATGTCGGCGGCGAAGTAGGTCGGCACACCGTTGGCGCGGCGGATCGCGCGGTCACGATCGTCGCCCCAGGTCGTCGTGCGCAGGATGACCGCGCCGTCCTCGTCGTCGGTGTAGCCGGCGGCAGTGACCTTCTCGATGCCGGCATCGACGGCACCTGAGTCGTGGAGCGACTTTTCCGAGAAGAACGAGTCGAAGTGCACGCCGAGCTGCTTGAGGGACTCGCGCATGCCGGCGATCATCGCCGCGACTCCGCGCTGACCGAGCTCGACGGGATCGTCGTCCGCGGTCACGCCCAGCTCGTTCGCGAGCTCGACGACGTAGTCACCCTGGTAGCCGTCCTCGGGCACCTCGCCGCCCGTGGCGCGGGCGAGGATCGACGCGCCGAACAGGTCGACCTGGCGACCGGCGTCGTTGACGTAGAACTCGGTGGTGACCTCGTGGCCAGCATGTCGCAGCACGCGCGCAAGGGCGTCGCCGTATGCGGCATGGCGTGCGCTGGCAGCGACGAGCGGGCCGGTCGGGTTGGCGCTCACGAACTCGAGCAGGATCGGCACGGGGTCGGCGAGCACGCCGGTGCCGAACTGGTCGCCGGCGTCGAGCGCGGTCTCGACCGTCTCGAGGAACCACTCGTCGGCCATCGTCAGGTTGATGAACCCGGGGCCGGCAACGTCGACGCTCGTCACGCCCGGCAGCGCGCCGGCGCGATCGGCGATGTCCTGCGCGACCTCGCGCGGATTGCGGCGCACGACCGGCGCCAGCATCAGCGCGGCGTTGGTCGCGAAGTCGCCGTGTGCCTCGTCGCGCGGACGCTCGAGCTCGACGCGGGGCGTGCCCGCCGCCTCGCCCGCACGGGCAAGGTCGTCGACGATCGCCTGCAATGCCTCATGCAGGCCTCGGAGCGCAGAGTTCTGAGTGGTTGGCGACATGCATGCAGCCTATCGTGCGCTCGCAGCCCGCCTGCGGGATGCCGTTTCGCCCGCCACCACCACTGCGTCCATCATCCGGCCCATCGAAGTCGCGATCGTGGACGAAGTCGCCCGACGTCCCCCGATTCGCGGACCGGGATGCGCCTCGGCACGCCGTCACCAGTGGCCGGCATCCATGCGTTCTTCGAGATCGTCGAGGTCGCGGCCGAACAGGTCGGCGCTCAGGTACTTCCATCCCGAATCCGCACACAGGAACACGACGCAGCTGTCGCGCGGCGATTCGGTTGCGATGAGACGCGCGACCTGTGCGGCGGCACCCGCAGAGATCCCGGTGAACACACCGATGCCTGCGAGCGAGCGCGTGCCGAGCACCGAGTGGCGGTTCGTGACATAGATGCGTCGAGTGAGCATGGAGGTGTCGAGGATCGGCGGCACGTAGCCGGCTTCCAGGCTTCGCAGGCCCATGATCGCGTCACCCGGCTTGGGCTCGGCTGCGACGATCTGCGTGCGACGGTCGCGCTCGAGCAGCCGTCTGCCGACGCCCATGAGCGTGCCGCCGGTGCCGAGCCCGGCCACGAATGCGTGGATGCGGCGATGCTCGACCTGCTCGAGCAGCTCGACGGCGGTCGTCTCGTAGTGGGCGCGTGGGTTCGCGGGGTTCTCGTACTGCATCGGCATGAACAGGCTCGGGTCTTCTGCAGCAAGCTGTTTGGCGAGCTGGACCGCACCGTTGCTGCCGAGGTCCCCGTCGCTGAAGATGACCTCCGCCCCGTAGGTGCGCAGCACCTGGACGCGCTCGGGTGTGGCGTTGTCGGGCAGCACGGCACGAACGCGGTGGCCGAGCAGACGCCCGACGAACGCGAGCGAGATGCCGGTGTTGCCGCTTGTCGGCTCGAGGATCGTACGACCGGGTTCCAGCGCGCCGCGTTCCAGCGCGTCGTTGACCATCCACAGCGCGATCCGGTCCTTGACGCTGCCGGTCGGGTTGAAGCCTTCGAGCTTGGCGAAGAGGCGGACGCCGGGCTTGGTGCGTCGCTGGTCGAGCAGCAGCGACACGTCCACGAGCGGCGTACCGCCGATCGTGTCGAGCAGCGCAACGCAGCAGGAGTCGATGCGAGCACCGTGGTGCAGCGCATCCGGCGGTGCGTGGGAGGGCAGCAGATGGCGGGTGTCGAGCACCATGTTCGAAGGGTTCCCGCCACGCCGGCAGGTAAGCGGCGCGTTCTCGCACGTTCGGCGGCGGGTTCGCGCGTGCGAGCTTCGCAGGCGATCGGTGGCGCCCTCAGAAATGGTTGCTCGCTCTGCTCGCGCCACTTCGTCTCCACTCGGCCGATTCGAGCGAGCTCGATCGGCGCTCGTTCCTAGAAATGGTACGGCTCGCCGCGCGCGATGCGGAACGAGCGATACAGCTGCTCGGTCGCGACGACGCGGGCGAGCTGGTGCGGCAGCGTGATGCGGCCGAACGACACGCGATCGCGCGTGCGATCCAGCACCTCGGGAGGCAGCCCCATGGTGCCGCCGATGCAGAGGATCAGGTGGCGCGCGCCGAGCCAGCGCGCGGCGAGCTGCTCGGTCGTGGGCTGGTCACCCCGGGAGTCGAGCGCGACGATCGTCGACTGCTCTCCTGCCTGGCGCTCGATCTTCGCGAGCGTGTCGCCGAAGCGCTCCCCTTCGGCCCGCAGCACGACGGCCTCGCCGCGCGCGGTGGGTTCGCCCTTGAGTTCGTGCACGTGCAGCTTCACGTAGCGCGTGAGGCGGCGCTCGTAGTCCGCCGCGACCCTGGCGAGGTCGGCGCTGAGGGACCCGACCACGACGAGGTCGGCACGGACGAGGTGGACTTCCACGGCTGGAGCCTAACCGGCATGTGCATGATTCTCCCGGGAGGGTAGTGTGCCCGACATGGAAGAAGCCCCCCGAGAACGCCACCTGAACATTCACACCTCGCCGGAGATCATGGCGGGGCATTACGCGAACTTCGCGAACGTGAGCCACTCCGACTACGAGTTCACGATCACGTTCGCGCGCGTGGACCACGAGATCGAGGCGGACGAGGTTCCGGGTGTCGTCGTCAGCCGCGTGAACATGAGCCCGCGCTTCGTGCGCGAGCTCATCGACGCACTCGAGGACAACTGGTCCAAGTGGGTGACGCGCGAGGGCATCAAGAACCTCCCGGAGACCCCCGAGCAGTCCTGAGACGGACGGGGTCGCACCACGGGTCCGACGCGCGCGCGAGGATGAGGCCGTGATCGCGCTCATCAGCGACGTACATGGCAACCTGCCGGCACTCGAAACAGTGCTGGCCGACATCGACGCGCTCGCCCCTGGCGCGCGCATCTGGTGTCTGGGCGACACCGTCGGCTATGCCGCGAATCCCGGTGAGTGCCTCGACCTGGTGCGTGCGCGCTGCGAGGTCGTGCTCGCCGGCAACCATGACCTGGCGGTGGCGGGCGATCCGCGATCGGCCGAATCGGTCGAGCCGGGCCTGTGGCAGGGCGGGCCGGGCGCCGGCATCCGACACGCGCTCGCCACGATCGGCGAGGAGCGCATCGCGTACCTGCGTACGCTCGAGCCGAGTCGGCTGCTCGACCACGTCGAGCTGCACCACGGCTCCGATCGTGATCCAGTGTGGGAGTACGTGCGCACGATCGAGAGCGCGACGACGCACCTGCAGCTGCAGCAGCGCGAGCTCGGCGCTGTCGGGCACACGCACATGCCGCTGCTGTGGGAGCTGCCGCCGGGCGCGGATGCCGCCACGGGCGGGTTGATGCCGGCCGGATCGAGCCTCGTGCTGTCTCGGGGCACGCGGCGCGTGTTCAATCCTGGTTCGGTCGGCCAGCCGCGCGATCGCGATCCGCGCGCCGCGTGGGCGACCCTCGAACGCGGCACGCTGTCGTTTCACCGCACCGCCTACGACATCGAACGAGCACGCGCGGACATCAAGGCTGCAGGATTGCCGGACGAGACCGGAGAGCGGCTCGTCATCGGCTGGTGATCAGAACGTCGCGGTGGTGGTGACGATCGGGTGGTCGCTCGTGCGGTCCTGACGCGGGCCGAAGTCGCGCGTGGTGTTGGCGAAGTTTACGCCCTGCGAGCCGAACACCCAGTCGATGCCGCTCGCGTTCTGCCTGGGACGCGCGACGCTCGTGAGCCCACCTGCAGTCATCGCGTCGATCGACTCCCGGTTGTCGTTGAAATCACCGACGACGAGCACGGGCACGCCGGACTGCTTGAGCTGCTCGACGAACGCTCGCTCGCGACGCTCCGCCTCGCGCCGGTTGGCGACGTTGCGTGGATGGGCCTTGGTATCGGCCGGGTTGTGGACGTTGAGCACCCACACGCGCTTGCCCGTGGCCCGGTCCTCGAGCTGGACCGCGGGCATCTTGCGTGGGCTGCCCTCGAAGTAGGGAATCGTGAGCGACGTGGCGCCGACCTTGCGGTAGCGGTCGGACCTCCAGGCGATCACGTTGTCGCGCTCGCCATGGAGCTCGTACCCGGTCTTCGCGGCCTTGAATGCCTGCTGCTGCGACGGCTGGAACTCCTGGAGACCGGCGATCTCGACGCCCCCCGACCGCAGCTCCTGAATCATCTCCGGCACCCGCTGGACGCCCGTTGCCCAGCCCGGCTTGTTGCCGCCCGCATCGGTGTGCGATGCGCCGAGCACGTTGAAGGTCGCGACTCGCGCGGTGCTGCGACCGCCCGCAGGCGCAGGTGCGGGCGTCGATGCAGCCCCGGACGCGGGCGCGGCGGCGGTCACGCCGCCATTCGCGCCAGCAGCAAGCGGTGCTGATGCCATCGCTGACGCGGACGCGGGTGCGGGCGACGAGGTGAGCGTGGCACCCGCCACCGGCTGCCGCGAGCCGCCCAGCACGCGCGTGAGTGCGGTGATCGCCTCGGATATCGCGCTGAGCGCCTGTGCGAGCGCAGGCTCGAGCGACGTCGTGGTCGACGGCGTCATCGGGCTCGACGTGGCCGGTGGGATCGCGGTGGATCCACCTGACAGGACGGCGGTGGCGGCTGTGGATCGGCACTCCACGTGTCCACCGTACGCCACGCTTCGCTGGGCGCCTAGGGGGATCCGATCGTTTGATGTACGCACCACCGCACAGGATTCTGTAACTGCAGCGCATGAGCGGGCGACCCCCCGTAGCTTCCGTGCGTACGTTCGCGGGCTCGCCCTCCCTGGCGGCCTCGAACCCGACCGAAAGGAACGCTCCATGACCGATCGACACACGACGAATCCGAAACGACGCCGCTCCCTCGCCGTCCTCGCGCTCGCGGCAGCCGCACTCGCTGCGCCCTCGACCGCAGGTGCTGCAGAACTCTTCTACGCGACGACCCCCGCGAACCAGATCGTCTCGTTCACCGCGCAGGCCCCTGGCCGCATGCTCGAGCGTGAAAGCCTGCTCGGCATGGCCAGCGGCGAATCGATCGTCGGCCTTGACCAGCGCCCTGCCACCGGCCAGCTGTACGCGCTCACGAGCGCGGGTCGCCTGCTCGTGATCAATCCCGCAACGGGTTCGACGAAGCAGATCGGTTCACCAGTCACGCTGACCGGCACGCAGTTCGGGTTCGACTTCGATCCGACGGCCGACCGGATCCGCGTCGTTTCCGACGCTGACCAGAATCTGCGGCTGCACCCGGACACCGGCGCGCTCGTCGCGACCGACGGGCCCCTCGCATACCTGGGTACGGACGCAGGAGCCGGCGCGAATCCCGCCGTCGGCGCTGCCGCCTATACGTCGAGCGTGTTCGGTGATCCGGCGCCCGCCACCACCACGCTGCTCGACATCGACAGCGGCCGCAACGTCGTCGTTCGCCAGGACCCGCCGAACAACGGAACGCTCGTGACCGTCGGAGCGCTCGGTGTGGACGCGGGTGCTG
Source organism: Gaiellales bacterium (assembly GCA_038212015.1). Lineage (GTDB taxonomy): Bacteria > Actinomycetota > Thermoleophilia > Gaiellales > SKUG01 > JAGQUL01. The sequence goes on along the minus strand of JBBQUY010000002.1, from coordinate 16,179 downwards.
CGGCGCACTTCGACATCGGCTCCGGCGATCGTGGCTGGGCTGCGTTCGCTGCCACCGGACAGGATGGAGTGCGACTGTGGAGCGTGAACCTCTCGACGGGCGCGACGACGGCGGCGGCGACCCATCCGCGCATCGGCGTGGATGCGATCACGGCGATGGCCGCGACCGGCGACGTGTCGTCTGACCAGACTTCGCCGAAGGTCGCGATCGGCAATTACACCGTCTACCGCAGCATCTGGCTCGACCGCGGCCTCAACTTCACGCTCAGCTGCGCGGAGGACTGCACCTCCGACGTCACGCTGCGCCTGGGGCGCACGGTGCTCGGATCGGTGACCGTCGAGCTCGCCGGCGCCGGTACGAAGGTCGCGCGCATCCCGCTGACCGCAACCGGCAGGACGGCCGCAGCGGCATCAGGTCGGATCGCGGCGACGATCACGTTTCAGACGGAGGACCTCGCCGGCAACGATTCGACGCAGGTGACGAGCTTCCCGTCGATCGGCTGATGCCGATCCGACCCGACTGAGCGGACTCGGGGGTGGCGCGCCTGGCGCGTGCCATCCCCGTCGTCTGCGAGAATGCACGCATGGCCAGCCCCACCGCCCCGACGCCACCGTCCCACGCCGAGCTGCTCGAGATGCTCACCGCGCCCGACCTCACGAAGTCGGAGCGCCGCGAGCTGCAGAAGTCGGCGCGATTCCAGCGACGCGTGGAGCTGTGGGAGACGCGCCGCGTGACGCCGCACCCGCCGAAGATCCACCGCGCGATCATCACGCTGCTCATGATGGCTGCGTGCCTGGGCGTGCTGTACCTGCTGCTCGCAGGACCACCTGCGGCGTAATCGGCACAGGTCGGCGAGCTACACGCCGCCGGACAGGAGCGCCGCGCCGGATGCGGCCTGGTCAAGCGGTCCGCCCGAGGCCAGGATCGTCGCGCTTCGAAGCGTCGATTCATGGACGCCGTACTGACCGGCGATCGCGCCGTGGTGCGCACCATGCCCACGAAACACGAGATTCGAGACACCTGCGACCGTCGGATCGAGCCGTGCCGCCCCGTTGGAGACGAGCCCGTCGGTGCCCCGCAGCATCGGCAGGTCGATGTCGCCGGCCAGAGACACCATCCGGAACTCCGGTCGCATCGCGCGAGCCCGCTCCATGAAACCGTGCAGGTCGCGGTTGAGCCAGCGCACCTCGCGGCTCGATGCGCTCAGCTGCTTGATCGCCGTCATGCCTGGCAGGAGTCCGCCCAGCGCGGTGAGCTGCGTGCCATAGGGCGCCGAGCCGTTGTGCGGCGTGCCGAGCGTGATCAGCTGGTCGACGTGTTCGACGCCGCCGAGCTTCTGCAGGTACCAGCGCGCGGTGAGGCCGCCCTTGGAGTGGGCGATGACGGTGACGAGGCCGTCGCCCCCGGCAGCCTTCGATCGTTCCGAGGCCGCCCTCACGAGCTCGGCCAGATTCTTCGCGTCCTTCTGGAACGAACCGAATCCGTGGAAGTCGAGTGCGGTCGCGGACACGTCCTGGAATCCGCGCGCACGGAGCAGGTCCGCGAGCGGCTCGTACATGTACGCATCGGTGGACAGACCACCCTGGATCACGACCGGGCGCGCGGAGTCGCCGATGCGACCCAGGTCGTCGAGCAGCGATTCGGGGCGCAGCACCGAGTCGGCGACACCGATGAGGTGTCCCAATGGCTTGGTGCGCAGCTCTCCGATGGTCGCCAGGATCCCCACGAGCGCTCGATTCCCCCGAATCGTCGCAGCCACTACCCCCTGCAGTGGCGCCGTACCTGTCTTTCGGTCACGGATCGCTGATTCGTTGCGCCGCGATCCGCACGATGTCCAAACCGGAACGTCCGGCTCAGTGCGGCACGACCGCGCGCTCGAGCAGGCTGTGACCGGTCATCGCGGGTGGTTGCGGCAGGCCCAGCAGGTCGAGCACGGTCGGCGCCACGTCGGCCAGGCGACCGTCACGCACGGAGGTGAGGTCGAGCGATCCTGGTCCGCCAGCGGCAACGACGATGAAGGGAACGTGGTTGGTGGTGTGCGCGGTGTGCGGCTTGCCGTCTTCGGTGAGCATCTGCTCGGCGTTGCCGTGGTCGGCGGTGACGAGCACCGTGCCGCCCCGCGCGTGGACAGCGGCCACGACGCGGGCAAGTGCGGTGTCGGCGGCTTCGCATGCGCGAACGGCAGCGTCGATCACGCCGGTATGTCCGACCATGTCGGGGTTGGCGAAATTGACCACGGCGAAGCCGACCGTCGGGTCTGTGAACCCGTCCTCGAACAGGCGTGCGACCTCGGCGGCGGCCATCTCCGGCTTGTGGTCGTACGTCGGCACGTCGCGTGGCGAATCGGCGAGCGATCGTACCTCTCCGGCGTGGATCGTCTCGACGCCGCCGTTGAAGAAGTAGGTGACGTGTGCGTACTTCTCGGTCTCGGCGGCGTGCAGCTGCCCGATGCCGTGCAGCGCGAGCGTGTCGGCGAGCGTGTCGACGAGCGTGTTCGGCGGGAACGCCACCGGCAGGTGCAGCAGCGGGTCGTACTCACACATGCAGGCCGCATGATGGACGGGCCGGTAGGTGCGGCCGCGGTTGAAGCCGTCGAACTCGTGCGCGACGAGGGCCGGCACGAGCTGTCGCATGCGATCGGGTCGGAAGTTGGCGAACACGACGACGTCGCCGGGGTCGATGCCTTCGCCCGGGTCGTCGAGGGCGATCACGAACGGCTCGATGAACTCGTCGGTGATGCCGGCTTCGTGCGAGATGCGCACTGCGTCGCGTGCGGAGATCGCGCGTCGGCCCTGGCGGTTGACGAGCAGGTCCCAGGCTCGTTCGGTGCGGTCCCAGCGGTGGTCGCGGTCCATCGCCCAGTATCGTCCGATGACGCTCACGATGCGGGCACGACAGCCGTCCTCGGTTGCTTCGATGTCGCCGAGCTGGCGTTCGAACCACTCCATGTCGCGGATCGAGGCGTCGGGTGCGACGTCGCGCCCGTCGGTGATCGCGTGCACGCGGATCTCGCGGACGTTCTGCCGGGCAGCCATGCGAGCGATCGCGACGAGGTGCTCCAGGTGCGAGTGCACGCCGCCGAACGACGCGAGCCCGACCACGTGCAGCACGCCGCGCCCCGCACTTGCCTGCTTGCAGGCATCCAGCAGTGCGACCGTGTCGTAGAAGGAGCCGTCCTTGATCGCCAGGTCGATGCGCGTCAGGTCCTGATAGACGACGCGGCCAGCACCCAGGTTGAGGTGACCGACCTCGGAATTGCCGATCTGGCCGTCGGGCAGGCCCACGTCGATGCCGCTCGCGACGAGCGTCGCGCCGGGGTTGGCGGCTGACAGTGCGTCGAACGTCGGGGTGTCAGCGAGTGACACCGCGTTGCCGGGTCCGTCGGGCGCGAGGCCCCACCCGTCGAGGATAACGAGTGCGACGGGGCGATCGACGGGCGTCGACATGTCAGACGCCTGCGCCCGCGACCAGGTCGAGCCCGGCCGAGATGATGCCGCTGAAGCTCTCGACCTCGAGCGCCGCGCCGCCGACGAGCGCGCCGTCGATGTCGGGCTGTCCAAGCAGTTCTGCAGCGTTCGCGGGCTTGACCGAACCGCCGTAGAGCACCGGGATGCGCTCCGCGATCTCCGCCGTGAAGACCGAGCTGAGCACGTCGCGGATCGCGGCATGCATGCCCTGCGCGATCTCGGCGGTGGCGGTCTCGCCGGTGCCGATCGCCCAGACGGGCTCGTATGCAACGGACAGGCCGCTGCTAGTGGCCTTGATGACGTCGAGGTCGCTCAGCGCGGTCTCGAGCTGTTCCTGCACGACGTCCTCGGCGCGTCCGCCCTGACGCTCGTCGAGGGTCTCGCCGACGCAGAGCATCGCGCGCAGACCGAACTCGGCGGCGGCGACGACCTTCTCGCTCAGCGCGCCGTCGTGCTCGTTGAAGTACTGGCGTCGCTCGCTGTGGCCGAGCAGCACGCCGTCCACGCCCAGGTCGCGCAGCATCGCCGGGCTCACTTCACCGGTGAACGCGCCCTGGTCGGACTGGTGCATGTTCTGTGCGTACACGCGTGCGTGCGGCGGGCGGTGCTCCACCGCGAGCTCGAGGCTCGTGAACGGCGGCGCGACGACGACCTCCACGCGCGTGCCGAGCCCCTGCGGGTGCTCGTCCATCCACGTGCCGAGGTCCTCGAGGTACTCGAGCGCCTCCGACCGCAGCTTGTGCATCTTCCAGTTCGCTGCGACGACGATCGGTCGCAGTTCGCTCGCGGTGCCTGACATGGTGGGTCCTTCCTATTGGGGCGCGTCGCGGATTGCCTCGATGCCCGGCAGGGTCTCGCCCTCGAGCAGCGCGAGTGACGCGCCGCCGCCGGTGGAGATGTGTGCGATGCGATCGGCCACGCCGAACTTGTTGGCGGCTGCCACGGAGTCGCCGCCGCCGATCACGGTCATGCCGGGGTTCTCCGCGACCGCGTCCGCGATCGCGCGGGTGCCGTCGGCGAAGTCCTCGATCTCGAACACTCCCATCGGCCCGTTCCAGAAGATCGTGTGCGCGTCGGCGATCCGTGCTTCGTAGAGCATGCGCGTGCGCGGTCCGATGTCGAGCGCCATCAGTCCGTCGGGCACCTTCTCCGACGCCACGACCTGTGTCTCCTGACCCGCTTCCATCGCAGGTGCGACGACGAGGTCGATCGGCAGCAGCAGCGAGCAGTCTTCTTCCTCGGCGAGCTCGATGATGCGCTGTGCGAGCTCCACGCCCTCGCCGTCTTCGACGAACGAGGAGCCCGTCTGCGCGCCCTTCGCCTTGAGGAACGTGTTGGCCATCGCGCCGCCGATGAGGATCGCGTCGGCGATCGTCACGAGGCTCTCGAGCACGCCGATCTTGTCGCTCACCTTGAGCCCACCCACGATGCACGCGAACGGACGGTTGGGTGCATCGACCAGGTGGCTCAGCTGCTGCAGCTCTCGCTCGAGCAGGAAGCCGGTGACTGCCGGAATGTATGCCGCCACGCCCGCGGTGGACGCGTTGGCCCGGTGCACGGTACCGAACGCGTCGTTGACGAACACGTCACCGAGCCGCGCGAGCTGGCGCGCGAACTCGGGATCGTTCTTCGTGTCCTCGGCGTGGAAGCGCGTATTCTCGAGCAGCAGCACGTCGCCCGGCTGGGCATCGCGCACGGCATCCATGGCAACGTCGCCGACGCAGTCGGTCACGAACGTCACCGGTCGCTCGAGCATCTGCCCGAGACGGTCCGCGATCGGCCGCAGCGACAGCTTCTCGACGTACTCGCCCTTCGGACGACCCATGTGCGACAGGATCACGACGGTCGCGTCCTGGCGCATCAGGTGGTCGATCGTCGGCAGTGCCGCGACGATGCGCGTGTCGTCCGTGATCGTTCCGTCATCGTCCATCGGAACGTTGAAGTCGACCCGGACGAGCACGCGCTTGCCGGCAACCTGCTCCCCGGCGACGGAGGGCAGGTCGAACATCGAGGAGACCGACATGCCTCAGACCGCTGCGCCGGCGCGCACGACGGTGCTGACCAGGTCGGCGACGCGGCTCGAGTAGCCCCACTCGTTGTCGTACCAGCTGAGCACCTTGACGGTGCGCCCGTGCGCCATCGTCGACTTCGCGTCGAACACGCTCGAGTGCGTGTCCCCGATGACGTCGGAGGAGACGATCGGATCCTCGGTGTAAGCCAGGATGCCCTTCATCGGGCCGTCAGCGGCTGCCTTGATCGCCGCGTTGATCTCCTCGACGGAGGCCTCGCGGTCGAGGGTGGCGACGAGGTCGGTCACGGAGCCGGCCGGGGTCGGCACGCGCAGCGAGTTGCCGTCGAGCTTGCCCTGCAGCTCCGGCAGCACGAGACCGATCGCCTTCGCGGCGCCGGTGCTCGTCGGGATGATGTTCAGGGCGGCGGCTCGCATGCGGCGCGGATCCGAGTGCGGCGCATCCTGGAGGCGCTGGTCGCTCGTGTACGCGTGCACGGTCGTCATGAAGCCGCTCTCGATGCCCCAGTTGTCGTGGAGGACCTTCGCGACGGGCGCGAGGCAGTTGGTGGTGCAGCTCGCGTTGGAGATGACGTGGTGGTTGTCGAAGTCGTACTCGTCGTCGTTGACGCCCATCACGAGCGTCAGGTCGACGTTCGTCGCGGGCGCCGAGATGATGACCTTCTTGGCGCCGGCGTCGATGTGCGCCTTGGCCTTGTTGCCGTCGGTGAAGAAGCCGGTGGATTCGATCACCACGTCGACTTCGAGCTCGCCCCACGGGAGGTTGGCCGGGTCGCGCTCGGCGGTGCAGCGCACGTTGTGGCCGTTGACGGAGAAGCCGTCGTCGGTGAGCGTCACGTCGGCGTCGAATCGTCCCTGGACGCTGTCGTACTTGAGCAGGTGCACGAGCGTCGGGTTGTCGACGAGGTCGTTGACTGCGACGACCTGGACGTCACCGCCCTGCTCGATGATGCGGCGGAAGACACAGCGGCCGATTCGGCCAAATCCATTGATCGCAACACGCGTTGCCATGACACTCGCTCCTCGGATCGATTCAAGGCGCGTGCGACAGCGGGCGAAAGAGCGCGCTGGGGGCAGGCGCCGGGGCACGTCCGAACCTATCGCATGCCGCGGGGGAGCGTGGGATCAGCGAGTGAGCACCGTGACGTCCGGGATGCCGGCGAAGTCGCCGTCGTATGTCAGCAGGCGCGCGCGGCGCGATCGGGCCGTCGCTAGGATCGTCGCATCCGCCGCCGCCAAACCGGTCGTGACCGACGTGAATGCGGCAGTCCGCGCAAGCCGGGAATCGAGATCGACGACCTCGTGCTCGTTCATGGAACCGGCGAGCAGATCCATCTGGTCCTCTGGTTCACCATTGCGGATCATCCACCGATACGTCTCGAAGATGACGGTCGTCGGCACGACGACGCGTTCGGGATCGCCACCGTTGTCCCGAATCGCCGCCGCCACCTCGTCGTAGCTCCCCGGACGCTCCCACAGCTCGACCCACACCGACGTGTCGAGCGCGATCATGTGAACTCGCCGCCGTCAAAGTCCTTCTCTCGCACGAACGGCTCTCGCGCTCGTCCGTCCGCGAGGATCCCGCCCATCTCCTGGAGCGTCAACGGCTTGATGAGCTTCGATCCGAACGGCCCGTCGAACCATGCGAGCCGATCACCCGGCTTGTAGCCATGGCGCTCGCGTATCTCCTTGGGCACGACCACCTGATACTTGCTTGACAGGATCACCGACGCCATCGAAAGCCACCTCCGACCCCAATCGTAGCATCGATGAAGGTATCGTTCAACGATGCGGTCATCGACCGGCAGTCCGTCGCTGAACGTTCTGGAGGTGCGACGCACCGCCGGAGCTACCGGTACGCTCCGAGAACCATCATTCTCGGAGGTTGTCGTGCAGCTCACGGTCGAACATCCCCTCGGCGTCATGGTTCGCTTCACTGCGCCCGGCACGGGCGGGTCGATCCAGGAGTTCGGGCTGGAACTGAACGACCTGGCGATGCAGGGCGCGCCGATGAGCATCGAGGCGACGCGCATCCAGTATGCGTCGTTCGCACCCGTGGCGAGTCGCGTCACGAAGTGGCTGGTTCCCGACCAGCTGCACGGTGTCGAGACGACCCGAGCCATCGCACAGGCGTACGCGGGTATCGATGCCCTGCAGCTCGATCGCGCGGCCGCGCGTGCGCCGACCGATGTCGGCCGCCTACGGGTCGGCGAGATTCGCGTGTCACGACTGGATTCACCGATCGATGCGCCCGACGTCTGGTCGTTCGACTCCTCAACCGCACCCGCGGCGCTTGTCGACGCGCTGCAGGCGGCGGCGAGCCTCATCAATACTGCCGGCGCGTGGTCGAAGGGCGAGACCTCGGTGCGCTCCGGGGTTCCCGTCTGGGAGCGCGAGCGCGGCTACGTGCGCGACTGACGCGCGACGCACTGACTGCCTCAGTCGACGATCCCGAATTCGGCGGCGATCGTGCGTGCGCCGCCGGGAAGGTCGACCGCCACCTTGATGCGGTCGCGCAGGCGTTCGCGCACGGATGCATCGAGCCCGTTGTGTTCGATGATCGCGTCGGCGAGGCGACCGGGGACGAAGCGCAGCGTGCGGCCCTGGAACAGGTCGAAGGCGCGCGCCTTTCCGGCGCTGGAGCGGAAGTCGGCGCCTGCCATGCGTGCGAGGTCGCGCAGCACGACCTGCGAACGGTTGTAGGTGCGTTCGCGGGCGTCGTCGGTGGCCTCGGACGCTGCGGGGCCGCCGGGGCGAACGTACGGTGCCCAGCCGGTCTCGAAAGACGGCGCGTGGGCCAGCATCGCCGCATAGGAGTGGGCCGACATGCCGGCTGCGCGCGCGATCTTCGCCTGGAACACCGGCGTGCGAGCAAAGACGTTGGCGATACCCTCCTCCATCCACGTGAACGTCGCCGACGGGGTGCGATCGGTGACGGAGTGCTGCACTTCGTGGGCGGAGTTGCCCGCGATGAATTTCACGCGCTTGGCGGCATCGCGCAGGTAGCGCTCATGCGATCCGTGCGGGTCATAGCTGCCGGCAGCGACGAGCATCGCGCGTGCCGTGTGTGGCAGGAACGTGATCCAGCCCTCGCCGTTCCAGGCTCCCGCGCGCGCGGAGCGGGCGGCCATCGGCTCGCGCCAGGACTGCAGCAGCTCGCCTGCGGCACGGGTGTCGCCTGAGGCGCCGAGCTTCGCGAGCTTGACGCCGTCTGCTTCGGCCGGGTCTTCCAGGAACGCCACGGCTCGAGCGGCGATCACCGATTCGAGGTCGTCAGGCAGGATGAAGCCCTTGAGGTTGGAGCGTGCCCCGAACGGGCCGATCGTCGCCATCGACGCATGCAGCTGTCGCAGCAGTCGCTCGCCCGCGCGGGTCTGGACGATCCCCGAGGCCTTGGGGGAGTCGGGGTGCAGCTTCCAGTCGGCAACGTCGGCGCCGACCTGCTCCACGCGGAAGCGGATCTGGTCGTTGAGTTCGCCCGCGAGCGTGCCGCGCCCGACACGCGCATCGAGCAGCGCGTCCGGCAGCAGTTCCCGCGACTGCGGCGTCATCGACGCGACCGCGCGCTGCGTCTCGGTGCGCGGGGCAGCCGAGGATGGTGCTGCCACGGCAGATGTGACGGGTGTGGGCCCGCCGACGATCACGCGATGCCGAATTCCTTCGCGATGGCCGCCGCGCCACCCTTGATGTCGACGGCGTTCTTGATCCGGTCACGCAGGAGGTCGTAGACCTTCACGTCCAGGTCGTTGTGCTCGATGATCGCCTTCGCGAGCACGCCCGGCGTGAAGCGCATGCTCTTGCGCTGCAGCAGCTCGAACGCGAGCGCCTTGCCGGCGTTGGAGCGGAAATCGCCCCCCGCGAGCCGCACGAGGTCACGCAGGACGACCTGGGAGTCGCCGTAATTGCGGGCGGTCTCCTTGTCGTAGTCCTTCTGCTTCTCCTTGGACAGCTCGGGTCGCTTGTACACATCCCAGCCGGTGTCGAAGTTCGGCTCGTGCGACAGGCGCGCGGCGTACACCTGCGGCAGCAGGTTGGCGGCTTTGGCGTTCTTGTTCTGGAAGGTGGGCGTGCGGGTGAAGACGTTGGCGGTGCCTTCCTCCATCCAGCGCGCGGTGCCGCGGTAGGCAGTCGGCGACGGATCGCTCACGGAGTGCTGGACCTCGTGCGGGCCGTTGCCGGACAGGTACGTCGTCCAGCTCTTGGCGCCGAGCAGCGACTTCTCGCGGCCGCGATGCGGGTCGTACGCGCCCGAGTTGACGAGCATCGCGCGCGACGTGTCGGGCATGAACGTGATCCAACCCTCGGCGTTCCAGGCTCCGGCGCGGGCGATGTTCTGGTCGAGGCCTTCGCCCCACTTGCGCATGATACGCCCGGCGACCTTCGTGCGGTTGAGCTCGCCGAGTCGCTTGAGCTGCTGGCCGTCGGGGTCGGTGGGATCGTCGAGCCAGCTGAGCACGCGACCCGACAGGACGCTCTCGTCGTCCTCGGCGAGGATGAAGCCCTTGAGATTGGAGACCTCCTCCAGCGTTCCCGTGGACTTCATCGCGGTGGTGAGCTGCTTGAGCAGCTCGGGGCCGGCCTTGGACTGGGTGATGGCTGCGGCCGTCGGCGAGTCCGGCACGATCTTCCAGTCGGCGACCTGGCCGGTGCGCTGCACGCGGAAGCGGATCTGGTCGTTGAGCGAGCCGGCGAGCGTGGAGCGCCCGACCTTCGCGTTGAGCAAGGCGTCGGGCAGGTGGCGGCGCGACTGCGGCGTCAGGTGCTGCTTGGCGAGTTCGGTCTCCGTCATGCGCGAGGGCGTGACGGGAACGCTGGTCAGCGGAGCTGCGGGCGGCGTAGCCGCAACGGCGGCGGCGATCGAGGAGAGCTGCATGTGCAGATGATGAGGCGTGGCGGGGCATTCTCCGAGTCCTGAACGGGTTCGGCGGCCCGCGGGGCCGCAGCGGGTGCCCGAGGCGGCCACGCACGCTCGCGCGCACGCGTGGCGTGCGTGCAACAACAGGCGAGGGAGCCGAGCCGAGCCGCACCGAACGAACCCCGTCGCATTTGCCGATTGCGTTAGGAGCGGTGCGACGGAAGCCTTCCCGGCGAGCCGCACCGAAACGAAACCCGTCATATGTGCCGATTGCGTTAGGAGCGGTGCGACGCGCGCACGAGCGGCGCGCCCTCGAGTGCGAGCAGGCGCCGTTTGTACTCGGAGCCGGTCGCGGCGCCGTAGCTGCCCACATCGCCGCGGCGGGCGCCGGCGTGCACGACGCGATGGCAGGGGATCACGAGCGGCAGTGGATTGCGGGCGCACGCGGATCCGACGGCTCGGGCGGCGCCGGGTCGTCCGGCGAGCGCAGCGAGTTCGCCGTAACTGAGCGTGACCGCGCGAGGCACGTCGAACAGCGTCAGCGACACGTCGCGGCGAAATCCGGTCACGCCGGCAGCGTCGAGCCAGCGCGCCACGTCGGCGCGGTCGGCGAGTTCCACGGGTTCACCGGCGAGGTAGGCGTCGAGCGCGGCGGCGAGGTCACGCACCGCCTTCGGGGCGGTCGCGCCAGCAGCGTCGGGCAGCCCGCCGTGGTCGGCTGCGCCCGGCATGGGCGGCCGTACTGACGTCACATGCGGGCCACGCGTCGTGATCACCGCTTCACCCCACGGGGTGGATGCGAGAAACTCGGAGAACCCATCGGTGGTGTTCGCGTTCGGGCGATCCATACTCGCATCGTCGCAGATTCCACCGTCTCCCCGGCACATCCCTCGACCCTCCCCCTCCCTCATGCAGCTTACGATTCCCAGCACGATCCTCAAGGCCAACCAGGACGTCTTCGGTTCGCTCCAGCGCGCCAGCGTCGACACGCAGCTCGCGCAGTCGCGGGTCGAAGCTGAAGGTCGCGTCCCGGCGGGCACCAAGCAGCTCGTCGACTCCGCGCTGGCGAATGCGCAGCAGGCGGCCGCGGGCGTCGAGGCGCTCGGCACGGGCAACCTGCTCGACGGGACGTTCCAGCGCTACGCGAACCACTCGGTCCGCGACCTGCAGCGCGCCGCCGACATGCTCGCGCGGCCGGGCACGCTGGGCACCGACGCAATGTCGATCCTCACGAAGGTCCTGTTCGACGCAGAAGTGTCGACTCGGCTGGGCACGCAGGCAGGTGAGCGATCGCTCGCCAACCCGTCGCCCAAGGCGCTCGAGCGCGCAACTGCGTTCTCCGGCGGCGGCGACACCTCGTCGAGCGGTCCGGTGTGGGTCGACGGTGAGTGGCTCGACGGCCTGGGCAACCCGGTTCGCGGGGGCGGCAGCTCCTACACCGGGCCAGACGGCGACAGCTTCGGCTGGGACGGCTCGCCCGACCGTGGTGACGGCGGCGGCTACACGGGCCCCGACGGCGAGACCTACTCAGGTATCTGACGCACGATCCGAAGCGAACGGAGTTCCGCCATGCAGCTCGTCACGTCCACCCCGCCGCGCCCCACCCCCACCGAGTACGACCGATTCCGCAACCACGTCGGTGCGGCGTTCGCGCAGCTCGAGGAAGCGAAGTGGGAGGCGCACCTGTCCGACTACACGGAGCCGGCTGACGTCACCGACGCCCTGCGCACCGCGAAGATCGCTGCGTACAAGCTCGAGAAGGCGCTCGACCTGGGCTACCAGAACTCCGACGACGCGGGCAGCTACGCCGCCAGCGCCGCCGAGTACGCGACGGCGGGAGTCGAGGCGCTCGCGCCGTTCGCAGGAGTGAAGTTCACGGCACCGGCGTTCCCGGAGGGTCTCGCCGAAGCGATGGTCACGGCCAAGGAGTCGTTCACCGTCGCGCAGGAGCATGCGATGGAGTCGCTGCATGCCATGCACGACTGATTCGACGTCAACCACCCAAAAGCCCAAATTCGATCTGAACCGTTTGGAACCGTCGTGATCGTCGACGAGGCTCCGGACGGTTCGATTTCTTCCACATATGCGTGTTCCCGCAGGGGATCTTCGTGGTGCTGGTCAGACCGCCGACCGGCAACCCCCATTACCCGTCGATCACTCCATTGGAGCACGTCATGATTTCCATCCACGCCTCGAGGGTTTCCAGGCTCGTGTCCTGCCTGACAGCCCTCGTCTTCGCACTCGTCATCTCCCTGGCGCTCGTCGCCGCGCCTGCCTCGGAAGCCAAGGGCGGTGGCAACGGCAATGGTCAGGCTGCCCAGCAGGGTGGCGGCAACGACGGCGGGGGCAATGGTGGCGGACACGGCGCCACCCAGGGTAACTCCCCGAGCGATCCGGACGGCGACTCCAACGGCGGCGCGGACAAGCCCGGCCAGGCTGGCGGATTCACGGACGACAAGGACGGCAACAACGGCTGCGGCAACGACGACGATCGCGAGGATGACAACAACGGCAACTGCGGCGGCAACAATGCCAAGCCCGCCAAGCCAGCGACACCCGCGAAGCCTGCGCCGGCCAAGCCCGCCAAGCCCGCGAAGCCCGCCAAGCCCGCGAAGCCCGCGAAGCCGGCTCCGGCCAAGCCTGCGAAGGTGACGATCTGCCATGCCACCGGCTCGGCCACCAACCCGTTCGTTGCGATCACCATCAGCACGAACGGCCTCAACGGCCACGGCAAGCACGAAGGCGACATCATTCCGATGCCCGCAACCGGTTGCCCGACGGCCACCGCGCCCGGCGGACCGACCACGCCTGACAACGGAGACGCTCCGAAGCCGGGCAAGATCACGATCTGCCACGCCACCGGGTCGGCCACCAACCCGTTCGTGGAGATCACGATCAGCACGAACGGCCTCAACGGTCACGGCAAGCACGAAGGCGACATGATCCCGATGCCTGCCGCAGGCTGCCCCAGCCCGTCTGGCCCGACCAACCCGGGTACGACCACGCCGCCCGGCGATGGCACGCCTCCCGGCACGGACACCCCCACGCCGACCGGCGAGACGGGAAGCACCGAAACGCCGACCAACGTGGCCGGTGCGACTGACACCCCGACCGCCGCGGCCGGAGCCGGTGCTGGTACGACCGGTGACGGTGCCGATGCCGACGCTGGTGCCGAAGCAACTGTCGGTCAGGGTGATCCAGACAATGCCGAGCTCGTCGCTGCCGCAGGCATGAGCGATGACGGAGCCCTGCCGTTCACCGGTCTGGCGCTCGGCGGACTGCTGCTCGTCGCGCTCGCCGCGATCGCAGCCGGCATCGCGACCAAGCGTCATGGCGGCACGCGAACCCAGAAGCAGAGCGCACGCTGAGCCTGAGCTGCACGATCAGGATGGACCGCTCGCGGCCTCGTCACCTTCGAGTGGCGGGGCCGCAGTCGCCGGTGCAGCCGCAGCCGACGATGCATCCACCACGCCGGTGCCGCCCAGCCGGTTGAGTTGTTCGTGGATGCGGCGCGCGACCTTGCCGGGAAGTCCGGGCACCGCCTCGAGTTCTTCGAGCGACGCCGCGACGACCCGCTCGGGCGACCCGAAGAACGTCAGCAGCGCTCGGCGGCGCGCGTCGCCGACGCCCTCCAACGTGTCGAGCACGCTGCCGCGCCCCGTGCGTGCATCCTGCGAGCGACGATTGCGGTGGTAGCCGACGGCGAAACGATGCGCCTCGTCGCGGATGCGCTGCACCAGGTGCAGCGCCGGTGACTGGCGCTCAAGCACGACCGGGTCCTTGCGGCCGGGCACGAACACGATCTCCTCCTGCTTGGCGAGCGACACCACGGGCACGCGCTCGACCCCGAGCTCGCGCAGCGCCGCGACAGCTGCGCCGAGCTGGCCCTTGCCGCCGTCGATGATGACGAGGTTGGGCAGGCTCGAAAACGACTCGTCGTGCCCACGCGAATCGGGATCGACCTCGCGCGCATCGCTCGCCTCGCCCTGCTCGATCGCGTCCGGAGCGGTCACCGCAGCGTCGTCGACGCCCGCTCCCGCGTTGCGCGTCGCGCCGTCTTCGATCGCCTTCGCAAGCCGTGCGAAGCGGCGGGTGATGACTTCGTGCATCATCGCGAAGTCGTCCTGGCCGCCCTCGTAGCGCATCGCGAACTTTCGATAGTGGTCCTTGCGTGGGCGCCCGTCCTCGAGCACCACCATCGACGCGACCGGCGCCTCGTCCTGCAGGTTCGAGATGTCGTAGCACTCGATGCGCAGCGGCAGGCTCTCCAGGTCGAGCTCGTCGCGCAGCTGCTCCAGCGCCATCGCGCGGCGCTCGAGCTGCGTGCGCTCGCGGATCGAGTCGTACGTCATCGCGTGCGTTGCATTGCGCTCGGCAAGCTCGGCGAGCCGCCGCTTTTCACCCCGCTGTGCCTCCCGCACCTCGACGTTGGCGTCGCGAATGCGTCCGAGCTCCTCCTCGACCATCGCGACCTGCTCGGCAGCGAGCAGCCCTGACGCGACGACGAGCTGCGCCGGCACCGGCTTGCCGGGCGCGTAGTGAGCGAGCACGAACTGCGTGAGCACCTGGCCCGGATCGAGCCCCGCCACCTGTTCGAGGAACATCGATCGTCGATCATGCAGGCGACCCTCGCGCACCTGCAGCAGCTGCACGTTCGCGAGCTCGTCGCCCACGGCGACGCCGAGCACGTCGAACGATCCTTCGCCGGGCCGCTCGGTCTCCTGCAGCTGCATCACCTGCTCCAGGTCCGCGATGCGGTTGCGCAGGCGCGCGGCCTGCTCGAACTCGAGGTCCTTCGACGCCTGCTGCATCTGCAGTGTCAGCCGATCGCGAACGGGGCGCACGGTGCCGCCGAGCACCGCCATGACATCGTCGATGATCACGCGGTAGTCGTCCTGACTGACATACCCGACGCACGGGGCCGCGCAGCGCTGGATGTGGTAGTCCAGACACGGCACGCCCGACTGGCGACCCGGCTGTGATCCCTCGCACGGGCGATACGGGAAGATGCGGTTGAGCAGGTCCAGAGTCGCGCGCACGCGCTTGGCCGAGGAGTACGGGCCAAAGTAGCGCGTCCCGGGCCGCTTCTTCCGCTCACGCGAGAACAGCACGCGCGGGTAGTCGTCGCCGAGCGTCACCGCGATGTACGGGTACGACTTGTCGTCGCGCAGCATCACGTTGAACGGCGGCTTGTGCCGCTTGATCAGCCGGTCCTCGAACTGGAGCGCTTCCTGCTCGCTCGAGACCGCGAACACCTCGATGTCGGCGATGCGCAGCACCATTGCGTGCTTGCGCGCGTCGAGTGCCTTGGTGAAGTAGGAGTTGACGCGCTTGCGCAGGTCCTTGGCCTTGCCGACGTAGAGCACCTCGCCACCCACGCCGTGGTACAGGTACACGCCCGGCTCCGACGGCAGCGACTTTCGCTGGCGGTCGACGTGCTCGCGGATCTCGGGTGGAACGGCAGCCATGGCTACGACCAATGCTAGCCGTCGAACGGCGGATCGGCGGGCGGCACGTCACTGTTGTTGGCGGCGACGCGCTCCTTTCGCCGGTCGTGCGCGGCGGCGAATTCTGCCAGCAGATCCTCACGATCGCGCAGGCGCATGCGGTACTTCTCCGGCAGCTCCTTGAGCGCCCGTTCCTCGTGCTGGAGCGCGTCGAAGATGCGGCGCCGCTCGCTGATGTGGGTCGTGTAGTCGGTGTCGAGGTAGGCGCGGGCGTGGCGCCGGGCATTGTTGGCGACGGTGAGCGCCTTGCCCCAGCCGCTGCGCAGCGACGCCCACACGGTGACGACGAGCACCACGACGATCACGCCGAGCGACGTGGCC
>JBBQUY010000001.1:0-115740 GCA_038212015.1 Gaiellales bacterium | reverse complement strand
CGTCGGTCGATGCGTTGTCGACGACGATCAGCTCGAGGTCCACGCCGTCGCCACCGTCGCCGAGCACGGCGTCGAGGCAGGGGTCGATGTGGTCGCGCGCATTCCACGTCACGACGATGACGGAGACGTCCGGTGCCATCGACTGCATCCTAGGGTGGCGGCTCCCCGCACGGCGTCGACGAAATCGACGGTTCGGGACCCCTCATGGGCTCAAGGTTTTCCCTGCATGCGCCGATGTCGCGCGAAGATGGCCCCGTCGCCCACAGGCCTGACCGACGCCCCCACTGCGTCGGACGCCGATTCCGCCGTGCCCGAACGGCGTCCACATCGCGTGCCGTTCACGGCTGCGCTGGTGCTCGCGGCTGCGGCCGCGTCCATCTACTTCTTCGCCGGCCGAGACCTGATCGGCAGCAACCTCGTCGCGCCGTTCGGCATGATCGCGATGGTCCTGCCTGCGCTGCTGGCCAGCTGGCTCGCGCTTGGCGTCTCGCGCCGCAAGGACCTCTCCAAGCGTGACGTGACGGGCTGGGTGTTCGTCGGCCTCGCTGCAGGTGCCGCGTCGGTGTTCTCGCTCGTGGTGCTGCTGCCGACCGGCGCCGCGACGCACGGCGCGACGCCGCTCATCGGTGCGATCGCACACATCGCGATGCTGCTGTTTGCCTCCGTCGGCGTGCTGCACTGGGTGCGTCGACTGTCGCCGTCCGCGACGATCGGCACGGTGCTCGACCTTGCCTGCGTGGCGGTGCTGGCGTACGTCGTGTCGTGGCGCACGATCCTGTCGACCACGATCATGGGAACGGCAGACACCGAGGGGACGATCGATCGGATCTCGATGCTCGCCACGCCGGCGCTCGGCACGCTGCTGCTCGTTGCGGTCGTGACGGTGCTGAGCCAGGTCGGTCGCGAGGACATCCGCGGGTCGGAGCTGCTCGCGACGTTCGGCTTCGGCGGAATGGTCGCCACCGACCTGGGCATGGCGCTCAAGGGCGTCGGCGGTGGCGGGTTCGACGATGCCTGGCAGGACACGGTGCTCGGCACGGGTCCGCTGCCGATCGTCGCGCTGGGCTGGCTGCTCGGCATCGCCGCGGTCGGCTTCGGTGCCTCGCTGCGCCGGGTCACGCCGGCATCGGATTCGGGGGTGCCGCTCATGGAGCGCAGCACGACGTGGGAGCTGCTCGTCTCGCTCGTGCCGTTCGCGCTGCTGGGTGGCGTGCTGGCGACGACGTCGGCCGCGCGCGAGGGCGAGGGCATCGCGTCCTCGGGGCTGCTTGCGGTGCTCGGCACGATCCTGCTGCTGCGGTGCACGCTCGTGGCGGTGAGCGCGATTCGCTCTGCGCGAACCTCGGACACCGATCACCTCACCCATGCGTTGAGCCATCGCATGTTCCAGGAGCGCGTCCCGCATGAGATCGAGCGCGCCCGCAACGACGGCAAGCCGCTCGCGCTCATCGTGTTCGACATCGACGACTTCGGACTGCTCAACGACTCCTACTCCCATGCCGAAGGCGATCGCTACCTGCAGGAAGTGGCGTGGGTGATTCGCCGGTCGCTGCAGCGCGGCGAGCTGCTGTTCCGGAACGGTGGCGACGAATTTGCCATCCTCGTTCCGGGCGCGGACAAGGAAACGGCGCGTCGGCTGGCCGAGCACATCTCGGCTGCGACGAACAACCTGCGGCGCACATCGACGGTCTCCCCCACGCTGACGATGGGCATCGCCGCGGTTCCCGAGGATGCCAGCGATGCGACCGAGCTGGTGCAGATCGCCAACGGCACGCTGTACTGGGGCAAGCTCAACGGCAAGGCGTCGATCACGTGCTACGACGCGGAGGTCGTGAAGGTCCTGAGCGCGGACGAGCGCCTCCAGGTGATGGAGCGCAACGCGCGGCTGCGCGCGGTCCTCGCGCTCGCGCGCGCACTCGATGCGCGTGATGCGTATACGGCGCGCCATTCCGAGAACGTCTCGCGGTATGCGGTTGCGATCGCCACGCAGCTGGGCTGGTCGACCGATCGGCTCGAGCTGCTGCGCGTGGCGGGACTGCTGCACGACGTGGGCAAGATCGGCGTGCGCGACAGCACCCTGCGCAAGGGCGCGAAGCTCTCCCCCGGCGAGTGGGAGGAGATGCAGCAGCATCCGGTGCTCGGCGCGCGCATGATCGCGGGCGTCGCGCCCGAGGAGATCGTGCCGTGGGTCGTGTCGCACCACGAGCGCTACGACGGTGGCGGCTATCCGCACAACCTGGCAGGCGAGGCGATCCCCGACGGCGCGCGCATCCTGTCGGTGGCCGACACGTTCGACGCGATGACGTCGAGCCGCTCCTATCGCCCGGCGATGTCGCCGCTGCGGGCGATCCAGATCCTCGTGGAGGAAGCCGGCGTGCAGTTCGACCCGGACTGCGTGCGCGCGTTCATCTCCGCGCTCAAGGCGAACACGATCGACCTGCGCCAGGTCGAGATCGCGGCGCGCACCGCGCCCGCGCAGGAGCAGCATCCGAGCGAGCGCGACGGCGATCCGACCGAGGTCATCGCCGTGGTCGATCCCGAGTTCCGCCGCGCCGAGGAAGTCGTCGACCCGACGGCCGTTGACGGGCCGGACGAGGGCGCGTCCATCGCCGCCTGACTGCGCGAGCTGATGCACATTGGTGACCGACGTGTGTCACAAACGTGCGCGTTCGCCCGATCGGAATCGGGTTGCGAGCGCATCACGAGCACGTTCGTGACTGGGGACTGTCACGAACGTGCGAATACGGCGTGTCAGGCTGCGCGCTGGTCGCCGGTGTCGGCGTCCTCGTCGTCGGACGCCTCGACGTCCTGCACGAGCTGCAGCCACGGCTCGCCGGGCGGCACGCTGCTGGGATCGCCCAGGCTGCGCGGCGGTGCCGGCGGCTGGGCGCCCTGCGGGAGCTCCTCGACCGGTCCGTCGCCGAGCAGTTCGTCGAGCTCGGAGTCGAGGCTGGGCTCGTTGATGGCGCGGAACGTCATGCCGTAGGCGTGGCGCGACCACTCCATCATCAGCTGCTCTGCGACGCCCTGGTCGAAGCCTCGAGCGAGGAGTTCGTCCCAGTAGGTGGCCTGCAGCTCGGCGAGCACCTTGAGGCGCTCTTTGACCACCATTGCTTCATGCAGGATGCGCAGCTCGTCGTCCATCAGGAGTTCCCTCGGCGGATCGGGCGCACGACTGTAGGTCCAATGTCGGCCGCCTTCATGGGTTTGACGCCCGCGCGCCCGGAATCAGGCGCTCGGGTCGTGCGCGGTCGTTCCGCGCAGCCCGATGAACGCGACGAGCGCTCCGAACACGGCGAGGATCGCGCAGCCGACCATCGCGACCTGGAATGCGGCGACGTCCTGGACTGCGAACCCCTCGATCGACGGGCTGAAGGGCTCGACGTCGACCTGGTCGTCGGCGAAGTTCGTCCATCCCGTGAGGCGTCGCTCGAACATCCATGCCGCCACGAGCCCGAGGCCCGCGATTGCCAGGAGCGTCCCGACGCGGGCGGCGAGGTTGCTGACCGCAGATGCGATCCCGGACTGGCTGTCGGGTGCGGCGCGCAGGGCGGTCGAGGTGATCGGCGCCACGAGCATCGCGAGTCCGAGCCCGGCGAGGACCTGTGCGGGCAGCAGCGCGTCGAAGCCGTCGAACTCGATCCAGGGCGCGGTCGAGACCAGGTCGATCGTGCGCGAGTCGACGGTCGCCAGCAGCAGGGCGCTGAGGGCGAACAGCAGCGGGCCTGCGACCAGGTAGCGGCGTGGGCCGTGCCGGTCGGCGAGGCGTCCGAAGGTGGGTGCGAACACGAGCAGCAGGATCGTCGCGGGCATCTGCACCATCCCGGCCTCGAATGCGGAGTAGCCGATGCTTGCGGCCTGCAGGTACACGGACGCGAAGAACCCGACCGCGCCGAGCGCCGCGTACACGAGCAGCGTCGCGAGGATCACGGTCGAGAAATCGCGGCGACGCAGGAGCGACCCGGGCACGAGCGGCGTCGCGCCCGAGCGTCCGCGCAGCCACGTGGCGACGAGCAGCACGCCGGCGAGCGCGAGCATCGCGCCGGTCCAGGCGAGCCCGAGCGCCCGGGTCTCGACGAGCGCGCCGATCACGAGCGCGAGCGCGCCGGTCGACAGCGCGAGGGATGCGATGTCGGGGTGCGGGGGCGCGTCCTCGAGCTTGGCGCCCATGCCATGGCTCGCGCGAGAGATGGCGAGCAGGGTGACGACGGCCAGCGGCACGTTTGCGAGGAAGATCCAGCGCCAGGACGCGACCTCGACCACGATCCCGCCGATCGGTGGTCCGGCGATGATCGATGCCGTGGTGATCGACGTCCACAGGCCGATCGCGCGACCGGAATCCTCGGCCCACGAGACCCGCAGCAGCGCGAGGCTCGTCGTCGTCAGCAGTGATGCGGCGATGCCCTGCACCACGCGCGCGACGATGAGCGACAGCTCGTCGGGGGCGGCGCCGACCACGAGCGATGCGATCGCGAAGCCGACGGTGCCGATCACGAAGCCGCGGCGCAGCCCGATGCGGTCGGCGACGGCGCCGGCGGCGAGGTAGCAGGCGCCGAGCGCGAGCACATACGACAGCACGACCCACTGCTGTCCGGACAGGCCCAGGTCGAGGTCCTCGCGGATTGCCGGCAGTGCAACGTTGACGACGCTCGAGTCCAGGAATGCGAGCGACGAGCCGAGCGAGGTGGCGATGAGCACGAGCCAGCGATCGCGGCTTGGTGCTGCGGCGGTGGCGCGATCGCCGGTGCTCACGTGGGTGCCTTGCGGCGGGCGCGGCGCGCGCGATCGGCGTCCTTGGTGGCGATGTAGAGCACCTTCTCGACTTCGGCGTGCACGACGCCGTCGGCGTCGACCAGGTCGACCTGCCAGGTGCGATCGAGCGTGCCACCGGCGGCGTCGACCGCTGCGCGGATGTCGGCAAGCTCGGCGTCGTCGACGGTGAAGGTCGCCTGCAGGGTGCTCGTGCCTGGTGTTCGGAAGCGGATCGTGGCGGCCTTGTCCCAGACGACGTAGTCGGGGCCGAGCCGCTGGATGAGCATGAGCATGAGGAACGGGTCGACGGAGGCGTACATCGAGCCGCCGAAGATCGTTCCGACGTAGTTGCGGGTGCGCCAGCTGAGCGGCAGCTTCACGCGCAGTTCGCTCCAGTCGGGCGCGATCCAGGTCACGCGCGCACCCGTGCCGCGGATGCACGGCCACAGGTTGAAGACCATGCGCGTGATGCGCGGGCTTCGTCGCATGCTGTCCTTGAGACCCATCGCACGCAAGCGTACCGGGCGGGTTCGCGGTAGTGTCTGAGGACACTGAGGGCGATTAGCTCAGTTGGTTAGAGCGTCCGGCTTACATCCGGAAGGTTCGGCGGTTCGAGCCCGTCATCGCCCATTGTTTCTCCCGCGATGCCGCGCCCACCCGGCGCGATCGCCGGTTCGAATCCTGTGGCAGTTGGCGCAGACCACCTCACATTTGTCGATCTCGGACTGAATTCGAGCAATGGAGTGGCCACCGGTCCACAGCTCGGAGATCGTCGCCGCCTTGTCACCACGGACGTGGTCGAACTCGAGGACACGAATGTCGATGGTTCCGCAGTCAACGCAGGGTTGACGTTCCAGGTACTCGGTGATGAAGCGTCGGTTGCGATCGATCAGCACCTTGCTCGTGCCACCGTTGTGCTTGATGTGACGAGCGCGGTTCTCGGGGACGGCGTACCACACCTTCCATGCCGTGGTCATGCAGACCTTGCATCTCGAATGCAGCCGGTTCTCAGTGCGTTTTGCGAACGAGAACAGCTCGAAGCTCTTGACTTCACCACATCCGGTACACCGCTTCACGACCTCATCCATGCATGAATTCTATGGATGAGATCGGACGTGATTGCCCTGCATAATGTCGTAATTCGAGGAAACCTAGCGTCCGCGATTTCGCAGGCCGAGCTCGCCGAGGAAACGGCCGCCGCCCCAGGCGACGACGCCGCCTTCGGCTTCGACTCGTGCGCGCAGTTCACGGTCGCTCGTGGCGACGCGCACGCTCCGACCGGCAGCGACCGCGTCGCGCACGCGCGTGACGAGTTCGTCGTCGGCGTAGCGCACCGGGACGACCTCCACGCGATCGGTGGAGTCCACGGCGGGGCGGCCGTCGAACAGGATCACGACCTCGTCGCCGGGTGCCGCATTCGTGCTCCAGACATCCAGCGCCGCGACGACGTCGTCTTCCCCCGGGTTCGGCCAGGTGGAGCGGCGGACGTTGCTGCCGTCGACGAGCACGAGTGGTCGCGGCGGGGCGGGCGCGTTACGTGAGCGTCGTCGCAGCCAGCGCATCGCGACCTGGATGGGACGACATCGCGGAGGACGCCACGAAAAGCTGCCGGGCCCCGCTGTGTGCGGGAGCGGGGGCTGCTTCGCTGGGGCGGCGCATGATCGTGGCGTCCTCCGTGACGTCATCGAGGGGGTGTGACGTGGTCCGGGCCCTACCTCGGCATCTCCGTTCCGTCCCCGAAGCACCTGCACGACCCGAACCTCCCGAAACCTGCCGCGTCAGAGCGACGAGCGACCCGGCCAGTAGGCTTCACGGGTGAGCGAGCGAACCTCCAATGACGCGCAGCAGCGCCAACGACGCATCGCGCTGGCGTCGATCTTCGCGGCGCTCGCGCTCGTTGCGATCAAGCTCGCCGCGGGCGCGCAGTCCGGCAGCCTCGGCCTGCTCGCGGAGGCCCTGCATTCCGGCGTCGACCTCATCGCCGCCACGCTGACCTTCTACGCGATTCGCGTCGGGCAGCGCCCGCCGGATCGTCGCCATCCGTGGGGGCACGGGCGCGCCGAACACCTCGCGGCGCTCGCCGAGTCGCTGCTGCTGCTGGCCGCCACCGCGTACATCGCGTTCGAGGCGTCGCATCGCCTCGCGAGCGGCAAGTCGGGCGTCACGGTGGAAGCGTGGCTGCTGGGGGTGGCGGCCCTCGTGATCGGCATCGACGTGTGGCGCACGGTCGTGTCGCATCGCGCCGCCCGCCAGTACGGAAGCCCGGCGATGGCGTCCAACGCGCTCCACTTCGCCAGTGACCTCGCCGGCTCGCTCGCGGTGTTCGTGGGCCTCGCGCTCGTGTCGATCGGGTTCGAGGCGGGCGACGCGCTTGCCGCGCTCGTCGTCGCCGGCATCGTCGCGGTGAGCGCAGCTCGCCTGCTCTGGGACAACGTCCAGGTGCTCATGGACGTCGCGCCCGAGGGGGCTGAGCGTGCCGCGACGCGCGCGGTGACGAACCTGGACCTGCCCGTGACGCTGCGGCGACTGCGCATCCGCCGCAGCGCCGGCGCCTACCTCGCCGACGTGGTGATCGGCGTCTCCGCCATCGACCACGTCAGTCAGGGGCATGCGCTCGCCGACGCGGTCGAGGCCGCCGTGGAGCTGGCGCTGCCCGGCAGCGACGTGGTCGTGCACGTCGAGCCCGACGAACGAGGCAACACCATTCGCGATCGCATCACCGCAGCGGCGCTCGCGCACCCGGGCCTCCACGAGGTGCACAACGTTCGCGTGCTGCTGCTCGACGGGGTGCCGGAGGTGTCGCTGCACCTGAAAGCGCGCGCCGACATGCGCCTGGACGCGGCGCATGACCTCGCGGACCGCGTCGAGCGCGACATCCGGGCAGCCGTGCCGGGCATCTCGCACGTGGACGTGCACATCGAGCCCGTCGACGCCGACGCGGCGATCGCCGCAGCCGTCGAGGACGACAACCTGCACGCAGCCGCCGCACGCGCTGCCGAGGAAGTGACGGGGCGCCCGCCGCTCGAGGTGCGCGCGCGACGAACGCCGAAGGGACTCGTGGCGTATGTGACCGTGCTCGCCGCCGCGGACCAGACGCTGCGCGATGCGCACCAGCTCGCGACGAAGGTCGAGGAGCGCATCTGCGCGCTCGAGCCGTCGCTTGCGGACGTCGTCGTCCACACCGAGCCGATCAGCGACGCTGACGGATCGCATGTCCAATAGCGAATCCCGATGAGCGTCTTGCAGCTTCCGTTCGATCCGTCGCCGTCTGGCAGCCGCTGCAGTCGCAGCGCCAGGTGATCATCGGCGCGATCGTCGACGGCACGCTCGTCTCCGACAACGTCGCCGGCTGACGGCCGGTTGCACGGAGTACCTACTCCGCTGCAGCCCGTGCGCACTCATCGTGCACACGAGCAGCCAAACCCCCGTGTAGTTCCAATCGTTGGCCTGTACGGATGGTCATGACCCCGTACCGTTGGCGGCGAGGGAGGTGCCGCTGGGGAGCGGCGCCACGGGATCGAGGCCTGCGGGCCGAGGAGGGAACGAACATGGGTGTCACGGTATCGATCGTCGAGGACTTTCCGATCATGCGGTCGGCGATCGCAGATGCGTTGTCCACCGACGGACGGCTCGAGATCTACGACACGGTCGCGGATGCCAAGGCGTTGCTGGACGCGCTCGTCATGCGCGAGCCGGACGTCGCGCTGGTGGACCTGCACCTGCCGGACATGGACGGGCCGCGGCTCATCGAACGCGTGCGGCGACTGCATCCCGACGTGAAGGTCGTCGTGTTCAGCGCGTGCGAGCGCCCGGCACTCGTGCTCGCCGCGCTGCATGCCGGCGCGAGCGGCTACGTCGTCAAGCGCCAGGGGGTTCGCGAGGTTGCCGACGGCATCGTCGCGGTGCACGAGGGCGGCACGGTGCTCGCGCCGCAGGTGGCGTCCGCCGTGCTCGATCCACGCGCAGGATCGATGGGCGACGACGGCGGCGGCGTGACGCGGCTGGCGCAGGCGGACGCCGAGATCGTGCGGATGGTCGTCAGCGGGGAGACCGACGACCAGATCGCCCGAGCGCTGTACGTGTCCACGCGCACCGTCCAGAACCGACTGACACGCATCCGGCGCATGGCACACGTGCAGCGCCGCACCGAGTTCGCCCGCTGGGCCATCGAGAACGAGATCGTCTGACGCGCCCACACGCGTCCTACGCACACCACGCACCACCACACCACACCGCACACACGCCACGGGGCCCGTTCATGCGGGCCCCGTGTGCGTGGGTGGACCGGCGCGCTCGTGGGTGCGTGTCGCGGCATGTCTCGTTCACCGTCGCGCACACCGCGTGCACCTTCGCGACGTGTCTGTGGCTAGTGCGATTACCGGCCGTGACTGGATCGTCAGCGCGGCCAGAACATCACCAGCGGCGGCGCTCCAGCCGCCTGCACAACGAGACAACCCAAGCCCGGAGACGGGCGAAAGGAACCACTCACATGGCTAAGCGCAATCCCAAGATGCGACTCCTGGTGGCGACGATGTCGGTCGCTGGTGTTGCCGCGTTCGGGCCGACCGGGGTCGCTCAGGCGACAACGGTCGATACGAACTCCGGCGACGCCGCGGTGACCAACACGACGTCATCGGCAGACGCCAACAACGTCAGCCTCGGCGGAGGCGGAGGCGGCGAGAACGAAACGTCGGCCGAAAGCGAGATCAAGGACGTCGAGTCCGGTGACGTTCACACGACGGTCAAGACCGAGAACGAGATCGAGATCGGCGACACGAAGACCGGCGACGGCGGCAACGCGTACTCCAATAACAACGCCAGCGGCGGCTCTGGAGGGTACGGCGGCGACAGCGGCAATACCGGCAAGAACGATCAGCTCGCACTCGGCGTGGCGGTCGGCGACAACGCGACCGGCTCCGTCAACCAGAACATGTCGACCGGCGACAGCGGCGACGGTGGCGACGGCGGCGACGGCGGCGACGCGACCATCACGTCTAACACGAGCGGCGGCCACTCAGGAGATGCCACCTCGGGTGGCAACGTCATCGATACCGGCGACGGGGAAGGCCCCGTGGTCAACGCCTCGAGCGGCGACGTGATGGTCGACAACACGACCACGTCGGGCGACGCCAACAACCTGTCGGTCGATCTCGGCAACAACATCAACGGGTCGTCGGAGATGGCGCTCGCAGACTCCGAATCACGCAACAACTGGTGGAGCGGCGGCGACAGCGAGAACGAGTCCGAGGCGGAGTCCGAGATCAAGGACGTCGAGTCGGGCCATGTCGACACCTACATCAAGGAAGAGAACGAGATCGAGATCGACGACACCAAGACCGGTGACGGCGGTGATGCCGATTCGCACAACGACGCCAACGGCGGAAGCGGCGGCGACGGCGGCGACAGCGGCAGCACCGGCTACAACGACCAGGAAGCGATCTGCTTCGCGGTCGGCACGGGCTCGTCGTGCGTCATCAACCAGAACATGACCACTGGCAACAGCGGTGACGGTGGCAACGGCGGCGATGGCGGCGATGCCTCCATCAACTCCTCCACCACCGGCGGCAACTCCGGAGACGCCAACTCGGGCGGCAACGTGATCGGCGACATGCCCGATCCGGAGCCGATCGTCGTGGTCGGCCCGGCTGGACCTGCCGGACCTGCCGGCGCCGATGGCGCGCCCGGCGCTCCCGGCGCTGCTGGACCTGCCGGCCCCGCTGGACCTGCTGGACCGGCCGGACCGGCTGGCCCCGCTGGCCCCGCTGGAGCTGACGGCGCTGATGCGCCGTCGGTGGCCGGTGCCGACGACACGCCGTCGACCGACGACAGCATGCCGGTCGCAACGGCTGGCGAGTCAGCTGCTCCTGCAGCGCTCGTCGCGTCGGCCGGTACCGTGGCGGGTGCGCTCCCGTTCACGGGCCTCGGCCTGCTCGAGATGCTCCTGGGCGGCCTGATGGCCATCGCCCTGGGCGCCGCGAGCCTGGGCCTGGCAAGCCGCCGCTCGTAAGGGCAGCAGCAGGCGGCACACGCTCGGGTGGGTCGGCGCGATACCGCGCCGGCCCGCCCCGGGTGCCACCGACATCGACACATTGAAGGGCCGCCCGCCGGACCCCCACCGCGACCGCTCAGCGGCCGGTGCGGACCCGCGGCGGCCCTTCACTCGTTCTGGCGCCGGATGCGGGTCCCATCCGATGTTCACGACGTGAACGACGAACGATGCATCATGCGCGACGTTCGTCGAAAAAATCGTGGCCGCGCTCCGAGCCCCGAAACCTGGTCGACGAAACGGTCACCATGTGCGAGCTTCGTCGATCAATTTCCGGGGAGCGTCGCACCGCAGCTCGGCCGCGTCGGTTCAGAGCGCGCGCATCGCGGATGCGGCGAGCCGCACCGGCGAGATGCGGTGCTCCGGCGCGGCATAGGCGGCTCGTTCGACCACGGAGTTTCGGATGCGGTGCGCTTCCACGCCCGGCCGAGCACCGGCGATGATCGACACGGCGCGCTCGATCGCCGCGTCTCGCGGCATGACCGGATCGATTCCCAGCAGCTGCGTGCGCCGGTCGGTGGCGACCTGCAGCGTGACGTGGTCGATGCCGAGCTGGTCTGCGAGCATCTTTCGCAGTTCGACGATTGCCGACCCGATGTCGACGCCCGGCGCCACGAGCACGTGCGCGGTCGCGGCAATGCGACGCGGACCCGGCTCCCACACGTGCACGTCGTGCAGCTCGGTCACGCCAGGCGCGGATCCAATCACGCGTGCCACGTCGTTCATGTCGGCCGCCGCCGGCGCCGCATCCACGAGCGAGTCGAGCGATGCGCGCAGCACCGGCCACGTGCCGCGCACCGCGACGAAGGCAATGAGCAGCGACGCGATCGCGTCGATCGCGAGCGGCCCGCCGAGCGCGATCACGATGCCCGCGACAATCACGCCGACGCTGCTGGCGGCGTCGACGAGCAGGTGCGCCATCGCCGCGCGAATGTTCACGTTGTCGCGATCGGCCTGCGCGAGCAGCCACGCACCGAGCAGGTTGGCGACGAGTCCGGCCGCGGCGATCGCGATCAATCCGCTGCCGTGGATCGGTTCGGGCTGCACGAGCCGATGGATGCCTTCCCACGCGATCCACACGCACGAGATCACGAGCGTGAGCGAATTGATCGACGCTGCCACGACCTCGGCCCGCGGCATCCCCCACGTGCGACGCGCATCGACCGCCCGTGCCGCCAGGCGCGCCGCCAGCAGCGCAAGCGCGAGCGCGCCGACGTCGGCGAGCATGTGCGCCGCGTCACCGAGCAGCGCGAGGCTGTTGGTGATCACGCCGCCGACGACTTCCAGGATCAGGAACGCGAGCTGCACGTACAGCGCCCAGCGCAGCATCTTGCGGCTGCGCGGCTGCATCGCCAGGTGCGACCAGTCGTGGTGGTGCGCGTCGAGCAGGCCGTGAGAGCCGTCGCACGCAGCGCCACCATGGGAGTGCGCGTGGGCGTGGGCGTGGTTGTGCGCGGCAGCGGGCGCGTGTGACACGGCCGACGTCGGCGTGGCCGTCGGGGCCGGAGCGTGCGCATGTGCATGGCCAGCGGCAGGGGCGGGCGCATGTGCGTGGCCGTGGCCGCTGCACGGAGCGTCCGGCGCATGCCCGTGGGCATGCGAGTGCGGCTGCGGCGCCGTCGGGACAGCCTGCGGATGCGGCGCCGGAAGATACGCCGCGGGCACATTGGGCGCGGGAGTCGGCGTCAGCGGGGTCGCGGGGCGCGCCACGTCACCGACCAGCGACGCTCCTGCCTCCGGCTCACCGAGTTCCAGCCGCGGCAGCACCAACCCGATCCGCGGTCGCGGAATCGCGGCATGGCCTGATGCGTGTCCCCCCGGACCCATGCTCCATGATGGATCGGAACGCCGATCCCGTCGAGCGTTTCCGCGCAACCGGCCACCACGTGGCCCCGTCTACGCCGCGCGACACGCCGCGCACGTGCCGCTCAGCTCCACGACGTGGCGAACACCCGAGAATCCGTGCGCGGCAGCGACCTGGTCGGCCCACTCCTGCACGGCGCACTCGTGCACCTCCACCACCCGATGACACGCATCGCACGTGAGGTGGTGATGGTGGCCGGGAGCGCAGTGGCGCCAGCACGTTCCGTGCCCATGCTGCATCGCGTCGATGACGCCCGCGTCGGCGAGCACGCCGAGCGTCCGGTACACGGTCGCCAGCCCGATCGCAGGATCGTCACGCCCGAGCTCTGCATGCAGCGACTGCGCGGTCACGTCACCGCTGCGATGCATGAGTGCCGCCAGAACGCGGATGCGCTGATCCGTCGCCCGCAGGCCGTGGCGCCGAAGCTCGGCGCGAGCTGTTTCATCGTCGCGTGCCATGCCCCAACGGTACCACCTTGCGTCCGTTACATGAGAATCGTTATCATCTATCCCATGATCGTCCTCCTGCTCGGCTTCATCGCTGCCGCTGGCTTCATCGCCGCGTCGTTCCTCGTGGACACCGTCGTGGGACGGTCGCGCTCCTTCCACCACGTCTCCGTGGTGATCGCCGCGGGCATCCTGCTCGGCGTCACGCTCGCCGACCTCGTTCCCGAAGCCCTCGAGCACCTGGACGGCACCCCGGCGACGCTCTGGATTGCGAGCGGATTCATCATCCTGTTCGTGGTCGAGATGATGACGAGCGGCCACACGCACCACCACGAGCCCCACGGCCACGACGCACACGGCCACGCCCACGCGCATTCGCACGCACCAACCGATGTCGACGATCCCAGCTGCGTGCCCACCCACGCGGTGCTGCCGTTCCTGATCGGCCTCGGCATCCACAACCTCGCGGACGGCGTGGTCATCGGCGCCAGCCACGAGGTCTCCGACGCGGCCGCCACGAGCGTCGCGATCGGCATCCTCGTCCACCAGCTGCCCGTCGGCCTCTCGTTCGCGGCCGTGCTGCTCGCCAGCGGCGTCTCGCGCGCGCGGGCGATGCGTGACGCGATCCTCATCGCGGCGCTCATCCCGGTCGGTGCATCGATCGTGCTGCTCGCCCCCGACCTCTCGGGCTCGACCCTCGGCGCGCTGATCGGCATCGCGGCCGGCGCACTGCTGTACATCGCCACCGGACACCTGCTGCCGGAAGCCCACAGCGAGGAGCGACGCCCCGGCATCGCGGCCGCGTTCACCGTCTCCCTCGTTGGTACGATCCTGTTCGTCGGTGCGCTCCATGAACGAACGCACGACGACGAGCCCACAGGCGAAAGCGCAGCCGAACACGCCGATGAAGAAGACGAAGACCACGCCTGACACCGGCCACCGCGCCGTCTGGATCGCCCGAGCGGCGCTCGCCGCGATCGCGGTGGCGGTCGTCGTCGGCCTGGCCCTGCTCTGGCCCTCGCGCGACGCCGAGCCGGTCGGGCCCGAATCGCGCCTGCCCGACACCGAGGCCGCGCGGGTGATCGAGATTGCCGAGGTCGAGTGCCAGGTCCCCAGCGCGGATGCGTGCATCGAGGTGACCGCGGAAGTCCTGTCCGGTCCCGACCGCGGCGACGAAGCCTCCTTCATCATGGGCGACGTCGGCAGCGAGACCACCGCCGACATCGGTGACGAGATCCGCGTCGTGAAGTCCACCGTCCCCGAGGGCGGGCAGATCGGCGGCGTCGAGATCCCGCCGTATTCGTTCAGCGACTTCGAGCGCCGCGAGCCCACGCTCTGGCTCGTCGCGCTGTTCGTCGCCGTCGTCGTGGTCACGAGCCGCTTCCACGGCATCCGCGCGCTGTCGGGGCTCGTCGCGAGCCTCGGAATCGTCGTGCTGTTCATCGTCCCCGCGCTCGTGCAGGGAACGTCGCCACTGCTCGTCGCGATCGTCGGCTCGCTCGCGGTGATGCTGCTCACGATTCCGCTCGCGCATGGCCTGGGCCCCGTCACGATCGCCGCGTCGCTCGGCACCACCGTGGCCCTGCTGCTGACGCTCGCGCTCGCCACGACGTGGGCGAAGCTGTCGCACCTGTCCGGATTCGCCAGCGACGAGGTCGCCTACCTCAACGCGTACCTGGGTGACCTGTCGATTCAGGGGTTGCTGCTGGCGGGCATCGTCATCAGTGCGCTCGGGGTGCTCGACGACGTGACCGTCAGTCAGGCATCCACGGTGATGGCGCTCAAGCGCGCCGCGCCACACCTCGCCTTCCGTCCCCTGGTGCGCGAGTCGATCGTCGTCGGTCGCGACCACATCGCCGCCACGGTGAACACGCTCGTGCTCGCCTACACCGGCGCGTCGCTGCCGATCCTGCTCGTGTTCTCGATCGGCGAGGTCGATGCGCTCGACGCCTTCAACGGCGAGGCGGTGGCGTCGCAGGTCGTGGCGATGCTCGTCGGTTCGATCGGCCTCATTGCCGCAATGCCGGTCACGACGCTGCTCGCCGCCCTGCTCGCGACTCGCATGGCGCCGCGCGAGCTCGACTCGGCCACCGCCCACGCGCATGCCCACGGCCACTGACGCGACGGCGCCCGCCGCGCCACCCGCGATCTCGCTCGCGCGGCTGTTCCTTCGCTTCCTGCGCTTCGGCGTGCTCGCCTGGGGCGGCCCGGTCGCGCAGATCGGGATGCTCAAGCACGAGCTCGTCGACCAGGAACGCTGGGTGGAGCCGACGCGCTTCAACCGCGTGCTCGCCGTCTATCAGGCGCTGCCCGGCCCCGAAGCGCACGAGCTGTGCGTGTACTTCGGGATGATCGCGCGCGGTCGCCTCGGCGGTCTGCTCGCCGGGCTCGGATTCATGCTGCCGGGCGTGCTGTTCGTGCTCGGCGCGGCGTGGCTCTACGTCGAGCACGGCATCGACGGGCAGCTCGCCGCCGCGTTCGTGGGCGCACAGGTCGCCGCGATCGCGCTCATCCTGCGCGCGGTGCATCGCATCGGGTCGACGGCGCTGCACCGACCCGCGCACTGGATCGTCGCGGTCGTCGTGGCCGCGCTCCTGCTCGCCCCGATCGGTGGGAGCGACGATCGTGCACCCGCCTCGAACGGCGCGCCCACGCACGTGGGCGAGGCGACGCCCGTCGAGCTCGCGCAGGTCGGCATCGTTGCCGGATCGCTCAGCTTCGGCGGCGCCTACACCTCGATCGGGTTCGTGCACGCACCGGTGGTCGAACGCAACGAGTGGGTGAGCGACGAGCAGTTCCTCGATGCACTCGCGATCTCAGGATCGCTGCCGTCACCGATGATCGTGTTCGCAACCTTCGTCGGCTACGTCGCGGGCGGGCTCGGCGGCGCACTCGCGATGACCGCCGCGATCTTCCTGCCGGCGTTCGCAGTCACCCTGCTTGGGCACGGCACGCTCGAGCGCATCGTCGACTCCCGACGCATCCATACGCTGCTCGACCTGCTCACGGCTGCGGTCGTCGGACTGATCGCGGCGACGGCCGTCACGCTGCTCGTTGCCGCGATCGACGCCGTCGCCGCGGCGGCGCTGCTCGTCGCCGCGCTCGCCCTGCTCGTGACGTGGCGCTCGCGCGGTGCGATCGTCATCGTCGTCGCGGGTAGTGCGATCCTCGCGGTGCTGGCTGACATCGTCAGCGCGCGCTGACGTCAGGCGGCGACGGCGTCCTGCCACCACGCCGCGGCCTGCGCGCCGGCAACCGCCGGGCGACGGTCGCGCAGGTCGAGTGCGACGTCGGGCCGGTCGGTGATGATGCGCGACACGCGCGGGTCGCCAAGGAACTTCGAGAGATGTGACTGCTTGTCGACGGTCCAGATCGCGACGTCGAAGCCTGCCTTCGCGAGCGCGCCGATGCGGTCGCCGCTGGCGATCCACTTGTCGATCGCGACGAAGTCGACGCCGAGCTTGCGGGCCTTGTCGACCATCGCCGCGCCGGAGATCGGCCACGTGCCGCTCTGCCAGTCCGGAACGAGGCCGAACAGCACGCCGACCTTCGAGTCGGGCGCGAGCTCGCGCAGTGCGCGCACGGAATCCAGGTCGAAGCTCATCAGCTCGTACTGACCGGGCTGCAGGCGTGCCCGAAGCATCTGCACGAGCTGCGCCTCGAAGCCGCGCGTCTTGGTCTCCAGCAGCAGCTTGGTCGCGCCGCCGGCCGCCACCTTCAGATCGATGAGCTCCTCGAGCGTGTTCATGCGCTGGCCGGTCGGCAGCAGCGGCAGGTCGGCGTAGCGCGTCGCTGCGATCGAGCGGCCGTTGATCGACTTGTCGTGGTAGAGCACGAGGATCCCGTCGGCTGTGCGATGGATGTCGGTCTCGACCAGATCCGCGCCGACCTGCATCGCCCGGCGGAACGCGTCGATCGTGTTTTCGTACGGGGCGGTGCCGTCGTGGTAGCCGCGGTGCGCTGCGATCTCGACACGGGGCGCAACCAGGGTTGCGACGAATCGAGTGTTGGGAGCAACTGGAGCGAGGATCTGCATGTGCCCCACGTCGACCAAATGCGAGGCGAGCTTGATGAGGAATCATTGCAGGACAGTGCGCGAGCGACCCTATTTGCGCATCATTGCACGTAGCGGAGGCTGTCTTGCAATATGTCCAATACGCTAGTGGCTAGCGGTGGCGAAACAGGCGCAGCCCGTTGGCGGTGACTGCGAGCGAGGTTCCGAGGTCTGCCGCGACCGCCACCCAGAGCGTGACGAGGCCGAACGGCGCGAGCAGCACGAACGCGCCCTTGAAGACGATCGACGCGACGATGTTCTGGCGCAGCACGCGCCGCGCCGCGCGTGACAGACGCGTGGCGGCCGCCACCGAGCGCAGGTCGTCGGCCATGAGCGTGATGTCGGCCGCCTCCAGCGCAACGCCTGATCCCGCCGCCCCCATCGCGAAGCTCACGGACGCCGTTGCCAGGGCCGGTGCGTCGTTGACGCCGTCGCCAACCATCCCCACCACGCCATGCGTCGCCACCAGCTCGCGCACCGCGTCGACCTTCTGCTCGGGCAGCAGCCCCGCGCGGTAGTCGATGCCGAGCTCGTCGGCGACCCGGCGCGCGGCGCCCTCGGAGTCGCCGGTCAGCATCACGACGTGCTCGATGCCGTTGCGTCGAAGGTCATCCAGCGCGTGCCGCGCGTCGGGGCGAATCGTGTCGGCGAGGCCGAACACCGCGAGCAGCTGGGTGCCGGTCCCGAGCAGCACCGGCGTCTCGCCACGCTCACCGAGGGTCGCGAGCAGCGCGGTGCCGGTCTCTGCCAGCTCGATGCCGCGTTCGGCGAACAGGCGCGGGCTGCCGACGAGGTACTCGGTATCGGCGATCGTGCCGGTGGCGCCGCGGCCGGGGATGGCGACGACGTCCGCGGCGCGCGGCAGCTCGGTGTCGCCGGCAGCGGTGACGATCGCATGTGCGAGCGGGTGCTCGGAGTGCTGCTCGATCGCCGCTGCCAGGCGCAGGCTCGCGTCGGCATCGATGTCGCCGAGCGCGTGGGCGGTGACGAGCGTCGGGCGTCCTTCGGTGAGCGTGCCGGTCTTGTCGATCGCCAGCGCGCGCAGGTGGCCTGCCGTTTCGAGCGCTTCACCGCCCTTGACGAGGATCCCGCGCCGCGACGCTGCGCCGATCGCGGACACGACCGTCACGGGCGTGCTGATCACGAGCGAGCAGGGGCAGGCGATGATGAGCAGCGCCAGGCCGCGGTACGCCCACGTCGACCATGCGCCGTCGATGAGCGGCGGGATCACCATGAACGCGATCGCGGCGAGCACCACGACCGGGGTGTAGACGCGCGCGAAGCGGTCGACGAACAGCTCGGCGGGCGCCTTCGTGGCCTGGGCCTGCTCGACGAGTTCGACGATGCGCTGCAGCGTCGATTCGGACGCGATGCGTTCGACGCCCATCGTGATCGCGCCGGTGCCGTTGAGGCTGCCGCTCAGCACGTGATCGCCAGACGCTTTTTCGACCGGGACGCTCTCGCCGGTGATCGGTGATTCGTCGACGGTCGTGGAACCCTCGGTGACGATGCCGTCGAATGCGAATCGTTCGCCCGGTCGCACGACGACCTCGTCGCCTGCCGCGACCGTCGCGACCGGCTGGTCGACGAGCGCTGCGCCTCGGCGCACCCGCACGCTGTCGGGAGTGAGCTCGCCGAGCTGCGCGACCGCGGCTCGCGTGCGCGCGACTGCATGGGCCTGGAGCGTGTTGCCGAGCGAGAACAGCAGCACGATCGCGGCGGCTTCGGGCCACTCATCGATGATCGCGGCGCCGATCGTGGCGGCTGCCATCAGCACGTTCATGTCGAGGTACCGGGCGCGCAGTGCGACGAGCGCCGAGCGGAAGATCGAGCGGCCACCGACGATGATCGCTACTGCAAAGAGCACGGCCCACGGCAGGTCGGGCTGGATGCGCTCGCCCGCGAACGCTGCGGCGAACATGATGGCCGCGACCAGCATCGCGGCGACTCCACGCTGTCGCCACCACGCCACGCGCGGGCCGACGTTCGGTGCGTGGACCTCGAACCCCGCGCGTTCGACTGCCGACTCGATGACGGCAGGGTCGACCGCGGGGCCATGGTGCACGTCGAGGCGAGCGGCAGCGAAGTTCACGACCGCGCGTTCGACGCCGTCGATGTCGCGCACGACGCGCTCGAGGGTCGTCGCGCAGCTGGCGCAGTCCATCCCGTCGATCTTCACGACGGTGCGCCGCGCGCCCGCAGAGACCTCGCCCGGGTCGGTCACAGGGTCTGGCTGGCCGATGACTGGGAGCTGCTTCACGGGTTCATCGTAGCCGCCCGGTCGTCGACAGCCGGCTCCTCCAGCCGCGTCCGGAGCCGAGCGTCGACGACAGCTCGCGCATGTCGATCACGCTGGTCGCCCCGACGATGGCCCAGACCGCACTGTTGCGCCCGGTCGGCCTCAGCCCTGCGAGCGCCGCAAGGTCGGCGCCGAGCTGCGCGCTCGTGACGGGCGAGATCGTCGCGTCGCGCACGGCACTTGATCAGTTCGTGATGGGCCCCACGGCAGTGGAATCGACAAACAGCGACACACCGATCGTGTTGTGGCCCTTCACGCGCACGCGAATGGTCGATGCGACGTCTGCACCCGTCGTTGTGTAGGTGGATGCGTATTGACCCGAGATGTTGCGGCATGCCGTGCCTGCGCCGTCGCAGCGCTGCCACTGGTAGCTGTACGTGATCGGTCCGGTTCCGGTCCAGACCCCGGGGTTCGCCGTCAGGACCGCACCAACGAGATGCGATCCAGACACGAGCGGCGTTCCTGTCGTCGCCGGCGGAGTGCCTTCCACGACCGGGTTGGTCGACATCGCGCTGATCGCGACGCCCGCGTTCTCGGGGCCTGATCCGTTCGTCACCGTCACGACGACGCGCAGATACGATCCGATGTCCAGGTCAACCGGGACGTACGTAACGTCGGTGGCAGCGGTGATGTCCTCACAGCTGATCGGATCGGTGGTCGCACAACGCTGCCAGATCCGCGTAGCCGTCATTGGCGCGCTCCCGGTCCAATTGCCCGTCGTCGAGACCGAAGCGACGGTTCGCTCGGGAGCAGCTGACACCGTGGGCAGCTGCGAGTTGACCGGAGGATCGGCGGCCAGCACGACCTGAGACGGCTCGCTAGACTCCGCCGTGGGAACTTCGGCCGGGTTGCTTGCGATCACCTTCGCCCGCAGGGTTGCGCCGATGTCGGCGCTGGTGACCACATAGGTGTTGGTGGTGGCACCGACGATGTCGACACACCCGCCACCCGCTCCGTCGCAACGTTCCCACTGATATGCGTACGTGATCGCTGGAGTTCCGCTCCACGTGCCCGTGGTCGTGCGGAGCGAGTGTCCGACGACCGGGGGCGACATCCCCAGCGTGAGGTTGGTCACCACCGGAAGCACGGATGCCGAAGGTGGGGTCGCTGCCTGGATGACTGACGCATTCGGGAATGTGAGGGAATACACCTCTGCGGAATCGAATGAGTTCGTCGCGCGAACCTTGAGCTGGATCTGGAACCCGGCGTCGCCCGGTACAAGCTTGTATGTCGTCCCGGTTGCACCTGGGATGGCCGAGCAGGCTCCACCGCCGGATTGGCATCGGTACCACGTGCGCCCAAATGCGATGGTGGCGGTCCCGCTCCACTCGCCGTTCGTGCCGGTCAAGGTCGTTCCGACGACGGAGTTCGCGCCCGTGATGATCGGCAGCGCCGTACTCGATGGCGGGGTCCCCGCAACGATGACGCCCGTCTCATCGCTTACCGCCGGCGCCGATGTGCCGACCGGATTCGTCGCCACGACACGGACGCGGATTGTCGTACCGACATCGAGCGCCGCCAACGTGTAGGTCGGCTGGGTCGCACTCGTGATCGGAGAGCAGTTCTCGCCGTTGAGGTCGCACCGCAGCCACGTGTATGCGAACGACATCGGTCCGATTCCATACCACGTCCCGGGATGTGCGGTGAGGGGTCGAGACTCCTCCAGGTCCCCCGAGATTGATGGTGGGGTCAATGCTGGAGTCGGCACGCCCGCCTCCTGTACCGGCCCGAGGATGTTGGACGGCGTCGAACGTACCGGGTCGATCGCAACGGCGTTCGTGGCGGATCCCACGACACGCATGTAGTAGCCGATGTCCGCGCCCGTGAGCGTGTAGATGCGACTCGTCGTGAGCGCACCCCAGTCCGTGCAGACCGCTGTTGCCGGGTCGTCTGAGTTGCAGCGCTGCCACTGCCATTTCGCCGAGATCGTCTGGGTCCCGGTCCACCACGTCGCGATTTCGACCTCGAACGTCGTGCCGTTGGTTCCCACCTTGATGGTCGGGGCGTTGACCTCGCTGGGCGGGGTCGCCGCGATCACGACGCCGGTCTCCGCGGACTCCGCCGTGACTCCGAGCGGCGCCGCGACGTTCGTTGCCTTCACGCGAACGCGCAGCGTCCAGCCGACGTCCTCCGCTCCCGGGGTGAAGACGCTGCTCGTCTTGCCTCCGAGATCGAAGCAGTTCTCGCCGACCACGTCACATCGCATCCACTGGTAGGTGTACGTCATCGTGGAACCGGTCCAGCCACCTCGGCTTGCAACCAGGGGCCTCGACTGTTCAGGGGAGTTGGAACTGATGGACGGCGATGCGCCGCTGTTGACCGGGACACGGGCAGCGGCGACGATGCTCGAGGTGTCCGTCGTGGCGGCGACGACCCCGAAATCGTTGGACGCCGTCACGCGTCCGCGCATGCGGCTGCCGACGTCGTTCTCGACCAGCCTGTACGTCGCATTGGTTGCGCCACCGATGTCCTGGCAATCGCCGCCGCCGGCATCGCACCGTTGCCACTGGTACGAGTAGGTGATCGCTGCGGTGCCCGTCCACGTTCCCCTGGCGATCGTGACGTTCTCGCCGTGTTCCCAGATGCCGCCGGTGATGGTCGGCGGAACGGCAGGGTTGTTTTCGGGCGGGTATGTGGCGACGATGACGATGGTCGGGGCGCTCGAACCGACGTCGGATCCAATGCCGTTGGTGCCGGTCACGACGGCTCGCACCACCTTGCCGACGTCGTCGATCGTCGTTCGATACGTCGCCGCGTTCGCGCCGTCTATGGTCTGGCAGTTCACAGGTCCCGAGTCGCATCGCTCCCACGAGAACGCGTAGGTGATCGTCGGCGTGCCGTTGAAGCTGCCGGGGGTGGATGTGAGCAGCAGCCCCTGGCGTGCATCACCCGAGATGACGGGAGGCGTGACCAGGCTGGGCGCTGCAGCCGTCCCGGAAATGGTCGGAGTGAGCAGGCTGGTCGCCGGCATGGATGCGCCGATCGCGTTGGTGGCGGTGACCGCGACACGAACCTTCATGCCGTTGTCGATCTCGGTCAGCCGGAACGTCTGACTCGTCGCCCCGGCGATGGCAACGCATCCCGTACCGCCTGCGCTGCAACGCGTCCACTGGTACGCGTAGCTCGTGGGCGCAAGGCCGGCCCAGGAACCGGTGTCCGCGGTGAGTTCCTGCGTCACGGCGAGTGTCCCGGTGATCGCCGGTGCGGTCAGGATTCG
Source organism: Gaiellales bacterium (assembly GCA_038212015.1). Lineage (GTDB taxonomy): Bacteria > Actinomycetota > Thermoleophilia > Gaiellales > SKUG01 > JAGQUL01. The sequence goes on along the minus strand of JBBQUY010000001.1, from coordinate 93,062 downwards.
GGGCACCGATCCGAGCACCGTTGCGGTCGGATTGCTGAATGCCGAGACCGACGTCGCGGCATTCGTTCCGGTCACTCGCAGCTTGATCCGCGATCCGATGTCGTCGGTGGACAGGACGTAGCTGGTCTGATTCGCGCCGGCGATCTGCTCGCATTCGAGGCCCTCGGAGTTGCAGCGGAACCACGCTCGGGCGAACGTGATCGTCGCAGTGCCGGTCCATGTCCCGGTCGCCGAGTTGAGCGTGAGTCCTTCTCGGGCGGTGCCGGTGACCGTCGGCAGTACCGTGTTGGCGGGCGGGGCCGGCGCAATCACGGTGGACAGCTCGGAGAACACGAACGCGGTCCCCGCGGCGTTGGTCACGGTCTCCCGCACCTTGAGCGACTTGTTGACGTCTGCAGTCACCGCTCGATAGCTGGACTGCGTCGCGCCCGGGATGGTCACGCACCCCGTGCCGTCCGCCAGGCAGCGACTCCACGCGTACGCACGCGTGCTGATCGGAAGCCCGGTCCAGACTCCGTTTGGTGTGAGCGTGATCAGGCCGCCATCGACGCGCGGACCACCGAGCACCGGCGGGGCAGCATTCACCGGGAACGGAGATTCGAGGACGATGACCGACGGCACAGAATCTGCAGACGAGCTGCCCGCGCCGTTCGTGGCCGTGACGCGGATCCGGAGGCGCGTACCGACGTCCGTCGGCCCGAGCAGATATGTCGATCCGGTCGCGCTCGCGATGTCGACGCAGTTCTCGCCGGCGGTGTCGCAGCGCCGCCACTGGTAGGTGTACGCGATGGTCGGCAGGCCCGTCCAGGAGCCGTTCGTCGACGTCGCGGTGTTCGTATCTCGTGGGGCCGCGGGGCCGATTACCGGCAGCGATGCATTGCTCGGCACGGCACTGACGACGACCGCGCTCGACGCGCTCGTGGAGACGCTCGTCCCCCATGCGCTCATCGCGGTGCTGCGCACGCGCATGCGGCTGCCGATATCGGCGCTCGTGAGGGGATAGGTCACGTCGTTGTCGGCGCCGACCTCCACGCACCCGTTGCCCGCGTTGTCGCAGCGCAGCCATCGGCGTGTGACGGTGATCGTGCCACTGCCCACGAACGCGCCCGCCGCGGAGGACAGTGTCAGCGTGGCTGTCGTCGTTCCCGAAACGGTCGGAAGTGCCGTCGCGATCGGCGCCATGCCGGACACCGTGGTCGTCGCCGAAGAAGCGGCGGATGTCATCAGGCCGAGATGACTTGCGGTGACGATCGAGCGCAAGGTGCTGCCGATGTCGGCATCCGTGGGAACGTACGACGTGCCGCTTGCGCCTGCGATGTCGACGCAGGATCCCGCGGCGCATCGCTGCCACTGCCGTGTGTATGTGGTCGGATCGAAGCTCGACCAGGCACCGTCGGTTGTGGCGATCGCGCTCCCCACCACGAGGCCGGTGAGCGGCGCGACGGCCGGACTCCCGACGACGACCGGCGTGCTGGCGGCGACCGCCGCCGTCTCGGCGCTCGACGCTCCACCCGATGCGACGGGCGACGATGCGGCGACATCCAGACGCAGTCGAGCGCCGACGTCTGCTGCGGTGAGCGCGTGCGTCAGACCGGTCGCTCCCGGGATCGCGTCGCAGGTGGTGCGACACCGCATCCACTGCTGCGAGGTCGCGACCGGGAGGCCATGCGAGCTCCACGTCCCGGGAGAAGCGGTGAGGGTGGACCCCTCTACTCCCGCTCCGGAGATCGTCGGAGGCGACGCGAGCGACACGGCAACCAGGACCGAGCTCGTCTGCAGGCTCGAAGCACGCCCAACTGCTCGAAGTCCGCGCACCGTTGCAACGGCTGTGACATCGACGCGGAGCGTCGCTCGGGCGTCCGTGGCGGCGTCGACGAGGTGCGTGGTTCCCCTCGATCCGGTGATGGGCGTGCACCTGCCATCGAGGCACCGAAGCCACTGATACGAGGTGCGCACGGCTCGACCGGCCGGGAGCCATCGACCAGGACTCGCCTGCAACGTCACGCCCGGACCCGCAGTGCCGGTGATCTTCGGACGGATCGCCGCACGCGGAATCATGGGCGTCACCACCCGTGTCACTGCGGACCTCGTCACTCGCGTGCCGCGTCGCGCGTCGAGCCGCACGCGGAACCCGATGTCTGCCGCAGTCATCCTGTACCTCGTCTGAGTCGCTCGGAAAATCCTCGTGCAGCGTGTCCCCCTCGCCGCGCACCGCATCCACGTCAATCGAGCACTTCGGGTCTGAGCCGGAGTGCCGCGAAGGACCTTCCCCTCGACCGCGGAGCCGAACAGACGCGGCGCAGCAGCTTCAGCGGTGACTGGCCGGATCCCCACAACCAAAATCGCCATGCCCAGGAGGCAGAGAAGCGTCGTGGCGAACTGACGGCGCGCGAAGAACGGCGCTGAAGTGGGCGGCATGTCGGAAGACTCCGGAGAGAAGCGGCGCAGAGGGCCGGTATCGGCACCGGAGACCCTCGCCTTGAGCAGATGGCACCCCCTCAGACCCTCTTCGACGGATCTCCATGCGAAACTCGTCGAACCATTTCGATTTACAAACCTCGATGGCACTCGCACAGTTTCACGAGGGCTTGCATGTGATACCGACTGCGATTCGGACGCATCTGTGCGAGGGTCCGCTCAGAACCGGCTCGCGCTCATGAATGCTCGCTTCGCGGCCCGCGCGCTCACGCCACTGGAGATACCGATGAGTCCTATACGACGCCGTGTTCGATTGTGTGCTGCCGTGGCATTGTGCCTGGCTGCTCCCGCGGGGATAGCGCACGGCGCCGTCGCGCCGACGCGCGATGCCGCTCCCATTGCAGCGGCCATCGTGGTCGACCCTGCGCTGGTGACGGGGGCCAGCTTCGTGCAGCTTCCGCCGCTTGGCATCTCGGCCGCAGTCACGAGCAAGGCCGCCGCACGCTTCCCGAGGGCAGGCGGCTCCTACGCCATCCTCTCGACCGGCAACACCGGTGGCACCTTCGGCGCGTCCTGGCGCAACATGTCGACGGACAACGAGGGCGGCGCGACGCACGGCGACACGAGTCGCGATGTCACGGTGCTGAAGATCGACGTCATGGTTCCGGCGGGAGCGAACTGCCTCGACCTCGACCAGCGCTTCCTGAGCGAGGAGTTCCCGGAGTTTCCGGGCATAATCTACAACGACGGGTTCGTGGCCGAGCTCGACGTGCACGACTGGAAGACGATCGGATCGACGGTGATCGCGCCGCACAACTTCGCCTTCCGCACGGACGGCACCCCGCTGAATGTCCGCACGTCCGGAGACACCAGCGCGAACGACACGAACGCACGCGGCACGGTCTTCGACGGAGCGACACCGCTGGTGCGCACGTCGACGCCCGCCGCCCCTGGACCACACAGCCTCTACCTGTCGCTCTTCGACCAGGGCGATGCGACGTACGACAGCGCGGTGTTGCTCGACCGGCTCGTCGCTCGCCGCGCACGGCGAGGTACCTGCGCCCTCGGTGCATTCCCGATCGTGAAGCCCGACATCACGCTCGCGAAGCCGCGCGTGCTCGCCAACGGGAGCACCAACTTCCGTGCTCGGGTCTCGAGCGAGAGCAGCATCGCGCGGGTCGTCGTCCGCCTCGACGGTGCGCCGGTGTATGCCCGAACAAATTTCCCGGACAACGAGCGCAACTTCGGCTTCAATGTCCCGATCGACATTGCGTCGCTCGGACGCGGCACGCATCAGCTGACATACGTCGTGGTGAACCGGGCCGGTGCCACGACCGCGACTCGAAAGTTCCGTCGCTAAGTCAGGTCGGCGGTGGGTTCCGACGTCCAGCACGTCGCCCCGCGGCACAGCGACCCGCCGAACTCATGATTCCGGTGAAATTCGGCCGATACGATGCCAATGCATGTGCCACAGGAATGCTCGGCACGTGCAGCGACTATCAGTAAGTACCCCGTACGGGATTCGAACCCGTGCTACCGGCGTGAAAGGCCAGCGTCCTAGGCCACTAGACGAACGGGGCAGGATCGTCCCAGCTTACACGATCGATTCCCGGTATCGGAAGAGCCGGGGTCGCCAAGTGTGCGAGCACGCAGATGAGCAGCTCGATCCCGAGTCGCCTGGTGGGTGACGTCATCGCTATCCCCGTCGAACCATCACGCACGAGCAGTGCTCGCCCGCCCTCGATCGCGCCGTGCAGCAGGCGCGCGTCGCGTACTCGTGGATGCGTGTCCACCACGTGCAGGGCCGCACTCGCCAGGTCGAATACCTCGGCAGACTCACCATCCGAGAACTCCACCTGCAGCGCAGCCGACAACAGCTCTCCGGCGCGGCGGAACGCGGGCTCCTCCTCCGGCATGTGCGGCGCGTGCTCGGTCGGGCCGTCGACGTCTCGTCCGATCCCGAACAGTCGCCGAGCGGTGCCACCCATGAGCCGCGCGACGTTCGCGTCGCTCCACCCACAGGCGCGTGCGATGCGTGCGGTGAGCTGCATGCCGAGCGGCACGGTGCCATACGGTGGGTCGCTGCCGAACATCACGCGGTCCGGGTCGCAGCTCGTCAGCAGCACCGCCAGATCCGTGGGGCGCCACCACGAGGTGTCGAAGACGAGGTTGTCGATGTCGTGCGTTGCGTCCACGATCCAGCCCAGGTCGCTGATCGCGGCGTGCGCGAGCACGAACGTCGCTCCGGTGAATTCTCGGGCGAGCTCGACGACGCCCTCCCCCAGTCGTTCCATGCCGCGCCCCGCGTGGATGAGGATCGGCACGCCCGCATCGTGCGCCACTGCTGCGGTGTCGCGCGCGAGATCGTCGTCCATCGAAAACCGCTCCGCGCGCGGATGCCACTTGAGCCCGACCGCGCCGGCTTCGAGGCCGCGCCGTGCATCGGCGGCCGCATCCTTCGCGAGCGGATCGCAGCGGTGCAGCGCGCGCAGGCGGCCGTCGGTTCCGGACGCGAGCTCCCGAACGCGCGCGTTCTCCTCCGCGTACCCGCACGCCTGATGCAGCGGCGTCACGAGCGCGTAGTGCACCTGTGACTGGTCCAGCTGGCGCAGCAGCTGCTCCACGGTGACGCGCGAGCCGTCGCTGTCCTGGCCCAGGTGGCAGTGCGCATCCACGCGCAGCTCGTCCTCGGGCAGCAGCGCCACGGCAGCGTCGGTCCAGGTGCGAACCTGACGGCGTGCAAGGTCGATCAGCTCGTCGGTGCTCATCGCATCTACGTCGATATCGCGCACGGTGCCTCCGGGATTGATGGGCGTCGCCCACGGAGATCCTAGAATGCCGGCATGCGCGACCCCCAACCCCACTCCGTCGCGTTCCCGACCCACCACGTGCGAATCGATCGCCGAGGCGGGCCGCGACAGGCGATCCCGCTCGAGCTGGCGGCGCCGCTCGCGCTCGGCCAGCGCGGCTTGGTGGTCGGTCCGCACCGCACGGGCGCGACGACGGTGCTGCGCTGGCTCGGGCAGGCGCTCGTCGACGGCGTGCCGGGCATCGAGGTGTACGTGGTGCTCGTCGACCAGCCGATCGAGGAGCACCAGGAGTGGCACGACGAGCTGCCGGGCGCACGCGTGACCGGCACCAGCAGCGACGTGGCCGGTCCCGAGGAGCACGTAGCGCTCGCACACGTGTTCGACGATGCCGCCGCACACGCCGCGACCGGAACGCATGTCGCGGTGCTCGTGGATTCGCTCGGCGCACTCGCACGGGCGCTCGCGGCGACGCACGATCATGGCGACGGTCGGGTGCTCGACGGGGGGCTGCCGCAGACTGCCCTGCGCGAGCTGCGCGAGTGGTTCGGACGCGCGCGAGCGGGCAGCCCCGATCAGGATGGTGCGGGATCGTTGACGATCCTCGCGACGGTGCAGGCGGATACGCAGTCGCAGCTCGACGAGGTGGTGCTGCATGAGCTCGTCGGCACCGGAAACGTGGAGTGGCGGCTCGATCGAGAGACGATGGATTCGGGACTGTTCCCGCCCGTCGACATCCTCGCGTCGGGCGCGCGTCGCACGGAGCTGATCGTCGGCGAGGAGGAAGCCGACCGGCGCGCGGCGCTGCGCGCGCACGTGGATTCACACGGCACGGTGGCGGGTCTGGGGACGCTCATCACGCTGCTCGACGAGCACCTGACGCTCGACGGGGTGCTCGATGCGGTGACGGGTGTTGCGACGAGTTCACCGCAGCCGACGGCCGACGATCCCGATGCGTGGTCGATCGACGACCTGTGACGCGGTCGAAGCGGTCAGGTGCGTTCGCGACGGCGCCGGATCGCGTGGGCGAGCGCCCAGCTGTGCGCACAGAGCACGTAGAAGACGCCCGTCGCGAGCATCACGAGGAAGATGCCGATGCCGCCACCGGGCACGAACAGCGCCGCACCGAGGCCGATGAGCACGTGTACGATCGCGATGGCATACATCGCGACGAACATGCCGCGTCCGGGCTGGCGCAGCGCGGCGGCAGGCTGGTTCCAGGTGCCGCGGCGAGGCCCGACGCGCAGCGATACTGCGAGCATCGCGAGCCCGAACAGGGCCATGCCCAGCAGGAACAGCGCGACGAGCACGGTATCGGTGGTTGAAGAATCCATCTGTCTTCGTATCGTGGTTCCCCGCCGCGATGACAAACACACGCGGTCGCACGGCCGCTGGTTGGCCCGTTTGTCGATGTATCATCGCGTGCCATGAGCCTGCCGCCGATCGATCCGACCGATGTCGATGCCCTGCTGACCCGCGTGCTCGAGCTGAGCGTGCCGCTGCACGAGACGATCGCGCCGTTCGACGAACCCGGTGCGCGCTACGAGCTGCAGGGGCAGCCGGGCGTGGCGTTCTTCCAGCGCGACGCGGGTGACACGATCGGGCACGTATCCGGAAGTCCGAGCCCGATGCTCATGCCGCCGCTCGATGAGCTGCGCCGCAGGCACCTGCGCGCGGCGGGCGTCGACGACGACGTCGACAACAGCCACCTGCCGCCGCTGCTGCTGCTGTGCTGTTATCTCGCCGATCCCGAGACGAGCCGCACGCTCGGCATCGACGACGTCGCGCGCCAGCGCGCCGCCCGCGTCGTCGCGCTCGAGGAAGAGGAAGGCCAGCACGACCCGGACCTGCAGCCGCTCGATGCTGCGCTGCGAGCGTGGGTGCCGCTGCGCGCCGCGCATCTGGACGGTGTCGACGACACGTGGCCCGCGATCCTCGAGCTGCATTTCCCGGCCGATCGGTACGTCAGGCACGTGCCGTGGGAAGGCGCCGCCGGCGAGACCGCGCGCGTGCCCGGCAGCTGACGTGCGGGAGCGCGCGACGGGGAGTCATCGTTGCACGCCGTCCCTTCGTACATCAGCGTCGAGCACCGACGGTGATGTACGAAGCGCCCGCTGGGAATCGCGCGGGGAATCGCGCGGGGAATTGCGCGTGCCCGGCAGCTGACGCCCGCTCGCGAGGTCAGGCTCGCTCGGACGGTTCCCAGCGGAAGCGACGCACGGTCCAGAGCGCGGCGGCGATGCCCCAGGCGGCGAGCACGATCGCGCTGGTGACGTCGCCGGAGGTGCTGCCGAACAGCCACGCATTGCGGATCGGTTCGAACAGGTGCACGAGCGGCAGCGCGCTGCCGAGCGTCTGCACGATCTGCGGCAGCTCGTCGATGGATTCGACGAGTACGCTGGCGAGGATCAGGCCGAGGTAGGCGGCGTTGACGATCGCCGGCGCGGAGTCGCTCGATGGAATGATGCTCGCGACCGCGAATCCGAGCGACACGAACGTCGCCGTGCCCAGCAGCACGAACGCCGCGAGCAGCAGCGGATCATGCGGTGCGTCGGCGCCGAGCACGAACATGCCGAAGCCGAGCACGATGAGCGACTCCAGGGTCACCACGATGAGCATCGACACGACCTTGCCGGCGACGAGCATGCCGGGGTCGAGCGGTGTTGCCATCAGGCCCTTGAGCACGCCCTGGTCGCGGTGCATGGACAGCTGGATCGCGAGCCCCTGAAAGCCGGTCGACAGGATCCCGAGCGCGATGATCATCGCGACGTTCTCTGCCGGGTCGTCGCTCAGCGCGATCACGAACAGCAGCACGATCGGCAGCACGAACGTGAAGAAGGTCGCACTCACGTTGCGCCAGAATAGGCGCTGTTCGACCTGGACCTGCGAGCGAAGGATCTGGAGCGTTCGCATCATCGGACCACCGTCTCGTCGGTGAGCGCCAGGTAGCTCTCCTCCAGGCTCGGCGCACGCACGTCGAGTTCCTCCAGCGGCACGTCACGGTCGAGCGACCACTGGCACAGCTGGGCGAGCGCCGCCGTGGGCGTGTCGACCTGCAGTTCGAAACGGCCTGGTTCGACGAGCCCGGCTCGCAGCGCGTCGGGCAGGTCGTCACGGGTGACGGTGTCCGGCACGCGCGTGCGGATGACCGTTCCCAGCTGCAGCTCGCGGGCGAGGTCCTTGGGCGTGCCTTCGCCGACGACGCGACCGCCACCGACCACCACGACACGATCGGCGAGTCGCGTGGCCTCCTCCATGTAGTGGGTGGTGAGCAGGATCGAGGTGCCGAGCTGCGCGAGTTCGGCGATGACGTCCCACGCGCGCCGGCGGGCGGCGGGGTCAAAGCCGGTGGTGGGCTCGTCCAGGAGGACGACCTCGGGACGGCCGACGAGCGCGACGCCGACATCGAGGCGTCGCTGCTGGCCCCCGGACAGACGCCGCACGCGCTGGTCGGCGGCGTCCTCCAGCCCGACGAGCTCCAGGACCTCGTCGACGCCGCGCGGATCGTCGTACCACGCGCGATGCATGGCGATCGTCTCGCCGACGGTGAGGAAACGATAGTGCCCGGCCGACTGCGGCACGTAGCCGACGCGCCGACGGATCGCGCGCAGGTCCTCGCGGCGGGTCGGGTCGAGCCCGAGCAGCGTGACGCTGCCGGACGTGGCGCGCCGGAATCCGGTGATGATCTCGATCGCGGTGGTCTTGCCGGCACCGTTGGGTCCGAGCAGGCCCAGGACCTCGCCGCGGTGCAGCTGGAAGGAGACGTCGTGCAGCGCATCGCCGGGCGCTCCGGCATATCGCTTGCCGAGGGCCCGCACGTCGAGGACGACGTCGTTGCTGGTGCTCGGCGTGCTCACCGCGCGAGGCTATCAGCTGGAGCTCGTGCAGCCGCTAGGGCAGCTTCAGCTCCTGACCCGGTCGGATCAGGTTCGGGTTGCTGCCGACGACGCCCTTGTTGAGCTCGTACAGCTTCTGCCACGTCGTCCCGTTCGCCGCCGCGATCTTGGAGAGGCTGTCGCCCGACTTGACCGACACGGTCTTGGGCTCCGGCTTCGGCTCGGGCTTGGGCTCGGGCTTCTTGGGCGCGGCAGGCTTCGTCGCGGCGGGCGCAGCGGCGGTTGCGGGCGCAGTCACGGGGCCGCTTGCGATGGTCGTGGCCTGGCCCGGTGTTCCGTAGTGGGCGTAGACGACCTGGTTGGCGGGCGCGACGGGAGCGGTGGGCCCAGCAGGCCAACCGAATGGGCTGGGCTTGAGCAGTCCGAATCCGGTCGGTGCGGGTCCGTATGGATCGAATGGCGCGGCGTAGGAGGATCCCGTGTAGCCGCCGCCAAATCCAAGCGTCGTCGCGCCGTACGCGGCGGTCGAGGCACCGAAGCTTCCCGAGTAGATGCTCGACCCTCCGTTCCCGGAGAAGTACGGCTGCGACCATGTCTGCATCAGTGGGCCGGCGTCTGGATACGCCGCTATCGGTACTGCTGTTGCACCGGCTGTAATCACGTCCGTGTCCCCCCTTGCGCTCTCGCGCACCCGATCAGGTGTCCGTCGCTTCACCTGCATCCCCATGCACGCGTCGCGCCCCGGTCGGGTCGTCCCTTACTCCCGATCCAAGGTACGACGAGGATCGAAGGTCGGTCAAGGACCACCCGTCGAACGGGTCGTCCAGCGCGACAACGTGGATCCCATCGACAGGTACAGGGCGCGGTCGGTGCCGATGCCCGACACGTAGCGCCCGTCCGGGTGCGTCCACAGCACGCGGCCGTTGCGCGGTGACAGCCCGTACGTCTTCTTGCCGCTCAGGCTCGACACGTACAGCACGTCGCCGATCACGGTGGGGCTGCCGCTGATCGTGCCGCCCACGTGTTGGCGCCACACGCGGCGACCGGTGCGCGCGTTGAAGGCGTACACGTCGCCCTGGTAATTGCCGATGTAGAGGTTGCCACCGCTGATCGCCGGGGTCGAGTACACGTACCCGGGGATCGACTGCTGCCAGCGCGTGCTGCCGTCGCGGGTGTCGAGCGAGAAGATGTTGCCACGCACGGTCACGAAGTACGCCGAGCGACCGTCGATCGGGACCGACGAGTAGATGCGGTCGCCGAGCACGCCGCCGAAGGAGCGGTTCCATTTCACGGCGCCGGTCTTCGCATCGAGCGACACGACTTCGGCGGCGTAGTTGCCCACGTACACGCGACCGCCGACGACGGTCGGGCTGTCCTTGACCTCGCCACCGGTTCGATACGCCCAGCGCACGCGCCCGGTGCGTTCGCTGATCGCGTAGACACGGCGGTCCTTCGACGTGGCGTACACGATGCCGTCGACCACGACCGGCGAGGATTCCACGGCCCCGCCTGTCTGCAGTCGCCAGAGACGGCGTCCCGTGCGACGGTCGAGTGCCTGCACGTCACCGGGCGAGAAGGAGCCGACGATGAGGCGCTGCCCACTGACGGCGGGTGTCGAGTCGTAGATCTTGGCCGTCTGGCGCTTCCAGAGGATGCGCTTGTTGGATGCGCGGATCGCCCACGTCTGTCCGCGCTGGTTGTTGACGTACAGGATGCCGTCGCAGAACGACGGTGGGAATTCCATGATGCCGATTCGCATGCGCCATGTCTGGCGCAGCGGGATGCCGTGGTCGAGCGAAGCGGCGTTTGAGTTGCGGGCGGGCGAGCGCCCGTAGATCGGCCAGCAGGGACCTTCGACGTCCGGCTTTGGAGCCGCCGGCGGCGTTTCCGGGGTCGTGGGCTGCAGTGCCTCGGTGGGCTGCGTCACGCCCTCGAGCCTGGTGTCGAGCGCGCCGCGTTCGGGCGCGTTGCGCGCCGCGATGGTGGCGACGACGATGCCGCCGGTCCAGGCGAGCAGTGCAGCGCCGATGGCGAGCAGCACGGGGATGCGGAGACGTCGTCGAGGACTCGTGGGTGGGAGCGGGTCCGGCACCGGTCCAATGATGCCAGACGTGGCTTCAGGGTGTCAGCAGCGCGCGTCGGCCCCAGGAGTAGCGGTCGCCCCACCAGCCGTCGAGCGAGTTGATGGCGACGCCACCGTTGCCGCCGCTCGAGTGGATGAACCAGCCGTTGCCCATGTAGATGCCGGCGTGGAAATTCTGGGTCGGCGTGCTCGTGGGGCCGCGATCGCCGAAGAACATCAGGTCACCCGGCTGCAGCTTCGCCTTCGTGATGCGCGCAGCGGCGGGGATCGCGCTCTGCGTGTACGTGGTGCGTTCCAGGACGGGGCGCAGCTGGTCCTTGGGAACGCCGGACTGGTTCAGGACGCGGATCGCGAAGCCGGAGCAGTCGAAGCCGCCCTTGCCCTCGGGCTGGGGTCCTTCGGTCTCGCCTGCCCACACGTAGGGCTGGCCGAGCTGGCGCACGCCGGTGCCGAGCACGCGCAGCTGGTTGGGGCCGAGCTCCGGCAGGTCGAACGTGCTTGCGAGCGTCCGTGCCTCCTCGAGCTTCCACGATTCGACGCGCGTTGCGGCGACGTGGAGCATGTAGGCGCCGTGGGCGACGTTGACCGCGTCGCGAGGTCCGAGTTCGAGTGCGTCGTGCGGGTCCTGGACGTTGTAGCGCATGCCGAGCGTTCGCACGAGCGCATGCGATGCGGCGTAGGCATACCTGACGCGTACGCCGGGCAGTTCGGTGCGCAATCGCACCGCGAACGTGGAGACGGACGGGCGCAGTCCGAGTGCTCCGGTCACGGCGAGCGCGGCGTCGTCGGCGGTGATCGGCGCGGCAGCGTCGAACTTGCCGGCTCGGGGGGCAATCCAGCCGTGCGAGATGGCGCGAGCGCGCGTCGAGTTGGCGGGCGCGTCCTTGAGCGCCGGCGCGGGGCGTCGGCTGGTGAGCAGGCTGCTGCGGCTGCGAGGACCGAGCGCCTGGACCTTGAGCAGCGCATCCAGGAACTGGCCGCGTGTGATCGGCGCGCGAGGCCCGCGGCGCAGCAGGCCTGCTGGCAGCACCTGCGAACGGCGGCTCCAGTTGCGCGCCGGCACCGACCAAGCCCAGGGCGAGACGGTCCGGGCGTCGCGCGCGCTTCGACCCGTGGAATCGCCGCCGGCTTCCACGGCGAGGGCGGTCGACGTGGATGCTGCGAGCACGAGGCTCGCGACGGCAAGCACGACCGCGAGCGCGTGCGAATGCACGCCGCTGCGTCGTCGAATGTCCCATCGTCCCTGCACGGGAGTGGGTTTCGGCGAACGGCGAGCACGCCTTGAGCGGTTGGGGGCGTTGTCGAACATCTCTGAACGGAACGCTCACAACTCGCACGACCGGGGCATCGGGCGGCGAAGCGAAGCGACGGGTCTTACTTGGTGGCGTCCTCGATGGACTGCGCGATCTCGGCATCGGCTGCGAGATTCTGGATTCGAACGACTTCTCGTGCGTTGATGAGCAGGTTGCCGTCGCCCCCCACGTCCTGGGCGACCGAGACGAGATCGAGGCTGCCTGCAGCGGGTTCTTCGTCGCCTGCAGCTTCCGTGCGTCGCAGGAAGAACGCATCCTGCAGGACGAGCACGTCGCCTTCCGCGTCGGTGATGGAGCCGAAGAACACCTCGTCACTGGCCAGATAGACGGCCTGGATGCGGCCGTCGGCGATGCTGTCCGCGAAGCTGGTGCCTGCACCGTCGGATCCCGCACCGCGCAGCGTGAGCAGCACCAGCAGCACCAGCAAGGGGACGGCAACGAGTCCTGCGAGGAGCAGGAGCACGCTCGTGGTGCTGCGGACGGGCGAGTCGATCGGATCGGTGGTCTCGTGGGCGTCGCTCATGGCGCCGCGACCATACCAACCCGGTCCGGCGTCGCCGATGTAGCCGATATACCGGTGGGGAATCGTTCGGGGGAGCTCAACAGTGGATGTACACGGCATCGGGCCGACCATCTCCGCGCATCGCGCGTGGCATCAGGATGGTGCACCCAAGAACTCGATCCCGGCGCTGGATCATGCGGTTGCAGGCGGTGTCGACTCGGTCGAGATCGACGTCCGCCGCCTTGGCGACGGCACGCTCGTCGTCCATCACGATGCAACGCTGCCCGATGGTCGTCGCCTCGCGGACGTGGACTCCGCGGCGCTCGCCGCGTACCCGGACATCCCGACCCTCGATGACTGGGCCAGGCGAGCCGGCGAGCTCGACGCCAAGGCCCTGGTCGAACTCAAGGAATCCGGCTACGAAGATGACGTGGTGCGGACCCTCCGTCGGCACCTGACGGATCTGCAGCTCGAGTTTTTCAGTTTCAAGTCGGCGGCGGTGCGCGCGCTGAGCCGGATCGTGCCGGATCGCCCGGTGGGCCTGCTCAGCGAGCTGCAGCATCCTGCCCGCACCGGGGCCGAACTCGTGCGTGACGCCAAGGCCGCGTCGGCGAACTTCCTGGGCCTCAACGTGGCACAGGCGCAAGACGACGTGCTGCTTGCCGCATTTCGCGATGACCTCGGCGTCAAGGTCTGGACCGTCGATGATCCGACGGACCTGGTGCGGCTGCTCGGCGATCACCGCGTCGACACGGTCATCACCGATCGCCCGGCGCTTGCGCTGAAGATCCGCGAGCAGGTGCAGACGGTCATGGACTCGCGCGGCTTCGCAAGCGGCGCATTCGACGTGGATGGTCTCGGGACTAGGCTCCTGCGCGCCGTATCCACCATTCGCTGACCGAGAGCAGGTCGCGGATCGCAGTGGCCTGGTCGATCACCGCGCCCGGATCTTCCGGGTCCGCCTCGATCATTCGTGCATCCGGCAGCTCGGCAGTCAGTCGCTCGGCGTCGGATCGTGCCCACTCCTCGTCGGTCGCCTGCACGACCAGCACGCGCGCACGGACCGTGCCCGCCACGGGCAGTGGTGATCGTTTCTGTGCCGCTTCGCGGAATCCAACCGGCAGACGGTTCCACGCCGCGTCGAACTCGGCGGTCGTGTCGGCGCGCAGGACGGCGAGCACCGGCGCGAGCTTCGGCCCTGCGACGGCGTCCGGCAACACCTTCAGCGTGGCCAGGGGATCAAGGCTGCGCGCGGCGGTGTCGAGCACCGAGTCGAGCACGGGATTGGGGTTCGGCAACTCGACGCGCACGGCCTGCAGCACCGCCCGACCTGCGCTGGCGCGAAGCTCCGGGCTGGGCTCGGCGCGATGCTCGCGTCCGGCAGCGTCCACGTACACTCCGGTGGTCGCCAGGGCAACGAGCCCGCGGACGTCCGCCACCGGCTGCACCGCGACGATCGCCTCGAGGTCGGCGGCGATCGGTCCACTGGCCGCGGCCACGAGCACGATCGACGCGGTCGGGCCGACTGCGATGACGGAGATGTGGCGATCCCGGGTCGTGTCATGCCTCACGATCGCAGCCAGTGCATCGACGAGCTGGTCGGAGGCCGTCGATGCAGCGAGGGCGTCGTCGCCCGGCACGCGGACCGCCCATGCCGACAGGCCGGCACCCGCGACCGCGTGCTGCACGTCGCGGACGCGGCGCTCCTCGGCCTCGCTCGTGCCCGCGGGCACGAGCAGCACGATCGCGGGATGGGCCTCGCCCCCATCGTCGGGCGTGACGATCGTGGCGGGGAGTGTGCCGACCTGCTGCGTTCGAGCGGTCGAGGTGTCAGCTGCCAGCAGCTCACCGATCCGATCGAACCTGCCCAGGTCGGTGAGCTGGGCACCGATCACGGTGACCTGTCGCCACGTGCGCGCATCGTCGCGATGCGTGAGCAGCCACACCACGCCCGCCACGAGCACGACGATCACGAGGATCACGGCGATCAGGAGGAAGCGACGGATGAACCGGAGCACACGCACGTGGTCACAGTATCCCGCTCACCCGGTGCGTGTTCTCAGCCCAGCAGTGCACGCGCGGCGTCGAAGCGTGGCTCGAGCCGCCACTCGCCGTGGAGCGGGGACGCGACCTTGGGTGCCGCGAGCGCGGCGCCGATGCCGACGTCGTTGAGTCGCTTCGACAGTGCATCGCTGCCGATTGCGCCGGTCGCGCCGGTGAGCTGTGAACCGTGAATTGCCAGGCTCGGTGCGGCAGCGCCGGTGAGTGCGAGGCGCTGCGCACCGCTCAGCTGCGTGCGGGCGTCCTTGCGACCGCTCATGTACGCGGCGAGCATGCCGGTCAGCAGCATGTCGTATGCGCTCACGACCACGCGGCTCCAGTCGCCGTCGTTGCGCTTGGTGGCGACGGCGTGCGTCTCGCCGAGCAGCTGCGCGCCGGAGGCGGCGGCGCTGAACGCGAGGAATCCCTTGCCGAGGCTGCCGCGCGCGAAGTTGATGCCGACGATCCACGACAGGTTGGATGCGAGCCCGCCCCAGATGCGCGCCTGCATGAGCCCCTTGTTGACGAGGTTCTGCTTGTCGTCGGTGCGGATCGTCTCGGCCTTGTCCATCTGCGGGGAGCCATCGGTCTGATCCAGCGGAACGCGCATCTCGCGCTCGATGTACTGACCCTTGTGCCCGTCGAAGCGGACGAGCAGCGTGCCGTTGTCGTCCCAGTCCAGTGCGTTGAGCGGTCCGGCCGCGTGGCGCGTGAAGGTGATCGTGCGATCGGTGTCGGTGTTGATGCCCTGGCCGGGCGACAGGATCTGCTGTGTCTCGTTACGGTCGACCATCGGGATCGTGGTGGCGGTGATCTCCTTGCCGCCGTTGTCCCACGTGCCGTGGATCTTGGCGGAGACGACCGTCTTCTCCCTGGTCTTCGCGTCCGTGGCCTCGTCGCGCTGCTCGAGGTCCGTTTCGCGCTTCACGAGCTTGCCCGCGGCGTAGGTGCCGACGGTGCGCTCGGAGGTTGTCGCCGATCCTTCCTTCGTCGCGGATTCGACGGTCTCGCCGGTCTGCACGCCATCCGCGCCGTGCGAGGCGAGCACCACTTCGCGCTGGCTGTCGCCGTTGGCGAGGCTCAGGTTCTGCGACGTCCTGCGCGTGAACGAGCCGTCGGGTGCGAGGTCGATGAGGATCTCGAGGGTGAGGCTGTTGCCGGCCTGGTCGCGCTGGGTGGCGGCGTGCAGGTACTGTGGGTGGCCGGTGACCGGGTCCACCTGAAGCCGGAACACGCGGCCCTGTGCGTCGGTGAGCGTGGGCGGCAGGTTGCCGCTCTGGGGCGCGTCGCCGTCAGCGGCGGCGACGGGAGCCGCGTCTTCGGACGGCGCCAGTCCACCGATCGACGTGGGCTCGTCGTCGGGGGCCACCATGAGGCCTCGTCCCAACGTGAGTTCCGTGTGCGCCGCGAGTGCTCGCGGCAGCGAAGCTGCTGCTCCGACCGACATGACCGTCCCCGTCATTCGTCAAATTCGTCCTGATACCGTCCCATCCGCATATCGTTGATCGGGGTCCCGAGGTTGCAGCGGTCCGGCCTCCGCCCCGGCTCACACCCCTCCCCCATCAGCGCCGATCACCGCCTCTGCCGTCGCGAGTGTTGATGAGCGGCAGCCCAATCGCGCGTTGGTCAACACTCATCGACGCTCGATGACGCGAGTGTTGATGAGCGGCACTGCAATCGCGCACTGATCAACACTCGTCCGACCTGCCTCCGACGACATGACCGCAGACCGGAGCCGCGCACGCCGATCCGCGTCGATTCCGCCTGCGAGCGCCCCCTACTTCCAGTCCTGTCCCATGATCCAGACCTCGCTCTGGCGCACCTGCTCGGTCATGCGTGCGAGCTCGGCATCGGTGACGTCGTGAAAGTCGAACGCCTCGCGCAGCAGCCTGGGCAGCTCCTTGCGGTAGTCGTGGCCGTGATCGGTGAACGTGCCGATCACTTCCTTGTTGGCGGACCTGAGCGTCATCACCGCAGTGTCGATGAACGTCAGCAGCGGTCGCCAGCGTTCGTCCTTGCCAACACCCTTGGGATTGTTGCCGTCTGCGGGCAGCCACTTGGGGCGGCGCCAGATCGTGGCGAGGTCAGCGCGGTGGACGGGGTCGTCGAAGTGCGAGAGCTCCCACGCGCGCGCCTTCGTACGTGCGGCGACGGGGAGCTTGTCGAGTTCGGCGATGCTCGAGATCGCCTGCATGCCGCCGGGTCCGAGTCGATCGCGGTGGAAGCGGCTGAAGCCGGGGATCCCGATCCACACGGCCTTGTCGATCCCCATCAGGCGGAGCGGATCAGTTGGCTGTCCGGTGCGTTCGGCACGTTCGGCGGCGCTGTCGAGCACACCCTGGCTGGCCCATCCGCCGAGGCTCTCGCCATAGAGCAGGACCTTCGGGCCGCCACCGTTGGGATGGTCGCGGCGGATGCGGTCGCGGATGCGTTCCATGAGCAGCTTGAGCATGTCGCGCGCGTCGTCGACCTTGCCGATCGACAGCACCGACGGGAGCGTGCCGTACTGGATGCCCACGCTCGCCACATCGCCGCGCGCCATGCGTTCGACGAGCTCCATGGCCACCGGGTTGATGTGGCCGCCGCCGGTCGGGGCGCCCAGGAAGATGTGCTTGCGGCGAAATGCGCCTTGGCGCTCGAGCTCCTGCAACACCAGATCGACGCGTGCTTCGACGGAGTCGGCGGACTTGAGCGATGCGTACGCACGGATCGGTCGCATCGGCAGGTCGGTGGGCGCGGCGAGCACGAAGCGCGCCGGAGCATGGCCGTGCCCAGCGACGGGAAGCAGCGTGGCGGGATCCTGCGGCACGACGCGGTCCACGTGCGGAAGCACGCCAGACAGCCCACGAGAAGCTGTGACGGGGGTCGTCATCTCCTGTGAATCGCGTCGGGTCGTTCGGAAACTGCGCAGATGGCGGGCTGGTGGCCTCCGTGAGCCGCCGCGCTGGCCGCGGGAGAACTCGGCGTGGAGGCACGGATCGGAAACAGATGTGTGCACCGACCCGAAAACATGGCAGGGACGAAGAACGACGGGACGGTTGCTGTTACATGCTTGCCTCTGACGTGGCACAGGTCGTACGACTCCAGCTGGTCGCGCAGCTCGACTCCGCAGCGGCTGCGATCCCGGCGGCCGGCGACGGCATCGCGACGCTTGCCTCCGGGACACGCCGCGGCTTCGTCGACGCGACGCTCTCGACGTCGCGACTCGAACGCGCGCTGCGCGAGGCGGCGATCGCCGAGACGATGCTCACGTCCGTGTCGGGCCGCTACGGCCAGGCACGCCTGACGAGCGGAGCACTCGAATCGATCGAATCAGCCACGAACCTGGTTCGTCGAGGCCCTGACGCCGATTCCCGTTCGATCGGTTCACTGCTGACGCGACTGCGCCATTCGCTCGACGACCCGGCGCAGCTGCACGCCACTCGCGACATGCTCGACGACCGCCTCGCGAGCATCTCGCGGCACGTCGGCGAGGCACGTGATCGCGTCGCGGTCAGGACCG
Source organism: Gaiellales bacterium (assembly GCA_038212015.1). Lineage (GTDB taxonomy): Bacteria > Actinomycetota > Thermoleophilia > Gaiellales > SKUG01 > JAGQUL01. The sequence goes on along the minus strand of JBBQUY010000001.1, from coordinate 74,561 downwards.
CGCAGGCCGACGATGCGGGGCGCAGCACCTGGATCAGCGAAGACGGCGAGATCCACGAGTTCTTCTGAGCCGGCGTGGCAAGACGGCACGGGATGGGAGCGGTGGGGCTCGAACCCACGACCAACGGATTAAAAGTCCGCTGCGCTACCAGCTGCGCCACACTCCCGTACAGCGATCCTATCGGGGTGGCTGCCCTCGCGGCCCCGACGGCCGAATTTCGGCATGGGCTCGACAAATTGACCGTTTTCGACGATAGATGGGGTAGGACCCTCGCGCGAGCGCGCTCGCGAAGGACTCACCGAACCGAATGCCGTTCCATCCCGGACACCACCAGAACGGGCAGCACGTCACGCCGCTGCCCCGTCGCCCGCGAGAGCGGGTGGCCGGCGGCGTGTTCCAGGCGGTCACGCGAATCGCCGGATTCCGGCCGGAGATGATCCCCGACCACCTGCGTCGGCAGCTGCGCATCATTGGCGCCACCGACGAGCAGCTCCGGCGCGTGCTGCCGAACCTGCGCTCGCTCGGCCGGTGGCCGTACGCGTGGGAGGACGAAGGCGACAAGCGCGCATTCGCGGGCGACTGGCAAGGCGCATTCACCGCCTACTACGTCGCGCAGCGAATCCTGCTGGCACCCAGCCCGCTCAAGCAGCGCCTGTACCGGCTCGCGCTCGAGGCGTACGCGCGCGTCGACCAGCCCGAGCTCGAGCGCTTCGAGGTCCGCAACGCGCAGGGCGAACGGATCGCCGGCTACCTGCAGCTGCCCCTGGCCCGCCGGGCTCCCGGCGCGGCGGCCAACTCCCCCGTCCCCTGCGTGCTGATCGTGCCCGGCATCACCGGCACCAAGGAAGAGATGCATGCATTCGCGATGCCGATGCTGCGCCGCGGCGTGGCCGTCGCTCGCATCGACAACCCCATGTACGGCGAGACCGACGGCATCCTCGAAGCCGCGAACGTTCCGAACCCGCGCGTGGTGCTCGACCACCTGGCGACGGACCCGCGTCTGGACCCGGACAGCCTGCACCTGTACGGCATGAGCCTGGGCGCGAACTTCTCGCTCGAGGCGGCGATCGGTTCACGCGCCGCGAGCCTGTCAGTGATCTGCCCGCCGTTCCAGCCGAGCCGCTACTTCCGTGAGCTGCCGACGCTCAACCTGACGGCGCTGCAGCACATGACGCAGCGGCGCGACCTCGAAGACCTCATGGACTTCGTTCGCGAGAACGACCGGCTCCACGCGGCGCCGCAGCTGACGATCCCCGTTCGGATCTTCCACGGCGGACGCGATCGCACGATCCCGGTCGCGGATGCGCACCTGCTCGCAGCAGCGCTGGGTGGACCTTCCGCGGTGACGGTGTACGAGCGCGACCATCACAACTGCCTCGAGCATCTGGACGAGATCACCGCAGGCATCCTCGAGTTCGTGCACGACCCGTACGGCACGTGCGAACGTGCGGCGCTCGTCCAGCGCATCGACGAGGCTGCAAGCATCCACGTCACCGATGAGGAAGCGATGCTGGCGCGGGCAGGCATCGAGCCGCAGCGTCGCATCGCGCGGCTGCCGTTCCTGCTGCCGGGCGTGCGCCCGCGCGCCGCGGACTGACTCGCTACGCCTGCGTTCGCGCGGCTCGTTCGGGGCGGTAGGTGCCCAGGCTCCAGAGGTTGCCTTCGGGATCGCGGATCATGCATTCGCGTCCGCCGTACGTGGGCGTCTCCGGCTCGGTGACGCTGATCGCGCCCGCATGCATCGCTGCCGCGAAATGCTCATCCACGGCGTCCTCGGTCTCGAGCACCAGGTACGTGCCGCCCGTGCCGGGTGCCTGGTTCCAGGGCGTGTCGTCACGATCGGAACCGAGCATCAGCACGTCGTCGCCGCGCCACAGCTCGGCGTGCACGATGCGTCCCTGCTCGTCCTCTGTCATGTGACCGAGCTCGAACTCGAGCGCGTCACGCAGGAACGTGATCGCCGCCGGCGCATCGTGATAGCGCAGGCACGCGATGACGGCCGGAGGCTCGCTCATGCCGTCGCGCCGCTCGAGCTGCCGACCAGGTGCCGCGTCGAATTGAGCGCGTGCTCGAGGTCGCGCACCAGGTCGTCGACATGCTCGACGCCGACGCTCAGGCGCACGAGCTCGGCCGGCACCTCCAGGTCCGAGCCCGCAACCGACTGGTGCGTCATCAGGCCCGGCAGCTCGATGAGGCTCTCCACCCCGCCGAGGCTCTCCGCGAGCGTGAACAGCTTCGTCGACGCGCACACCTCGCGTGCGCGATCGACGCCGCCGGCAGGGCGGAAGCTGATCATGCCGCCGCCGGCGCGCATCTGCCGCTGCACGACCGCGTGGTCGGGATGCGACTCGAGCCCGGGATACAGCACCTGTTCGACGTCGTCGCGCGCTTCGAGCACCTGTGCGATCGCGGCGGCGTTCTCGCAGTGGCGCTCCATGCGCAGGTGCAGCGTCTTGAGCCCGCGAGTAACGAGCCAGCAGTCCATCGGGCCGGGCACGGCGCCGACGGCGTTCTGCAGGAACCGCAGCTCGGTGGCGAGCGTGTCGTCGTTGACGACGAGCGCTCCCCCGACGACGTCGGAGTGTCCGCCCAGGTACTTGGTCATGGAGTGGGCGACGATGTCCGCGCCGAGTGCGAGCGGCTGCTGCAGGTACGGCGTGGCGAACGTGTTGTCGACGGCCAGCAGCGCGCGACGATCGTGCGCCACCTTCGCGACCGCTGCGATGTCGATGACGTTGAGCAGCGGGTTGGTGGGCGTCTCCACCCACACGAGCTTCGTGCGGTCGGTCATCGCTTCAGCGACGGCGGCGGCATCGCGCATCGACACGAACGTCACCTCGATGCCCGCGTGACGCTCCATCACCTTCGTGAAGACGCGGAACGTGCCGCCGTACACGTCGTTGACGCAGACGACGTGGTCGCCCGGCTGGAGCGTCTGCAGCACGGTGCTCGTGGCGGCCATGCCGCTCGCGAACGCGATACCGTGGTCGCCGCCCTCGAGCGCCGCGAGCTGGATCTCGAGCGCGCGACGCGTGGGGTTGTCGGTGCGCGAGTAGTCGTAGCCGGCGAACTCGCCGACGCCGTGCTGCACGTACGTCGAGTTCATGTAGACGGGCGCGATCACCGCGCCGGTCGTGGGGTCCGGATCCTGTCCTGCGTGGACGGCGCGCGTGCCGAAGGCCTGGCCTTCGTATTCGCTCGCGCGACGTCGTCGCGGGTGACCTTCGTTGCTCGACTCGCTCATGCGGTTTCCTCCATGCGTCCGTGCATGGATACTCGCATATGCGCGTCAGCGCGTCAGATCAGCGCAGCACGTCTCGGGCAGGTTCATCGCCACCGGACGTGCCGCCGGTCGGGTAGCTGCCCGAGCCGGGGATCTCGTCGGGGGTCGGGTAGCCCTGGTCCTCATAGGCGCGAAGCGCGTCGTAGACCACGGAGATCGCTGCCGAGTCCGTGTCGGTCGCGCGGTCTGCGTCGGAGAACGCCTTGAGGACCTTGTCGGTCGGCGCGTTGGAGCGATCGCCGATGCTCACGAGCGACATGAGCGCGGCGTCGGTGTCGCTGGCGCGGTCGGCCTGGTCGAGCACCGCCACGAACTCCTGGGGCGTGAAGCGCGACGATGCGTTCATCGCGAGGAGGCTCAGCATGCTCGAGTCGGTGTCGGTCGCGCGATCTGCAGCCGACGCGATCGAGGCGAACTGGTTCGCCGACGCTCGCGAGTCGAGACCCATCCGCAGCGCGTTGAGCATCATCGAATCGGTGTCGGTCGCGTCGTCGGCGGCGCGCAGCAGACGAACCGAGTCGACTGCCGTACGACCTGACGTGGTCGCCATGCCGAACGCGAGGTGCATCATCGCGTCGGTGTCGGTGGCGCGATCCGCCGCGCCCATGACGTCGTCGTCGGCGAGCTTGGGCTCCGAAGGCGCCTCGTTTCCACAGGCTGCGAGCGCGAGTGCACCCGCTCCGATGATTCCCGCGCCGATCGCGATCCTGGCTGCAACGTGCATGTGAGGCGTCCTTCGTCCCATGACCCCGGTCCAATGGGGTCCCATCCGTCCACCGAATCGTCGGGATGACGCTCGAACATGTTGCAGCACCGAACGACGCGGACGCTACAGCGCGACGCCCGCGGCCTCGAGCAGCTCGTGAGCGGCGTTCGGCGAGAGCTCGCGTGCTTCGGCTTCGTCGATCATGCCCTTGGCGAGCAGCCACTCGGGGTTGTAGACCTTGGAGATGTAGCCGCGCCCGGTGTCCGGGAGCAGGCACACCACGCGCTTGCCCTCGCCAAGTTCGCGCGCGACCTGCAACGCCCCGAACAGCGCCGTGCCGCCGCTGCCGCCGGTCAGGATGCCCTCCTGGCGCGCGAGCGTGTTGGCGGTGCGGAAGCTGTCGCGGTCTTCGACCGTGATCCAGCGGTCGACGATGTCGTACTGGAACGTGCCCGGCCAGAAGTCCTCGCCGATGCCCTCCACGAGATAGCCGTGGACGTCCTCGGGCGTGACGTAGATCGAGCCGGGCGGGTCGCAGCCGATCACCTGCACGGCGGGATCCTGCGACTTGAGGTAGCGGCCGATGCCGGTCGCGGTGCCGCCTGTGCCGACGCCGCACACGAATGCGTCGATGCGGCCGTCGAGCTGCTTCCACAGCTCGGGACCGGTGGTCTCGAAGTGCGTCTGCGGATTGGCCTGGTTCTCGTACTGGTTGAGCTTGACGGCGTTCGGCAGCTCCGCGGCGAGGCGGTCGCTCACCGAGTAATAGGAACGGGGGTCGTCGGCATCGACGGCGGTGGGGCAGACGACGACTTCGGCGCCGTAGGCGCGCAACAGGTTCTGCTTCTCGAGGCTGATCTTGTCGGGCATGACGAACACGCAGGTGTAACCACGCGCGATCGCGGTCATCGCAAGGCCCAGGCCCGTGTTGCCGCTCGTGGGTTCGACGATCGTGCCGCCCGGCTTGAGGATGCCGTCGCGCTCGGCGGCATCGATCATGCGTGCGCCGATGCGGTCCTTGACCGAGTAGCCCGGATTGAACATCTCGAGCTTGAGCAGCAGCTCGGCCATGCCGGGCTCCTGCAGGCGCTGCAGGCGGACGATCGGCGTGTCGCCGATGAGGTCGGTGATGACGGGAAACTCGGAGCTGGTCATGCCCCGGATTCTGGCACAGCGCGCCGGAGCCTGAGTGCCACGAGGATCGTTGCGATGCCGAACACGAACGCGACTGTGTTGCACGACGTGAGGATCCTCGAGTCGATCGACATGCCGTAGAGCGCCCAGAGCAGGAACCCGATGCTCAGCACCGAGAAGTAGCCGACCGAGACGTCGGCTGATTCGCGCGTCTGCAGCATGCGGCGAATCTGCAGGCCGGGACTGACCGCCATCGCGACGCCCCAAATCGACACTGCCACCTCGAGCATGCGCTCGCTGTCCATGGTCTACCTCCGAAGGTGGTGCACTCGCCACGTTCGAAGGCAGCTCGCGGGCGCGCGTATGGCGCGCCGGAGCCGGCGTGACTACCTGCCGAACATGATAGCCACCGCCGTGAGGATCGTCGGCGACCTAGTGGCGGAAGTGGCGGCGGTGGGTGAACACCATCGGGATGCCGGCGTCGTCGCAGAGCTTGATGATGTCGTCGTCGCGGTCGGATCCGCCCGGCTGGATGATGCCGGCGATGCCCGCATTGATCGCGAGCTCCACCGCATCGTCGTAGCCCAGGAACGCGTCGCTGGCGAGCATCGCGCCCTTGGCGCGGTCGCCCGCCTTCACGAGCGCCTGCTCGAGCCCGTCGTGGCGCGACGAGTGCGTGCCGGCGATGCCGACGGTGACGAGGTCGTGCGCGAGCACGAGCGCGTTGGACTTGACCCAGCGCGACACGCGGTAGGCGAACACCAGGTCGCCCCACTGCTGCTCGCTCGGGTGCGCGTTGGTCATCACATCCATGAACTCGCGCTCTTCGAGCTCGAGGTCGTGATCCTGCACGAGCAGGCCGCCGATGACGCGGCGCATGTCCTTCTCGCCCGGGCTCTTGGTACGGCGCTCCTGGTCGACGAGCACGCGCAGGTCCGGCGCGCGCTCGGCGAGGATCGCACGGGCATCGTCGTCGTAGCCGGGCGCGAACAGCACGTCGAACTTGTGCGACGAAATCGTCAGCGCGGCGTCGGAATCGACCGTGCGGTTGAGCGCGACGACGCCACCGTAGGACGAAGCTTCGTCGGCCTTGAATGCCAGGTCGAACGCATCGGAGCCGCCGCGCGCCGCGGCCACGCCGACCGGCGAGCCGTGCTTGACGATGACGCAGCTCGGGATGCTGAAGTCCGACGCCACCTGACGCGCGACGTTGAGGTCGGCGAGGTTGTTGAACGACAGGTCGTCGCCGCCGAGCTGCTCGACCATGCTCAGCAGGTGTCGGCGCGCGCCGACCTCGACGTAGTAGGCCGCGCGCTGGTGCGGGTTCTCGCCGTACTGCAGGTCGGCCATCTTCACGTAGTCGCGCAGCAGGTAGGTCGGGAAGTCCTCGGCGTCCGAGAACCAGTTGGCGACGGCCAGCTCGTAGTGCGCGGTCGCGTCGAACGCGCGGCTTGCGAGCAGGCGGCGCGCCTCGTAGCCGGGATCACCGTCGGTGGCGTTGAGCTCTTCCACGACGAGCGGATAGACCTCGGGATCGGCGACGACGATGACACGTTCGAAGTTGCGGGCGGCGGCGCGCAGGATCGCAGGCCCCTCGATGTCGATCGCCTCGAGCACGTCCTCTTCGCGCAGGTCGCGGCGCATGCTCGTTCGCTCGAACGGCGCGAGGTTGACGACGACCAGGTCGAAGCCGGATTCATCGCCTTCCGCGCCGCGCCACTGGAGCGCCGCCGACAGCTGCGGATGCATCGTGTGCGCCGTGCCTGAGCCGACGAGCGCCTTCGCGCCGATCAGCTGCTCGACACCCTGGACCTCGAGCCCCGCTTCTCGCAGGTGCTCCACGGTGTTGTCGGCCGCGACGACCTCGACGTCCATCGCCTGCAGCTCGCGGACGAACTCCACGAGTCCGTCGGTGTCATGCACCGACACGAGCGCGCGTCGAACCTTCATGGGGCCTCTCCTCCAGCGTGAGTCGGCACGCGCGACCATCGCGCGTACGCGTACTGCCGGAGGCCTTCCCACCCCGCGCGCCCTTCAATCAGGCGGAGGCCGCCGCTTCGAGCTCACGGAACAGGTCGGCGATGCCCTCCGGCACCCAGCCGGGGTCGGTGAGGTCGCGCACGCGGTCGGCACCGAGCGCCTCGACGACGACGGGGCGATCGAGCAGCGCCGCAGCGAGGTCGCGAGCCGGGTCGGCGTGCACGTCGGCGGTGGCTGCCTGCACTTCGCGGTAGGCATCGTCGCGCGCGAGGCCGCCGGACTGCACGAGCGCGAGCAGCACACGCTGCGACGACACGAGCCCGCGCTGGGACGCGACGTTCACGCGCATGCGATCGGGATTGACCACCATCCCATCGACGAGCCACGTGACCTTGGCGATCAGGTAGTCCACGAGCGTGAAGGTGTCGGGCACGATCACGCGCTCGACGGAAGAATGCGAGATGTCCCGCTCGTGCCAGAGAGCGACGTTCTCCAATGCGGCACCGGCGTTCGCGCGCACGACCCGCGCGAGCCCGCAGATCTGCTCCGACACGACCGGGTTGCGCTTGTGCGGCATCGCGCTCGAGCCCTTCTGCGTCCGCCCGAACGGCTCGCTCGCTTCCGCGACCTCGGCGCGCTGCAGGTGCCGAACCTCGAGCGCGATCCGCTCGAGCGTGGCGGCGTGCACGGCGAGCGCGCCCAGCAGCGCCGCATGTCGATCGCGCTGCACGACCTGCGTCGCGCTCGGATCGCGGCGCAGGCCGAGCGCATCCAGCACGCGTCGTTCGACCTGCGGGCCAACGCCCGAATACGTGCCGACCGCGCCGCTCAGCTTGCCGACTCGCATGTCGGCGACCGCGGCCGACACGCGCACGTGGTCGCGCTGCAGCTGGTGCCACCATCCGGCGACCTTGGCGCCGAAGGTCGTCACTTCCGCGGGCATGCCGTGCGTGCGACCGAGCATGACGGTGTCGCGATGCTCGTTCGCGCGGCGCAGCACGACATCCGCAAGGCCCTCGATGCCGTCGACGATGAGTTCGCCCGCTCGCGCGAGCTGTGCACCGAACGCGGTGTCGACCACGTCGCTGGACGTGAGCCCGAAGTGTGCCCAGCCGGCCGCATCAGGGGCGTCCTGCCCGATGATGTCGACGAACGCCGCCAGGTCGTGGTGGATCTCGGCCTCACGCGCCTTGACGCGATCCACGTCCACCGATTCGACCTCGTCGAGCGCATCTGCCGCCGACTGCGGGGCGATCCCCTCGTGTGCCATGGCGCGCAGCGCGGCCTGCTCGACCCGCAGCCACCCGTCCATTCGCGCCTGGTCGGTGAACATGGACGCCATCTCTGGGCGGCTGTAGCGCTCGATCATGCGGATGACCCTATCCGAGTGGTCCCTCCGCGCAGTCCCGTCAGCGAACTCCGATAACGTGACAATTCAACCTACGATACGTGTAACATACGCGATCGTGTCTGGACTAGCAAAACTAGCAACTACGGAGGCCGTCCTCGAACCGCGCGAGCTCGCCGCGGCGGCGCGGGCTGCTTCCGCACATGTGTACCTCGCGCGCTGGCGCCCCGCAGTGATGACCACGTTCCTGGCGGCCACCGTCGCGCTGACCGCAGTCTTCCCCGATGAGGCTCGAACGGGTGTGGTCATCACCGTCGCGCTGCTTACCGGGGCGTCGTGGCTCGCTGCGGCCGCCGTGTCGTTCGGCCTGGAGGCACGCTCCGTCGCCTTCGTGCTCACGCTCGCCGACGTCCCGCTCGTGGTCGCATGGGCGCTGTCGAGACAGTCATCAACCGGCGAGGGCATGTCCGCGCTCGCAGCAGTGGTGCTCATCGCCGCGTGGCTGCTCGGTCCGAGAGTCGCTGCTGCGATCGGCGCGGTGGCCGCCACCACGGTCCTCGCGACGTGGTTCCTGCATGAGCGCTGGGCCTCGCAGCAGGCGCTGCCGGACGTCGTCTGGATCATCTGCGCGTCATCCGTGCTGGCGGTGGCGATCTCGCTCGACCGGGACCGGGCGCTCACGGACGTCGGCCGCACCGCACGGCGATCGGTGACCGCGATGCGTGAGGTCGTGCAGCTGCGTCGGCGGCTCGTCGCGGACGTGTCACATGAGCTGCGCACGCCGCTCACGGCGATCAACGGCTTTCTCGACACCGTGCTCTCCGAAGACCTCGACCTGGACTCCGAACGCACCCGCGAGCTGCTGCTCGAAGCGCGACGCGGCGGCGAGCGACTCGAGCAGCTCGTCGCGCAGCTGCTGGTCGTCGATCGCGCCGAGACCGGCGAGCTCCAGCTCGAGATCGCGCCGATCGCTGCGCGCCGAGTGATCGGCCCAGCGGCCAGGTCGGTCCCCGCCCCGCCACGCAGGTCAGCGCACGTCACGTACGTGGACGACGACGCAGAGGATGCGTTGCTGCTCGTCGACCAGGCACGCTGTCGAGAGATCATCGCCAACCTCGTCTCCAATGCGTTCGTGCACGGTCGTGGCAATGTGGAGATTTCGGTCACGCGGCTCGGTCCGGTGCTCTGCATCGACGTGCAGGACGAGGGTAGCGGTCTCGTGCCCGGCACCGAACAACATGCCTTCGAGCCGTTCACGACGTTCGGCGCACACCACGGCGCAGCGGGTCTGGGACTCGCGACCGCTCGCGCCTACACGCTCGCGCAGGGCGGCTCGCTCGACTACGTCGATGACGTGGGCTGGGGCGCGCACGCGTTCCGGCTGCTGCTGCCGCTCGCCAAGGACGACTGACTGGTCGGTCAGCCCTGCGGCGGCATCGGCGCCGCGCTCAGGATGCGCGCGGCATAGATCGCCGCGTTGCGAACGTTGCCGATGCCCATGCACGCGACGGGCATCCCCGGCGGTGCCTGGGCCGTCGCCAGCAGCGTGTCGAGACCACCGATGGCGTTGGAGGCCATCGGCACGCCGATCACCGGCAGGTCCGTGCGCGTGGCGACCATCGACGGCAGCCACGCCACCTGGCCGGCAGTGGCGATGATCACGCGAATCCCGCGCAGGCCGGCCGTCGCCAGGAACTTGTCGAGTGCTTCAGGGCTCTTGGTGGGTGACAGCTCGTGGATGCGGTGATCGATGCCTCGCGACGTGAGTTCGCCGGCGGCGTTCTCGGCAGCCATCCATTCCTCGCGCGACGCGACGATGATCGCGACTGGTGGATGCGCCTCGCCGAACTGCTCGAATACGGCTTCGACCTGGGACTTCGTGGTGGCACCGGTCCCGACACCATCCGTGACGGGATCGCTCCCCTCCGCGTGGCCTCGCTCGAAACGTTGGTCATCACCCATGCAGCACGATGTTCCCGGCAAGCGCGAATCCGTACCAGCCCGCCGCGGTGCCGAGCGTCGAATGATTCAGCACGTCGTGCTGAACGCGTCGAGACCGAGGCAGCGGAATCGCGCCTGCCGCACGAGCGAGCGGTACGCCGCCAGGCTGCGCGGCTTCACCGACAGGCGGAACGTCTTCCCGCTCGTGCCGTTGAAGTAGACGAGCGCGACGGTGCGGGGATGGGTCGCAACCCAGCCGAACATGCGTCGCACGAACGCCGGATCGTCGTACCCCCAGGGCGCGAACTCCGCCATCATGAACGGATGGTGCGGAGCGTAGCGGCGATACAGCGCCTCGTTGGCGGTCCAGTGCACGCGGCCGGACTGGGCGTACACGTCGTTGGCGACGTAGTCCACGAACGGGCGGCCCGGGTAGTAGTCCTGTGACTGGTTGCCGCGCACGTTGGGCTTGCCCTCCCCCTGCGGGTTGAAGACGGTGGCAATGCGGCCCGACCGCGGGAGCTGCGTCTCGGTCGTGCGCAGCGCCGGCATGCCGTGCGCTCGCAGCCGCATGTTGATGGCGGCGACGGATCCGCCACGCGCGATGAGCGCGATGCGCACGAACGCGCGGCGATAGCTGCGGGTGGAGTGATCGGCGTTGCGCCGGGAGCCGTTCGCGTTGAACGCGCTCCATAGGCTCCAGTGGCCGTTCATCTCCGCCGGCGGTCGCACGTAGACGAACTGGCCCGACTCGTTGATGACCCGAGACATGTCGAGGAAGTACCAGTCCACCGCACCGCGTGAGACGGCGCCGGGCGAGCGACCTTCGCGCCCATTGTCGACGCGCTGCGGACCGATGTGCAGCATGAGACGGTAGCCGTCGCGGGCGGCGTCGCCGAGCGAGCGATCGAGCGCCTCGTTCCAGGTGCGCTGCTCGTTCCACGGGATCGTGACGAGGTGGATGTCGTGGCTGCCGCCGGTCAGACGATCGAATTCGCGCGGGCCGAGCGCATGTCCGCCGACACCGAGCAAGACCTTGCCCGCGGGCGGCATGCCGGGTGGCGCGGCCGCTGCACGGGTCGGGCCGACCGCGAGCACGAGCAGGAGCAGCGGCAGCAGGGCCAGTAACGGAAGGTGTCGCATGATCGGCATGACACCGAGACATCGGTCACCCGCGCAGCAACTTGATTGCTGCGCCGTACTTCCTCAGGCGATCAGGCGAAGATGCCGGCGTTCGCGGCGATGTCCTCGCGCAGGTGACGGCCGTCGAAGGTGATCAGCTCGGCCGCGGCCTGTGCCTTGGCGGCGGCTTCCTCGACCGTGTCGCCGGTGGCGGTGACCGTGAGCACGCGGCCGCCGGTGGCGCCGACGCCCTTGGTCTTGCCCTTGCCGGTTCGGGTGACGGAGCCGAGGAAGACGACGACGTCCTCGCTCGTCTCGGCTGCGTCGGCGAGTCCACCGATCGGGGCGACCACGTCGGACGTCTCCCTGGCGGGGTACGTCGAGTCGACGAGCGCGACGGCGGCAGCTGCGCCGACCGGCTCGAGGACTTCGCAGTCGATGAGGTTGCCGGTGGCTGCACGGTGCAGCAGGTCGAGCAGGTCGTCGTCCATCGTGCGGACCATCGCCTGGACCTCGAGGTCGCCGAAGCGGCAGTTGTACTCGAGCACCTTGGGGCCGGTCTTGGTGAACATCACGTCGGCGTAGAGCACGCCGACGTAGTTCATGCCGCGGCTGGCGTAGTCGGCGAGCGCGGGCTTGATGCCGGCGTCGATCGCTTCCTCGATCTGCTGCTCGTAGAGCTCCTCGACGGGCAGCCATGCGCCCATGCCGTCGGTGTTGGGGCCGGCGTCGTTGACGTCGCGGCGCTTTTCCGAGCGCACGACGTGCAGCGGTACGACGCGCTCGCCGTCGGTGAGGACGGTGATCGACGCCTCGATGCCCTGCAGGAACTCCTCCACGACGATGCGGCGACCGGCGACGCCGAATGCGGAGTCGACGAGCAGCGCCTGCAGCGCGCGCTCGGCCTGGACCTTGGTCATGCACACGAACGTGCCGCGGCCACCGGCGATGCCGTCGGCCTTGATGACGACCGGTCCGCGCCAGCGGTTGATCGCTGCGAGTGCGGCCTGCACGTCGCTGAACGCTTCCCAGCGAGCGGTGGGGACCTGCGCGCGGTCCATGAGCTCCTTGGCGTACACCTTGCTGCCTTCGAGGCGCGCACCGGAGGCCGACGGGCCGCAGCACGGGATGCCGTGCTTCTTGAGGCGATTGGAGAGGCCATCGACGAGCGGGGCTTCGGGGCCGACGACCACGAGGTCGACGCCGAGCTTCTCGGCGAGCGCCGTGATCGCGTCGATGTCGCGCGCTGCGACCTTCTCGTGGCACTTGGTGCCGAGGTCGGCGATGCCGGCATTACCGGGGGCCGCATGGAGTTCGGTCAATGTCGGAGACTGCGACAGCTTCCAGCAAATCGCGTGTTCACGTGCACCTGAGCCGACCACGAGTACCTTCATGGGCCGAAATCTATCAGGCTTTGCCCCGACCGTGCGGCAGTTGCGTCACAAAGATGCGGGACTTTCGTGACGAATCGTCGGTGGCCGGGTCCGGCAACAGGCCCAGAATTCGAACGAGATGCGCGTACTTCGCGCCGAACCTATCGAAACCTGTACCAGTCGGAGCACTTTCTCAGGCGACGCCGGCGGTGGCGCGCTCGATGACGGCCGCGCGGTCCTGGCCGGTGCCGACGAACGTCACGGGCACGCCCACGGATTCTTCGATGCGGTGCAGCAGGTCGCGGGCGGCGTCGGGCAGCTCGCTCCACGAGCGCACCGACGCGACGTCCTCGGTCCAGCCGGGCAGCAGCTCGACGACGGCCGTCGCGCGGTATAGGTCGCCGGCGAGCATCGGGAACTCGCGGATGTGGTCGCCGTCCAGGTCGTAGGCATCACAGACCCCGACATGCTCGAAACCGCTCAGCACGTCGAGCTTGGTGATCGCGAGCTCCGTGAGGCCGTTGACCTGCGCGGCGCGGCGCAGCGCGACCAGGTCGATCCAGCCGCAGCGTCGCCGTCGACCGGTGGTGGTGCCGAACTCGCCGCCGCGCTCCACGAGCTGGTCGCCCGTGTCGTCGAACAGCTCCGTCGGGAACGGTCCTGCACCGACGCGGGTGCAGTACGCCTTCGCCACGCCGATCACGCGATCGATGCGCGTCGGACCGATGCCCGTGCCGGTGGCGGCGCCACCCGCAACGGGCGAGCTCGACGTCACGAACGGATACGTGCCGTGGTCGATGTCGAGCAGCGTGCCCTGGGCGCCTTCGAGCAGCACGTCGCCGCCGCGCTCGGCGACCTTCACCGCGAGCGCCCCGACGTCGGCGATGTAGGTCCGGAAGAACTCGGTGTGGGCGAGCGCCTGGTCGACGACCGCGTCGACGGAGAAGCCCTCGTGGCCGTAGTGGCCGAGCAGCACGTTGGTCTCCGACAGCGCGGCCGTGATGCGGCTGCGCAGCAGGTCGGCGTCGAACAGGTCTTCGACGCGCACGCCGCGACGCGCGGTCTTGTCGGCATAGCACGGGCCGATGCCGCGGCGGGTGGTGCCGATCGCTGCGGAGTCCTTGGCCTGCACGCCCGCCGGCTCGCCGGCTCGGCCGGTGCGCTCCGACGCGATCGCGGCGACCTCGCGGGCCTCATCGAGCGCGACGTGGTACGGCATGATCAGGTGCGCGTGCGGTGAGATGCGCAGGCGGTCACCGATGTCGATGCCGCGCTCGCGCAGGCCCTCCACTTCGCGCCGCAGCACCTGCGGATCGACGACGACGCCGTTGCCGAGCGCGCAGATCGTGCCTTCGTGCAGCACGCCGCTCGGAACGAGGTGGAACGCGAAGGTCTCCCCCGCGTGCACGATCGTGTGACCGGCGTTGTTGCCGCCCTGGTAGCGAACCACCAGCTCGGCGCGTTCGGCGATCAGGTCGACGAGCTTGCCCTTGCCTTCGTCGCCCCACTGGGCACCGACGAGCACCGTGGTGGTTCCCGTGCGAGTCGTCATCAGGTGATGTCTCCGTAGGCATCGGGGGGAGGCGCCGGCAGACCGAAGTCATCGCCGGCGAATGGGTCGGCCGGAGCGCTGCCACCGAACGAGCCGGTGTCAGCCGGCGCCGCGGCGGGTGGTGCTGCGGTTGCGGTGCCGCCGCCAGCTGCGGGCGGCGCCGAGCTGGATGCGGCCGCCGCGATCGACGCGGCGTTGGATCCGGACTTGGATCCGGGTCGGTTGTCGCGCGCGGCGCGCTGGTCGTCCTGGGCGAGCGACACGAACTTCGTGTACGGGCCGAGGAAGCCGAGAATCGCGCTGCCGGGCTGACCGTTTCGGTGCTTGGCGACGATCAGCTCGGCCTTGCCCTGCCACTCGACCGGGGTCTCGTCCTTCATGTAGTAGTCGGGGCGATACAGGAACAGCACCATGTCGGCGTCCTGCTCGATCGCACCGGAGTCACGAAGGTCGCTCAGGTTCGGTCGCGGCGGCTGTCGGTTCTCCACCGAGCGGTTGAGCTGCGAGAGCGCGATGATCGGCAGCTCAAGCTCGAGCGCGAGGCTCTTGAGCTGACGTGAGATGTAGGTGATCTCGTTCGTGCGGTTGGAGCCGTCGTCGCCGCGACGCCCGCCATCCATGAGACCGATGTAGTCGATGACGATGAGCTTGAGCCCGCCCGAATCCTTGAGCTGGCGCGCAAGGCGTCGGCACTGCGCGCGCAGGGTCATCGGCGTGAGCTCGCGCGACTCGCTGATGAAGAGCCGGCCGGGCTTCATGAGCTTGCCGACCGCGTCGACCAGATGGGGCCAGTCGTGCTCTTCGGGAATGCCGTTGCGGATGCGCTGTTGATTGACCTTGGCGACCGAGCACATCATGCGCGTCATCAGGTCGTTGGGCGTCATCTCGAGGCTGAAGATGGCGACGCCACCGTCCTGGGCCGGGTCGATGACGATGTTCTCGGCCACGTTCATCGCCCAGCTCGTCTTGCCCATGCCCGGACGTCCGGCGACGATGACGAGGTTGCCGGGGCGCAGACCGCCGGTGCGCTGGTCGAAGTCGTGGAAGCCGGTCATGAGGCCGGTTGCGACTTCACCCTTCTCGGCGCGCTCGGCGAGCTCGTCGTAGATCGGTCCGAGCAGCTCCGACGCGTCGAGGAAGTCTCCACCCGAGCGCGAGTGCGACAGGTCGCCGACGAGACCGCCAGCCATGTCGACGAGCTTCTCGGGTGCATCGGGATGCTCGTAGCCGAGACGAGCAATCTCGTGCCCCGTCTCCACGAGCGAGCGAAGCGTCGCCTGGCTGATGACCTCCTCCGCGTACGCACGGGCGTTCGCGACGGCGGGCACGCGTTCGGCGAGCGTCATCACGGCGGCAGCGCCGCCGACCTCGCCGAGCACGTTCTGGTGCTTGAGCTCGTTGATGACGGTGAGTTCGTCGACCGCGTCACGGTCGGCGAGCTGCATGATGATGCGGAAGATCGTGCGATGACCGGGACGGTAGAAGTCCCGTTCACGCACGCGCAGGTCGATGGCGGTCTCGATCGCCATCGCGCTCATCATCATCGCGCCGAGCAGTGCTTCCTCGGCCTCGAGGCTCTGCGGGGGCAGGTGCGAGGGCGCGTCTAGCCGAGGACGCGTCTCACCGCGCCCCTCGCCCCGACGGGCGTCTTCCATGCTCAGGCCTCGGAGTCGGCGCCGGCCTCGGCCTCGGCTTCGGGAGCCGCGTCAGGCTCGGCAGCGGCCTCGGTCGCGGCCTCGTCACCTTCAGCAGCGGGCTCCGCGCCCTCGGCGTCGTCGACACCCTCGGTCTCGCCCTCGGCGAGCGGTGCCTTGCCGGCAGCGGCGCGGGCTTCGGCCTTGAGGCGAGCGGCCTCGGCAGCGTTCTCCTCGGCGCGCTTCTCGGCCTCGAGGCGAGCGATCTCCTGCGCGGAGAGCTTGCTCTCCTCCACCTCGACGGTGAGTTCGGCCTTCACGCCGTGACCCAGGTCGACCGGCACCTTGAACGTGCCGAGCGCCTTGATCGGCTCGTCGAGCACGACCTTCTTGGGGTCGAGGCGCAGCTTGCGCGTCGCTTCCAGGACGCGGGCGATGTCGGCGCCGGCGACGGAACCGAACAGGGTGCCCTGCGGCGTCGCGAGTGCGGACACGGTGATCGACGTGCGGTCGAGCAGCTCCTTGAGGACTTCGGCCTCGGCGGAGGTGTTGGCGTCCATGGCGCGGCGGCGCTCCATGGCGACCTCGAGCTCGCGGACCTTCTCGGAGGTGGCGGTCTCGGCGAGGTTGCGCGGGCGCAGGTAGTTGCGCCAGTAGCCGCGCTTGACGTCGACGACGTCGCCCGAGTAGCCGAGGTGGTTGACGTCTGCCTTGAGGAGGACCTGCATCGTTGGGGCCGTGCCTTTCGTATCTGTTGACGACGCACGGCGGACCACGATGGTCGAAGCCGCAGTGCGCGAATCTGCTATCCCGGCGTGCGTCTCGCGCGGTGTCGGACCAGCCTGGTCCGCGCGCGTCAGCTCCCGGAGCCGCGGCGGAAAGCGTACCAGAGTTGCGGGGGCAAAGACGTCACCCGCGGTGCTCCTGACAAAAGGCGTGTCTCGCAACACCGTCGTCAGGAGCGTCGCGCGGTGGCGGTCGGTGTCGCGGTGCTCCTGACGAAAGGCGTGTCTCGCAACACCGTCGTCAGGAGCGACACTGGGCCGCCGACGCGCTGGATCAGCGCCGCTCGCGCTCGCGCCGGGCGGCACGCCTGCGCGGGTGCAGGGCCATGTCGAGAACACCGACGAAGAACAGCAGCGTGAGCGTCACGGGCAGCACGAACAGCGCGAAGACGAGCAGCAGGACCCGATACCAGGTCGGCGAGCCACCTCGGGTGAACATCCATGCGACCAGGCCGATGCCCTGGCTGACGACGGCGAGCGCGCCGAGCAGCGCCAGCCCCACCCCGACACTGCGTGCGAGGACGATGGGGGTGCTGCCGCCGTCGCCGGCGAGCATGAACAGGACGAGACCGGCTGCGAGCACGTACGCCGCCGACCAGTGCAGCTCCAGCTCGCGCAGGCGCCAGCTGCGCCTGACTCGGTCGCTGACTCGACGCGCCCGGGCGAGCACGACGAGGTGCGCCGTGCCGGCAGCACCGAACGCGGTGATCGCCAGCAGCGCGGCGAGCAGTTCGGGTGCGTGGTCGCCGACGAGCTCGAGCACCTGGTCGCGCTGCTCGAGGGTCTCGGTGCAGAAATCACCGCGATCGACGAGCGCGCCGCCGTCACGGCAGCCACGCTCGTACGGCGAGTAGGCGTCGCGTACGAGGTCGGTGCCGGTATCGGGCAGCGAGTCGAAGCGGGGCGTGACGAATCCCGCAAGGCCGACGACGAGCAGGAGTGCGACGACCCAGGCCCCGATCGTCGGTGTCAGTCCGGTTCGCAGTCGGGGCTCCGGCCACTCGACGACATCGGGCGAATCGATCGGGTCGTGGCGCGCGGCGCGTGCGTGCACGATGCCGAGCGCCGGCACCAGCAGCACGGCCGCGACGGCCCCCACCAGGAACGCGCCGTGATCGGCGGCCGCGGCGATCGCGGCAAGCAGCGACGCGATCGTCGCCGTCAGCAGGAACTGTCGGCGACCGGTGACCTGGCGCAGCAGGCGGATCGCGACGATCGCGGGGACGAACGGCGCGAACAGCAGCGCGCTGCCCGGCGATGCGACGCTCGCTGCCACGAGCAGTGCGCAGGACAGCGCGCGCGCCAGGTCGCGACCGGGCGGCACCGGCTCAGCGGAAGACATCGAGCCCACCCCGGGCGCCTGGTCGGGCGCCGGGGCGGGCTCTTCGATGCTGGTGCTCGTCACGTGGTGCGCGAGCCGGGGCTTACGCGCCCGGGATCGGCAGCAGCGAGACCTCGCGGGCGCGCTTGATGGCACCGCCGGCCTGGTTCTGGTGGCGGCGGCACAGGCCCGTCACGCGGCGAGACTTGATCTTGCCCTTCTCCGAGATGAGCACGCGCAGGTTGCTGAACTGCTTGTAGTCGATCTCTTCGATCTTGTGACGGCAGTACATGCAGCCCTTGCGCTTCGCGCGAGCTTCCTCGCGTGCGTTGCGCTTGCTGCTGCTGCGCGGTGCCGGCTTGCTGGATCGTGCCATGGTCTGGTGCTCCTAGAATGGAATGTCGTCGTCGTCAGCTGTTGCGGCGCCGACCGGAACGAAGTCCGAGGTGTCCGGTGCGACGTCGCCGCCCTGACCCGCGAAGTTCTGTCGGTTCGCGCCGCCGGAGGAGCCGCCACCATCGCTGCGCGAATCCAGGAACTGGATGTTGTCGGCGATGATCTCGACCTTCGAGCGCTTCTGCCCGTCGGTCTCCCAGCTGCTCCATCGAAGGGTGCCGTCGATACCGATGCGGCGGCCCTTCTCGAGATTGGACGCCAGCTTCTCGAAACGATCACCGAAGCCCACGACGTCGAAGAAGTTCGGCTTCTCGACCCACTCGCCGGACGCGGAGTCCTTCTGGCGGTAGTTCGAGGCGAGCCCCATGTTCACGATGGGCATGCCGCCGCTGGTGTAACGCACTTCGGGGTCGCGGGTGAGGCGACCGACGAGCATCACGCGGTTCAGGTCGGACATGTCGTGCTCCTGGTTCTTCGACGGTGGGTAGTGATTCGAACGTTAGCGCGGGCGCCGGACTTCGGTGCTATTCGCGGTCGCGTCCGCGTCCGCCGCCGCGACCGCCGGGGCCGCCTCGGCCACCGCGGCCACGATCCTTCGGACCAGCTGCGAGCTCCTCGTCGGAGACGGTCTCGAGCTCGGCTTCCTTCGGATAGGGCGCAACACGGTTGGTCGCCATCACGCGAAGGACACCTTCGGTGATGCGCAGGACGCGAACGGCCTCGTCGACCGTCTCGCCGCCGCCGTCGAACGACAGCACCTGGTAGTACGCGTCCGGCAGCTTCTGGATCGGATAGCTGGTGACGCGGCGTCCCCACTCGGCGACTTCGTTCCACGTGCCCTTGTGGGACGTGACTGCTTCCTTGGCGCGGTCGACCACTGCGGTGCGTGTTGCATCGTCGAGGTCCGTGCGCGTGAGCAGCATGATTTCGTACTCGGCCATAACCTGACTGCCTCCTTCGGTCTGAGCGGCCCAATCCCCGGCGATGATGTCGCTGGCCGCACCGTCAGGTGGCACGGGGAGATCGGGCAGGTCGGCTGAACCGGCACAGCATACGCGAGATGCGGCGTCGGCGCGTTGATTCCGCCTCGATGTGGATCTTCCGGGCGATCCGACGATGAATCGTCGGGAAGCCGGCGGGTTCCATGTATCAAGACGCGACGGTCGGGGCATACGAGTCGGGATGAAGGATTCCGCAGGCACCAAGCAGGATGAGTCCACCAGTCCCGTCGCGCGACCGACGTGGCGCTTCAGTGGGCGTCGCGGCACGCCCGTGCACCTGCGCGAGCAGGCACCGCAGACCTTGCCGCCGGAGATCCGAAAGGCCGTGACGCAGCTTGCCCGCGAGCGCGCCGGCGAGTCCGCCCCCGCTGCCGACGCCAAGCCGGTCCGCGCCACGTCCGACCTCAAGCTCGGGCGACAGGAGCGTCAGGCACCACCCGTGGCTGCTGCCCCGCTGCCCGTCGAGCGGCGAAATCGCGATGCAGCCGAACCGGCCGTTCAGACGTCGCACATTCCGGCCGCCACCGCGCCGATCGCAGAGCCGACGCTCGAGACGCTGGCACCGGAGCCAGCCGCTCCAGTGGCCGAGCCCGCGGACGTGGTCGCAGCCGAAGCGTCAGCGACACCCGCCGATGCTGCTGCAGTGACCGACACGCCCGTCGCAGGGGACGCGACACCGTCCGCGAAGCCCTCGAAGCTGACCGCCGCGGAACGCAAGCGGATCGCAAAGGCGAAGGCCAAAGCCAAGGCCAAGGCGCAGCGAAGCGCCAAGAAGGATTCGGACGGCGCAGCCGCAGCCGAACGTGCGCGCCGACTGTTCGCGCGCGGCCGCGACGTCGACGCGAACGCCGCAGCGGTCATCGAACCTGCCGTCGAGCCGGTCCCGATCGCGGAGACGCCGAACCTTGACGCTCCGCTGCCGCCTGACGTCAGCGACCTTCCGGACGTCATCCCCAGCATCGATGCGATCGACGAGACCGAGCCGGCGTCGTTCCCGACGCTCGAGCCTGCCGCGTCGACCGACGCGTCGACCGCGGCCGAGGCGCCACCCGAACGCGACGCCGAACTCGCGGTGCCGACGTCGATCGCCGACGTCGACCTCGGTGCTGGCGCGACGCTCGAACCTGCGACGGTCGATGCGGACGTCGAGTCCCCTGCGATGGAGCCAGCGCTCGCGACGGAAACGGCTGCGCAGGCTGCATGGGAGCTTGGCCGGCTCCCGTTCCTGCTGCAGGATCCGGCGGCTGCATCGCCGGATCCGGTCGAGCCGGCTCGACCGGCAGCCATCTGGGACACCGCAGCCTCCGACGAGCCGAAGGTCGAGCCAATCGAGGCGCTCGCACCAGCAGCACCGCAGCGAACCAAGCTGCAGCCGATCGACTGGCTGCCCGTCGGCACCCGCCCCACGCCTGCGCCGATCGAACTCGACATGCCGCGCCGCACCGCTCCCGATTCCATCCAGCGCCTGGGCGCCCCGCTCGAGGTGCCACGAGACACGCATTCCCTCGCGCGCGCGGGCGCGCGTGATGGTATGACGGCGGATGCTCGTGCCACGGAAGCGCGGCGCCGCATCTCGCGTCGACGTGCCGAGCTCGACGACCTCGTCGCCTCGCTCGCCGGACTTGGTTCCGGCCGCCGCGACGCCTGAGCCGATCCCCGGAAATCCTCCGGAACTCAGCGCCGACTTCCCGTCATTTTTCAGTCAGATCGGGGTGGTTGACGATGCGCCGGTGCGCCCATCAGACTGCAGTCTCGCCGGTCGGGATGGGAGCCCGCCGGCAGGGAGAGGGAAGGGGACGCAATGTCGTCGATCGCGCCGTTCACCGGCCGCGTGGGAGCCGTGCCACAGCTGCAACAGCTGTCGCCGTCGACTCCTGCCGACGTAACCGCCGCAGTGAAGCTGGCACCGGTGCCGGTGTCTGGCGCTGCGCGCTCGCGAGTCGAAGTGTGGGACATGACGAGCGGCATCGAACAGCCGGTCACCGGCGCGGCCCTCCTGGCATCCCGCGACAAGACGCTGTCGATGGCCGTCAAGAACGCCGCGCGCGTCGACGAGTTCCTTCGCACCCAGTTCGGCCGAGACGGCTGGGACGACAAGGGCTCCCCCATGCGCATCGTCGTGCACGCTCCCAATGAGGACGGCACGCCGAACATGAACAACGCGTACTGGGACAACCTCACGAAGCGCATCTACCTCGGAGATGGCGACGGCGAGCTGTTCGCTCCGCTCGGGGGCGCGCTCGACGTGCTCGTGCACGAAGCCACGCACGCGATCGTCGATTCCGAGGTCAACCTCCGCTACGAGGGTCAGCAAGGCGGCATCAACGAGTCATGGGCGGACATCCTCGCCTCGCTCGCCGATCCCAAGGACTGGCGCATCGGCGAGGACGTGTTCACGCCCGGCTCGCCCGGCGATGCGATCCGCGACCTCGAGAACCCCCGCTTCGGTCACGTCGACCAGCTGCCCAAGGGTGCGGTCATCGAGCCACACGACTACTCGGGCATCCCGAGCCTCGCGGCAGTGCGCGTCGCGGACAAGCTCGGCAAGAACGAAATGGGACGAATCTGGTACTCGGCACTCGTCGACCACCTGGATTCTCGGGCGGGCTATTCCGGCGCAGCGCGAGCCACGCTCGATGCCGCGGCCAAGCTGCACGGCACCACGAGCGATGCGGTCGCCACGGTGATCGAGGCGTGGAAGTCGGTGGGCGTCGACCCGAGGTGGAAGCCCACGAGCTGACCTCCTCCACATACGAGTTCGAGCGACACGGCACGCGCCACGGGAAGGGGAGCCCACGGCGCGACGGTCGGACGTTCGGCGCGAACGCACCCGCGCCCGTCCGATGTCCGGCGTCGCCGGGATCCACTTCGGTGGAGTCCCGTGCGACCGGACCGAGTGTCACTCGCACCACGCGTGCTGTGGGACGTGCGCGTGGATCCGGTCGCCGTGATTGCGTGTGGGAGCGCGCCGCGGCGGCCACGGTACCGAGCCCGGATCGCAGTCGCGATCCGGGCTCGTGCCATTCCCGAACCAATTTCGCGGTCGGGGGTTGTCGGATTTCGGAAACTGCCGCACACTCGGAGCTGGGGACAACTCGCTCTTCGCGCCTCGGTAGGGACACCGCAACACGGCGCTCCACGAAGACGAGCAACCTGGGACGAGGGGACGATCCAGATGTGCGGAACGAGTCAGGTCAATGGCGCCATGGGCGGCGGGGTCGTGCAGCAGTACGCTCCTGCCGGCACGAACGTCGGCGGCATGCAGGGCGGGGTCGTCCAGCAGGGAACGGTCACCCAGGGTGGCGGCCATGCGCACGGCGCGGTTGCCGGAGCAGCAGGCGGTCCGGCCGGCCATGAAGGTCACGGCCACGACAGCATCATGTACGGGATCAAGGACACGAACCCGAACCAGAGCAGCTTCATCAAGGGCTCCCTCGGCGCCGATGCCGGCACCGGCTTCAAGCTCGAGAAGGGCAAGGGCTTCAAGGGCAAGGCCGGTCGCAATCCGAACGGCAACGACCAGAAGCAGAACAACCTCAAGGAAGCCGACGCCAACCGGCCGGCGTACGGCATCCCCAAGACGGTTGCGGGCACCAAGGACAAGCCCAACTACGTCCAGGACATTCAGGTCAGCATCGGCATGGGCGCGCTCGAGGCGCTGAAGCCCGAGGTGCTGCAGACGCTCATCGCGAACCAGAACGCAGGCAAGGGTTCGGTCTGGAACGGCGTCGCGTACCTGACCGGCCTCATCGACCAGCACGACGGTTCGGTCACGCCCGAGCTCGAGCAGCAGCGCTCGCAGATCATGCAGACGAAGGTCGGCCAGTCCGGCAAGACGATCGAGCAGTGGGCCACCAACCCCAAGGATCAGAACGGCACGAACTGGGCGCGCTCCAACCACGCCATGACCGGCGTGAAGGCGTACCTGCAGCTCGAAGCGCAGGGCATCCCGACCAAGGTCGCGCTCGACCTGGCCAACAACGACGACCTCGTCTCCGGTGCGGGCCGCATCGACCAGATCGCTCCGGGCCGCGCCTCTAACAACCAGGAGAACACCTTCACCGGCATGAACGGTGCCGAGCGCAAGGAATGGGCAAAGGCGGCGAAGTACGCCAAGGAACTCAACCGCCCCGACATCCTGCGTACGCTCATGGACAGCCACACGATGGGCAGCCACATGCTGACCCAGTACGGCAACAAGGGCGCGAAGTCGAAGATCAACGGCAACCTGGGCATCGACCCGAACACGCCGGCGGACGCTCGCAAGCAGCTCCTGGTCAACTACTTCATGAACAACGAGAAGGACCCGAAGACCAAGGATGCGAAGGCCGACGTCAAGAAGGCCGTCGACAAGCAGGAGAACAAGCTCGAAGCCAAGGCAGATGCCAAGGCTGAAGGCGGCGGTGCTCCTGGTGGCGGTGCGGGTGCTCCCGAGGTCGCGGCCGGTGGCGGGTGCGCCATGGATCCGACCCAGGGCGCGAAGCTCATCGGTGGCGGTCCGGCTGACATGAGCTCGATCGCAGCAATGCTGCAGCAGCTCGTCACGACGCTTCAGGCGCTTGCGGCAGCACTCGGCAGCAGCGGCGTGGCCGGCGTGAGCGGCAGCGGTCCGCTCCAGAAGCCGCCCGTCACGCAGGCTCCAGCCGTGATCCAGGGTGGCGGCGCGAACGCCACGGCTCCAGCTCCGGCGATGGCGGGCCACGCTCACTGACGCTCCATGGCCGCCGAACGGCCGAATGCAACATCGTGATTCACACGAAACCGACGCACCTGCGTCGGTTTCGCGTGTTCGAGGTGTGTCCGGGCCCGGCCAGAACGGCCGTACCGAAACGCCGGAAATATTTCAGCTTCCCGTCATTTCACCGACGTTTGTTCGCTCACCGATACCTGTTTGACGACGCGAGTCGCGACCCTTCATAGTCCCCATCACGCACTGGTCAGGGAGGCCGCTGCGCAGGGACCAGGGAAGGGAGACCCCAATGACGATGTCCATTCGTCAGATCAGCGCCGCTGCGACTCCGCAGTCGAGCCTCGTCGTTGCCATCGACGGCACGGGCGGACGCGAGAAGGTACTGAAGCCGGAGCAGGTCGCGGCCAGCTCGGACGCGACGCTCAGGGAGACCGTTGCCAACGCGAGCGACGTGATGACGTTCCTCAAGGAGCGCTTCGGACGCGACGGTCTCGACGGCAAGGGCGGCAAGCTCGACCTCGTCGTGCATGCCCCCGACCCGCAGTTCGGCGGACGCATGAACAATGCGTACTGGGACGGCCAGGCCGGCAAGATGTACATCGGCGACGGTGACGGACGCACGTTCACGCCGCTTGGCAAGGCCAAGGACATCATCGCGCACGAGGTCGGCCACGCCATCCTCGAGTCGGAGATCCAGATGGGCTTCGCCGGGCAGGAAGGCGCGCTGCACGAGAGCTTCGGCGACGTGCTCGGGTCGCTCATCGACGCCGACGACTGGCAGATCGGCGAGGACGCGTACACGCCCGGCAAGTCCGGCGATGCGCTCCGCGACATGAGCAAGCCGACGCGCTACAAGCACATGGACGACGTCAAGGGCAGCCCCAGCTCCGGTGAGCCGCACCTGCTGGCGGACATCCCCAACCTCGCAGCAGTTCGCGTGGCCGAGAAGATCGGTCGCGACGAAATGGGCAAGGTCTGGTTCGAAGGCTTCACGACCCACCTCAAGGACAACGGCAAGTTCTCCGACGCGGCTGCCGCGACGGTGAAGGCAGCCGAACTCCTCTACGGTGCCGGCTCGTCGCAGGTTGCGGCGGTCGCCGACGCCTGGACGAGCGTGGGCGTGCTGAAGGTGAAGCCCGCTGCCTGATCGGAGCGGGTTTTGAGGGAGGCACGGCGGCTGGGAGGCCCGCCGAGCAGCCCCCGGTGCGAGCGCGCGGCGGGTGACCTTGGGAGGGGGAACCGCCGCAGCGAATGCACCAGACATGACGGGTCGCGGTCTTCGGATCGCGGCCCTCGTGTCTTCGGTCAGGCAACCGTCGGCCGTCGCGCCGAGATCCAGACCACCGCGAGGATCAGCAGCGAGATCGTGCCACCGAGCAGCGAGAGCGCCGCGTAGCTCGACGACGCCACGACGAACCCGGCGCTTGCCCCACCAGCCGATCCCGACAGCGCGATGAGCAGGTCGACCCGGCCCTGGATCTTCGCGCGCCGCGACGGTGCCGCCGAATCCACGATCATCGCGGTCCCGCTCAGCAGCCCGAAGTTCCACCCGATCCCCAGCAGCACGAGCGCCCCGACGATCATCGCGACCGAATCCGGATCCGCGAGTGCTGCAGCCACCCCGGCAAGCGCCAGCGTGACGGCGGCCGCAGCCGCCATGACGCGTGGACCCAGGCGATCCACGAGCACCCCGGTGACGATCGACGGCAGATACATGGCACCGACGTGCGCGCCGATCACCAGACCGATCGCTGCGAGGTCATGACCGTGGTGGTTCATGTGGATCGGGGTCATCGTCATGATGCCGATCATCACCGTCTGGATGACGACCATCACCGTCGCGCCCGCGACCAGTCCCGGCACGTTCGAGACGTCATCCTCGGGTCGGGACGTGCCGTCACTGTCGCGCAGTCGCCACGCTCGCGCAGTGAGGTACGGGTCCGGTCGCAGGAGCAGGTGCAGGACGAGCGCCGCGATGGCGTATGCGAACGCGGCGAGCACGAACACGCCGGCGAGCCCCGGCACGCCGAGCCAGTCGGCCACGTTCGACATCGGGTCTGCCAGGTTGGGGCCGGCGACGGCGCCGAGCGTGGCGGCGACCATGATGAAACTCATCGCCGTCGCTCGCCGGTGGGGGAGCGACAGGTCCGCGCCGGCGTATCGTGCCTGGAGGTTGGTGGCGGTCCCGGCGCCGTAGACGAGCAGCGCCACGAGGAACAGCAGGATGCTGTCGAGCGCGGTCCCGGCCACGACACCCACTGCGCCGACGGCACCGCCGGCGTACCCGGACACGAGACCGACGCGGCGCCCGAAGCGCTGGGACAGCGTCCCCACGAGCAGCGCCGCGCTGGCCGACCCCAGCGTGAACAGCGCCGCCGGAACGCCCGTGTAGGCGTCCGAGCCGAACATGTCCCCCGCGATGAGTCCACCGGTGGTCATGCCGGCTGCCAGACCGGCCCCACTGAACACCTGGGACGTCAGCACGACCTGCAGCGTCCGTCGCTGCAGGCGTGCACGCTCGCGCTCGTCAGCGGCTGCTGACCGCTCAGGGGCGTCGATCAAGCGCTGAACAGCTGCTTGCTGTCGAAGTCCACCACGATGGACTCGTGGTCCGAGTAGCCCTTGATCACCTTGGGATCCCACTGCGACTTCTTCGCGTCGGGTTCCGTATTGACCTTGATGATCTCCACACCCTTGATCGCGTCGGCCTTCGCGTTGTCGACCATGAGGTGGTCGAGCAGGTTGTGCTGCCCACGGTAGATGTAGGTGTAGCGATCCTCGAGCTTGAGCTTGAGGGGCGCGTCGTAGAACCGGGTGGAGCCGTCCGCGCGCTTGGCGAGCTTCTCGTACGCACCCTCGCCGTGATTGGCGTTGAGGTCGCCCGCGACGATCGTCGTACCACCCGGTCGCGTCGCGCGGCGCGCGTCGAGCCATTCACCCAGGTACTGGCCCTGCATCTGGCGTCGCGCCTCGGGCGCCGCGCCGCCGAGCTTGGACTTGAAGTGGTTGACGGCGAAGGTGAGCAGTCCCGCACCCTCGGCACCCTGGGCTGCGCCACGCAGCTTGAAGTCGACGACGAGCGGCGGTCGCGCGTAGAGCAGCGATCGATCGATCTGCCCGCGTCCACCGTCGGGGAACGAGAACTTCGGGTTCGGCGCCTCGACGGCGACCTGCTCGAGCTTCGAATCCTTGTAGAACACGCCGGTGCGCAGGCCACGCTCGTCGTTGAGCGTGGAGATGATGTACTTGTAGCCGGCCTTCTTGAGTTCCGGGCGTGCGGCCAGGTCCTTGAGAACCGTCTCGTTCTCGACCTCGTTGAGGCTGATCAGGTCCGGCATGCCGAGATCCCTGATCGCCTTGGAGATCTTCACGAGCTTGATGTCGTACTGCTCCTGCGTGAGCGTCGAGTCATCGTCGTTCGTGTCCGGGTCGTTGACCGTGTCGAACAGATTCCAGACGTTCATCTGCGCAATGCGCAGATCGCCTGCTGCCGGTGCTTTCATTGCCGTCGCCGCAACCGGCGCCACACCCGTCAACTGCATCCCACTCGCTCCTTCGATTATGGGTCGAGCCCGCATGCAGGCTCGAATTTCCCAGTGTCACGGAGTTGGTCGAATCTTGTGTCCGACCCGTGCCGAGAACTGTACATGACCCATCGGTTCCACACCACCGACCCGTCAGTTCCGGGTCAGATTGTCCCTACCCGGGGCGTCGGATCGTTAACGTGCAGTAAACCTGTCGGCCGGAAGCGGCCACACCTCTGGCCGGCCGGGACCAGGTCGTGGCCTAGGACGAAACGACCGACCGCACGACCCCGGGCGACGGCGTGGCGTGCCGAATGCGACTCGCTGGCCAGGAGCCGCCCAGTCGCTCGGCGGCGACGTGACCGGCCTGTACCGAGATCCGCTGCAGGCAGTACGCGCCCTGTTCGTGCATGCGCGTGATGCCGTCGTCCAGGTACAAGCGCGTCTCGGCGGTCTCCTCGTCCGCGGCCCAGGACCATGCCTCCAGTTCCGGAGGCGGCCACGCGTGTCCGCGACCCGCGAGTGGCGCGGGATCGGCCACCAGCACCGTCGAGCGCGGCAGGAACAGCGGCAGCGTGTCGAGCTCGACCGGCACGTCGATCGTTCCCCCACCCTCGTGCATCGCGCCGGTCCACGGGTCGACCCATTCGCCCGCAGGCAGCAGGACCGTGCGGCTCGTCGCGCCCTGTTCGAGCACGGGTGCCACGAGCAGCTCGCCGAAGAAGTACTGGTCGTCGACGTCCGTGAATCGCTCGTCGGACGCGTAGGCGTGCGCGTCGTCGGATCCCGGCTCGGTGCCGAGCGGGCCGAACAGCATCGGGCGCGCGAGTGGCTGGCCGGCGCGGAGTGCATGCCACGTCCAGCTCGCGATCGTCGGCAGCAGCTGCGCGCGCAGCAGCAGCGACGGGCGGATCGCCTCGAGCGCGTCGGCTCCCTGTGACCATGGTTCTCGGTCTGCCATGTAGCCGTGCGCGCGGAAGATCGGCGAGACGGCGCCGAGCTGCATCCAGCGCGTGAACAGCTCGGGTCCGGGATCGCCGTTGAACCCACCGATGTCGGAGCCGTGCAGCGCGATGCCGCACATGCCCGCGAGCAGCGTCAGTCGCGGCTGCACGCGAAGGTCGGCCCAGGATGCGCCCACGTCCCCAGTCCAGGGAGCGGCCCCGTAGCGTTGGCTGCCCGCGCTGCCGGACCGGGTCAGCACGAACGGTCGTCGCGTGGTGGTGGCACGGTCTCGTCGCGCGAACAGGCGCTGCTGCGCGATCGCGTACAGGTTTCGCGACTCCACACCGTCGAGCACCTCACGCGGCGCGGGCCAGTCGGTGTTCGGGAACCGCACGTCGGCGGTGACGTCCTCGGGCTCGTTGAGGTCGAGCCACCACGCATCGACGCCCTGCTCGAGCAGCGGGACGTGCTGGTCGTACCACCAGTCGGCGGCGTCCTCACGAAACACGTTGACGAGGGCACCGGTCGACGGCTCGATGTCGCGGTAGCCCTCGATGCCTCGCTGCGCATACCACTGCTGCGAGTCGAACTCCTGGCCGTCCGCGTCGATCGCGAACGCACCGCGCTCGACGCCGCTCTCGTGGTTGGACGCCCCCGCCCGCGTTCCCGGCTCGGTGATGACGATCGAGCGCACGCCTCGCTCGGCGATCCGTCGCAGGTTTGCCGCCGGATCCGGGAAGTGCACGGGGTTCCAGCGCAGGTTCACATGGTCCTCGAGCCACTGCACGTCGAAGATCAGGCCGTGCACCGGCAACTGCTCCGCCTCGAAGCGCTCGAGCGTCGAATGGACGTGGTCGAAGCTCTCGTAGCCGAAGCGGCTCTGCAGGAAGCCGAGCGTCCACGCCGGCGGCAGCGGCTGCTGCCCGGTCAATCGCACGAACTCCGCGGTCAGCGTTGCCGGGTCTGCGGGGCCGAACACGTAGACGTCGGCGTCGCCACCCGGCGCGTCGTAGGCCAGCTCGTTCGCGTCACGACAGCCCAGGTCGAGCACGGCGCGATCGTGCGCGTTGGACACGTACAGTGCCCAGCCGCTGCTGGAGATCACGAACGGCAGCAGCAGTTCGCCGTAGTTGGAGCCGAGGCCTCCGATCTCCAGTGCGGGGTCGCGAACTTCCCGCGAGTTGCAGAACTCGCAGTCACCAGCCATGAAGTGCTGGTTGCGCGGGTGGATCTCGTTGACCAGGTGGACATGCTCGCCGCGTCGGTCGAAGCCGACGGCATCGGAGTCATACGCTCCCCACAGGTGCTCGGACTCGCCCAGCGCGACACGAAGACGCACGTGACCGTCGACGTCGTAGCCGAGCTCGGTGATCGGAACGTCCAGGCCGTCAAGCGCCGCTGCGAGCGAGTCGCTTGGTGTGCGTGGTTCGGCAGCGAGCTGCGCGCGCCCCC
This sequence comes from Gaiellales bacterium, assembly GCA_038212015.1. GTDB lineage: Bacteria > Actinomycetota > Thermoleophilia > Gaiellales > SKUG01 > JAGQUL01. The sequence goes on along the minus strand of JBBQUY010000001.1, from coordinate 44,374 downwards.
AGTCGCCGAGCGCCGGGTCGGGAAGCCGTGGACCGTCGGAATCGGGACGAGCGATGTGGATGCGTCGCGCGAGCGGCGACAGCTGCTGGGAGACGAACTGCATCTGCGGAGTGTAAATGACGGGTCGTGATGCACCAGAACTCGTTCGGGAACGGTACCGGCATGAAGCGACGGCTCCGAGCGACGATCGCGGGTGCCGTGGAGGCGGTCACGCGCCATTCGACGATCCAGCCGACCGATCGTCGAGATCCCGTCGGCATTCCCTGGCGCCGCTGGCTCACGACCCTGCAATGATTCGGGCATGCCGGCCCCGCTTCACGCTCCCGTCCAGCCAGCACGCGCCGCGACCGAATCGTGGTGGCAGCAGCAGTGGCCCTCCCCCGGCTTCGCGCCCCTGACCGCAGACTCGCAGACGGATGTCGTCGTGATCGGTGCCGGCATCTCCGGCTGCTCGACTGCATGGCATCTCGCGCGCGCGGGCGCGCGCGTGACGATCCTCGAAGCTCGCGACGTGGCAAGCGGTGCGTCGGGTCGAAATGGCGGGTTCCTGCTCGCCGGCATGGCACATCGTCCCGTCGCGCTTGCCGAGCTCGTCGGCGTGGATCGGGCAGCGGAGCTGTTTTCGATCACGGTCGACGGTCGCGATCGACTGCTTCAGGTCGCGGCGTCGATCGGAGCCGGCGCATTCGCGACGCGCACCGGCTCCCTGCGCCTGGCCGTCGACGCCGCCGAGCTCGAGGACCTCGATGCCGAGGCCTCGCTGCTCGAACGCATGCCGGGCGTTCGCGTCGAACGGCTCACGGCCGAAGCCCTCCCGGAGCCGCTCGCCGGGCATTTCCTGGGCGGCCTGCGTTTTCCCGATGACGCGCGCTCCGTGCCTGCCGGATGGGTGCGCGCGCTGGCTGCCGCCGCCCGCGACGAGGGCGCGACGATCCACGAACGGTCGGCGGTCGTGTCGATCGACGACGATGCCGACGGCGTGGAGGTCCGCACGACCGACGGACACGTCGTGCGCGCCGGCCACGCGGTCGTCGCCACCGAGGCATGGCTGTCGGGCCTGCTGCCGGAGCTCGCGGGGATCGTGCTGCCGTATCGCAGCCAGGTGCTTGCGGCGTCCGCTCCGCGCGACGGCTCGGGTGAGGTCGCGCGCGTGCTGCCGCACGTGACGTGGTCGCGGCGTGGCTGGGACTATGCCCAGCAGACGTCCGACGGCACGCTCATCGTCGGCGGCGAGGAACTCGAAGATGTCGAGCTGCTGCGCCACTGGGAAGAGGCGCCCGTCGACCGCGACCAGCGCTGGCTCGAGGCGTGGGTGCGGCGCGTGCTCGGCGTGGAACCGATCGTCGTCGCGCGGTGGGCCGGCGTGCTGAGCCAGACGCCGGACGGATTTCCGCTGCTCGGCCCGCTCGCGGGCCGTCCACGCGTTGTGACGTGCGGCGGCTGGGGCGGCGCCGGCAACGTGCTCGGGTTCGTCGGCGGTGGTCTCGTCGCCGACCTGGTGTTCGCGGGCGACGACCGCATCCCGCCGGAGCTGCGCGCCGATCGGATCGGGACGGGCGCCGATTCCCGATAGACGGGCAGGTGGCGCGCGGGGCGCGCGTCCGTACCTCGGGGAAGACGCAGTCGTGTCGGTCGGTTCCGCACAGGCAGGTGGCATACGCGCGCTCGTCGGCGACGGGCTTCGAACGCTGCGCGGCGGCGGGATCGTCGAGCGCTTGCGCGACAACCGCAACGTGATCCGCTTCGCGGTCTCGGAGCTCCCCCATCCGGGCCGGCTCCGCACTGCCGTCGGTGCCTATCGCGACGGGATCGCACGCCAGAACGTACTGTTCCTGCGCCAGCAGGTCGACGACATCACCGATTCGATGCGCCACGCCGGCACGAGTGCGCTCGTCGTCGATCGGCTCGTGCAGCGCGGCACGCAGCCGTCGATCGCCGCACGCTTCATGCGTCGGCTTGGACAGGCACACGAACGTGACAGCAGCCTGCCGCTCGGCAGTGCCCATCGCATCTCGAGCGAGCGGATGGACCTGCACAACAACGAGCTCGGGATCGGGATGGCGCTCGACCATGCCCGGCGAGGCGCGTCGTCTCCCGCCGGGGAGCAGGCGCTCGAGGGTGCCGTCCTGCGAGCGCTGGCCGACGGCCGCGCGCTCGTGCTCGACGCGCCGACCGCACCGCTGCGCGCGAGCACCCGCAGCGAGCTCACCGCACTGCTGCGCGATCCGTCGCGCATCGGCTGACTCCCAGGTCCGCGTGCTCCACGCACGTTCTCACTGTCACCAACGTGGGGCTCGTCACCGCGGCAGCAGGATCGGGCGACCGTCGCGGTGCAGGTCGACGGCGCGCCACATGTACCACGACCCGACGCTGCGATACGGGCGCCACGCCTCGGTCGCCGCACGAAACTCGGTCGGCGTCGGCTGCCGCTCGAGGCCGTGCAGCATGCGCCAGCCTTCGCGCACGCCGAAGTCGCCGGTCGGCAGCACGTCCGGGCGGCCGAGGCGGAACATGAGCAGCATGTGCACGGTCCATGGCCCGATGCCGCGCACGACGGTCAGGCGGTCGACGAGCTCCAGGTCGCTGAGCGTGGGCACCTCGTCGTGCGTGGGCAGCTCGCCGGCCGCGGCATGGCGCGCGAGATCCTGAATCGAGGCGGCCTTCGCCGCCGACAACCCAGCCGAGCGCAGCGCGTCGACGTCCGCGTCGACGAGCACCTCGGGTGGCGGCACCTCGCCGCCGAACAGGTCGAGCACTCGGCCGAGGATCGTCGCCGCGGCGGTGCCGTTGAGCTGCTGGTACACGATCGAGCGCAGCAGGTACGGATACGGGTACAGGTCCTGCTCGGGGCGCACGTCGAACTTCCCGGCGGCGGCGATGAGCGCGTCCATCTCGGGGCTCGTCGCACGCAGGTGCTTGCGGGCGGCGGCACGACTGTAGGTGAGCCCGTCCGCGCGGATCTTCGCGGGCGGCGTCGATTCCACGTCCGTATCGGCGCCCTTGGGTCGCCGCCTGGAAGCCCCGCTCACGTGCGGTCGCGCTCCGACGTCGCGCTCGCATCGCTCGCCGACGCACCAGGTGCGCGAACCGCGTTGATCGACGTCTGACCGTCGCTCGGGTGCTCCAGCAGCTTGCCGGGATTGAGCAGGCCGTGTGGATCGAGACGTCGCCGCACCGCGCGCAGCGCCTCGGCTCCCACGCGCGACACGAGCCCCTCGTAGAGATCGGCGTGCATCGTGCCGACACCGTGCTGGTGACTTGCCGATCCGCCGCTGCGAATGATCGCCGCGTGCACCGCGCGCTTGGCGGCGCGCCACTGCTCCAGCTCGCGGCCGGGCTGGGGTGCGGCCAGGAACGTGAAGTACGCGCTCGCACCGTCGTGGTACAGGTGCGACAGGTGTGACCCGACGATGCAGCGTCCCTCGCCGAAGGCGTCCTCGAGGGCGGTTCGCACCTCGTGGTGCAGCGTCGGCAGGCGTGACCACGCGACGCTCGTCTCCAGCGTGTCGACGAGCAGGCCGCGGTCCATCATCACGTCGCGCGCGTAGGGCTGGCGGAATCGTCCGTGGTACCACGCGCGTGCCGGCATCGGACCGAGTGCGCGCCCCCGGCATGCGTGCATGTGCCGATCGACAAGCAGCTCCGTCGCCCGCGCGTCGCCGCGCGAGCCCGTGCACAGCACGATGACCATCGCGCCGTCGCGTGCACCGAGCATGCGCGCCATGCCGCGTCCGAGCGACCCGCCCAGCATTCGCGGCACGCTTGCGCCGACGTTGAACGCCGTCTCCGCCGAGTCGCTCACGCGCACCATCGCCGGACGGATGTCGCCGCGCTGCACGAGGTGGCGTGCCGCTTCGCGCGCCTCCTCGAACGATCCGAACAGGTACGCCGCGAAGCGGATCGCTTCCGGGCGTCGTCGCACGCGCATCGTCGCGCGCGTGACGATGCCGATCGTGCCTTCGGATCCGAGCACGAGCTCGCGCAGGTCGCTGCCCGCGCCATGCGCCGGCAGGTGGTCGACGTCCAGCTCGCCCTCCGGCGTCACCACGCGCAGCGCTGCGGTCATCGCTTCCATCTTGCCGTAGCGCAGCGACTGCTGCCCGGCCGAGCGCGTTGCGATCCATCCACCGAGCGTCGAGTACTCGAACGACTGCGGAACGTGCCCCAGGGTCAGTCCGAACGATGCGAGCGCGCGTTCGAGGTCCGGGCCGCGAACGCCAGCCTGGAACGTCGCCACGCCACTGACGTGGTCGATGTCCAGGCACGTCGACAGCGCGGTCGTGTCGAGCGCGACGACGGGCTGCTCCGACGTGCGTCCGATCGGCTCGATGCCACCGGTCACCGTGGTGCCGCCACCGACCGGCACGACCGCCACGTCCTGCTCGACGCACCATGCGAGCGCGCGTTCGAGCTCCTCCTCCGTGCGCGGCCGAACCACCGCGTCACACGCGCGATCGAGCTGCGCTCCGCGCGCGGCGAACAGGTCGGGGTACGACTTGCCGAGCGAGTACGCGCGCCGCGCGTCGTCGTCGGTGTGTACCGGCGCGATGCGGGCGAGCGCATCCACGTCCGACGCTGCCAGACGGGTTCCGGGAATCTTCGGCTGCGAGCGCTGCGCGTCCGCGAACGGGCGCAGCGTCGGCTCCGGCCGCGTGCCCGTGACGTGCTGGAACCGGTCGACGAGCCGGTGCGCCAGGTGCGCGGCGCGTTCGGGTACTGGCCCCCACGATGCGATACGGCTCGCGCGAAGCTCCGGCGCGAGCGGATCCTGGCCGGCATGGTGCGGCGTCGTCATCGCGGTGCTCCCTGGATCGTGCGGGTCAGGAGAAGCTGACGCTCGGCGCTGCGCGCTCGCTCGGCTCCTCGATCTCGAAGAACTCGCGGACGGTGAAGTTGCCGATGCCGGCGATGATGTTCGCAGGCACCTGCTGGATCTTCGTGTTGTAGTCGCGCACGTTGCCGTTGTAGATGCGGCGCGACGCGCTGATCTTGTCCTCGGTGTCGGCCAGCTGCGCCTGCAGATCGAGGAAGTTCGTGTTCGCCTTCAGGTCCGGGTACGCCTCGCTGAGCGCGAACACCTGTCGCAGCGCACCGGTGAGGATGCCTTCGGCAGCGCCGAGGGCAGCCGGATCGCCTGCGTCCTGGGCGGACACGGCGGTGTTTCGGGCCTTGATGACGTTCTCGAGCGTCTGCTTCTCGTGCGATGCATAGCCCTTGACCGTCTCCACGAGGTTGGGGATCAGGTCGTGACGTCGCTTGAGCTGCACGTCGATGCCGCTCCAGGACTCGTCGACGCGCGCACGCCGGGACACGAGCCCGTTGTAGGTCGCCACCGCCCACAGGACGATGAGGGCGACGACGACGAGGACGATGATCAAACCGATTCCCATGGAATCCTCCGTGGCGGGGACGTGGTGGCGCTGGGTCGTCGTGCGTATCCCCACCTGCGCCGCTGTCTACGCACGCGAATTGCTCAGCGATGTTCCTCGAGGTACCGGTGCAGCACGTGCCACGCCTCCAGACACATGCGATCCAGGTCGGCTGCCTCGGATTCATGACCCTTGTGCCAGACGACCAGGTCGTGTCCGCGCTGCTCCCAGAACGCCGTGAGACTGGTCGAGAGCGTGTGCACGAAGGAGGTTGAAAACAGCTCGTACAGCGCGATGTCGTCCTGGGAGTCCACGACGCGGAGCGTGTAGCGCCTGGCGAAATCCGCGCTTTCGAGTTCGACCTTGCGGTCGTGTGCGAGCTTGTCCTGGATCGCCCCGAACCCGAACTTCTTCGGAGACAGGTAGACCCCGGCGAAGCGCGCGGCAACCGCATCCGGCAGTCGCAGGCACACCGTGGTGAAGTGGAAGTTGGTCTTCTGGCGCCGACCCTCGTCGTCGTAGGAGATGTCCGTATACGTGTACTGGGCGACCTTTGCGTGCTGGCCGGCGATCGCGCCTTCGAGCACGCGCGGCCACGAACGTTCGTCGCCTCGGTTGAAGAGCGGTACGCTCGCCGACACGTACGCGTTCTCGATGTGCGTGAGACCGCGCGCGGCGGCATACCGATCGAAGAAGTCGTCTGCGGCCTTGCCATGCACCCACAGGCCGGCGACGATGGCGACGACGATGGCGATCGACGCGAGCAGCCATCCGAGCGGCTGCTGGAACACCAACCCCACGAGCACCCCTCCGAACAAGGCACCGATCCACACCGCGAGCAGCGGGCTGCGGCCGGAGCCACCCATCGTGCGAATCCGAGCCGTGAAGAGGCTGCCGACATCCTTGGGGACGACGAGATCGGCCGGGGCGTCGGCGAACACGCGGCGCAGCGTCGCGTCGTCGAGCGTGACGGCTGTGGGAACGTCCGCCTGGACGGGGACGGTGTGGGATGTGGTGTCGAGGTCGGTCACGGCGTCGTCTCCTCCACGGCGGTTTCGGGCAGCGCGGTCGGCACCTTCGTCGGAAGCTGGCTCCGGACCCAGCCGCCCACCTGCACCTCCACGCCGCGCGGTGCAAGCCCGACCGTGCGTCGCAACGCCGTCGCCGGCGGCGTGCCGCGCTCGATCGCGTCGAGCAGCGCCTGCACGCGCGGCACCCCGCGCGCTTCGAGCAGCCACGCCACCGTCGCAGCGGCGACGAGCTCCTGCGACGCACCGTCCAGCCGGGTGACGGGTGCAGCCTCCAACAGGTCGGCGATACCGCTCGTGCGCGTCGTGAACGCGGCATCGAGCGACACCAGCTCGTCGCTCGTGATGACGATGCTGCGGTTCGCACGGCGCGCTTCCGCCAGGGCGATGCCCTCGGCGAGGATCGCGGGCGCGCGCGACGTCACGCCTCGTGTCGCGACGTGCGCGACGGCATGTCGGATGGCAGCGCCACGCGCGTCGGCGCTGGTCTGCTGGAACCGCGACAGGTCCACGACGATGTCGCCGCGATCGTCTGCCCACGCCAGTGCGTGCGGTGCGTCTGCGGCAGCGTCGCGCACGTCTGCCGGCACGACTCGCCGAGTCACCGCTCGCGCCATCGACTGGCGATCGACCATCCAGATCGCGAGCGTCGCGACTCGACCTCGGCTCGCATAGCGAGTGGTGACCGGTGCGAGCGTGGCGGTGGCGGCGTCCGCGGCATCCGCCGCGACGGCGCGAGCGGAGACCGGTGCGATCACGTCGACGATCTCGCTTCCCACGACGACCGGATCACGGTACGCACGAAGCCATCCCGGGCTCGCGCCGACGATCACGTCCTGCACGACCCAGCTGCGTGGTGCGCCCTTGACCTCCGCAACGCTGCCGCGCAGCTCGAGCTCGAGCGGCACGACCTGCCGCCGCGTACGGGTCGTCGCCTGCGCGACGTCGACCTGGAGCTCCGCTGCGACCGTCCATGTCCGTTCGGCGCCCGCCACCGGGACTGGTGCGCTCGTGGTGACGCGCCAGCGCTGCGCGGGCAGGTCGTCGGCCCAGCGCACGAACGCCGCCACGCGACGATGCGGCGCAGCCTTCCCGACCCCCGTCTTCACGTTCGCGGGGATCGTCGCGCGTCGAGCTCCGGATCCCGGGAGCGCGGCGAGCCAGCGGCGCGAGCTCAGGGTCGCGGCCTGCGCGCCGACCGATGCCGAGTGTGCCGCTCGATGGTGCTCGGCGGCATGTCCCATCGCGCCGAACACGTGGTCGGTGTCGAGCAGCGCGAAGCCGACCTCGTCCGCGGCGATGCGTTCACCCTGGTCGGGTGTCGCGACCAGGAACGACAGCATGCCCGCCGCCACGGCGGCGGTGACGACGAGCGTCACGGTTGTCTGCGTTGCGCGCACGCGTCGTCATCGGCATTCTCGACGGTCCACGTGAGCGCGCGGGTAGGCTCCGGCACATGAGTGCTCCCACGTCCGACATCGCCGCCCGCACGACCGAATCCGGAATTCCGGTCGCACCGCTCTATGGCCCGGACGACCTTCCGGCAGGGCTCGACGAGCGGCTGACGCCGCCTGGCACGTTCCCGTATGCCCGCGGCCCGTATGCCGGCATGTATCGCGTGCGTCCGTGGACGATGCGCCAGTACGCCGGTTTCGCGACCGCCGAGGCGACGAACGAGCGCTTTCGCTACCTGCTCTCACGTGGGCAGACGGGCCTGTCGACGGCGTTCGACCTGCCGACGCAGCTCGGGCTCGACTCCGACGATCCCAGGTCGCTCGGCGAGGTCGGCCGGACCGGCGTCGCGGTGGACCACCTGGGCGACATGCGTCGGCTGTTCGACTCGATCCCGCTCGCGGACGTGTCGACGTCGATGACCATCAACGCGCCGGCGTCGATGCTGCTGCTCCTGTACGACCTCGTGGCCGAGGAGCAGGGCGCGCCCGCCGGCTCCATTCGCGGCACGATCCAGAACGACATCCTCAAGGAGTACGTGGCGCGCGGCAACTACATTTTCCCGCCCCGCCCCTCGATGCGCCTGACCGTGGACACGTTCGCGTGGTGTGCGGCGAACGCGCCCCGATTCAACACGATCTCGATCAGCGGGTACCACATCCGCGAGGCCGGCTCCAACGCCGTCCAGGAGATCGCGTTCACGCTCGCGCACGGCGTCGCATACGTCGAGGCGGCGCTCGCCGCCGGGCTCGGCGTCGACGAGTTCGCGCCGCGCCTGTCGTTCTTCTTCAACGCGCACAACGACGTCTTCCAGGAAGTCGCCAAGTTCCGCGCAGCGCGCGAACTCTGGGCACGCATCATGCGGGACTCGTTCGGCGCGAAGAATCCGAAGTCGATGGCGCTGCGCTTCCACGCGCAGACGGGCGGATCGACGCTGACGGCGCAGCAGCCCGAAAACAACATCGTCCGCGTTGCGCTGCAGGCATTCAGCGCGGCCGGCGGTGGCGCGCAGTCAATCCACACGAACGGGTTCGACGAAGCCCTTGCGCTGCCGACCGAGCGCTCCGCCCAGATCGCGCTGCGCACACAGCAGGTGCTGCAGGAAGAGAGCGGCATCACGGCGACGGCCGACCCGTTCGCGGGGTCGTACTACGTCGAGGCGCTCACCTCCGAACTGCTGGCGCGTGCAGAGGCGCTGCTCGCGGAGATTCGCGATCAGGGCGGCGCGGTCGCGTGCGCCGAGAACGGCTGGACCAAGCAGCAGATCGAGGATTCCGCCTACGCGTTCCAGCAGGCGATCGAGTCAGGCGAGACCGTCATCGTCGGCCAGAATGCGTACGTCGACGACGAGGAGGTCGAACCGGAACTGCACCGCCTCGACGAGACGATCGAACGCGGTCAGGTCGAGCGCCTCGCTGCCTGGCGTGTGGCTCGTGATCAGGCGGCCTGCGACGCGGCGCTGTCGAACGTGCTCGACGTTGCGCGCTCGTCGGACAACCTGCTGCCATCGATGCGTGAGGCGCTTCGGATCGGCGTGACGGTCGGCGAGATCTGCGACGTGCTGCGCGCCGAGTGGGGCACGTTCGACTGACGCAGCATCGCGATGGCACGGGCACGCGTACGATCCGCAGCGACTCGCGGATCGTGGTACCGGTCGGCAGCGAACAGGGAGAGCTGCGAAGGCATGCACCCCGTATCGGCCGGAAGCGGTGCTAGCCTGAGGGCGACGTTGCGATGTCCAGCGTCCCGGACGAGGCAGCCGTACCCGGTGTGACGACGGCGAACATCCAGGTGCCTCGCCATGCTGTTTCAGCTGATCGGATCCGCGCTCGTGCTCGGCGCGTTCTGCGCCGTCGCCATGCGCCGCACACAGCCGGAATCCGTCCTCTACCTGCTCGCCAACGTGGTCGGTGCGACGCTCCTCGCCGTCGACGCGTTCTTCCTGCGCCAGTGGGGTTTCTTCGCGCTGGAAGCAATCTGGGCGATCGTCAGCGGATGGAACCTGGGCAGGTCCTCGCTTCGGCGTGCGTGAACTCGCCCGTGTCACGTGATCCCCACCTGGTGGGGATGCGGTGACGCGCGCGGTGCCGCGAGCTGGTCAGCTCGCGACGTGGATGATCTCGATGAGCCCGTCGCGACCGACTTCGACGTCCCACTTCGTACCGAGCGCGCGCACGCCTCGCCAGCGGAACCCCGCCAGCCAGGCCGGAGCTTCCAGCGCCGTGGACACGAGCTCGTTGCCCTTCACGTCGGGTTCGAGTCCGAGCAGCGCGCGCAGCACCAGCACCGGCGCGGCCGCCGACCACGCCTGGGGGCTGCACGACGTGTGGATGATCTCCGGTGCTGGATGGTCCGCCGAGCGGGGAGCACCCGAGAACAGTTCGGGCAGGCGACCGTCCTGTGCCATCGCGGCGTCGAACAGGTTGCGGGCAAGCCGCGCGGCGCTCTCGCGGTCGTAGCGCGCGACGCCGGCGATGCAGATCGCGGCGTCGTGCGGCCAGACGCTGCCGCAGTGATAGCTCGCAGGGTCGTAGCCGGCATCCAGAGTCGACATCGTGCGGATGCCCCAGCCGGAGTCGAGCGCGTCGCTCGTCAGCTGCGCAACGACGCGTGATCGGATCGAGGGATCGGCGATCGATTCGGTCCACAGCAGGTGACCGGAGTTCGAACACAGCGAGTCGATCGCGTGCCCGGCCGAGTCGATTCCCTGCGCGAGGAACCCACCACGGCGCGGATCGTCCTCGTCGACGAGCACCGCCGGTGGCAGCTCGACGAACGCGCGTTCGACCAGTCGACGCTCAAGGACGCGGGCGGCGGCCGCCCACTCGGATGCGACGACCTCGTCCTGCCACGCGCTCGCAGCGATGCGTGCGGCACCTCGCAGCGCGGCGACTGCGTATCCCTGGGCCTCGATCGGTCGAATCAGCCCCGTCGCGACGCGACCCGCATGGTCACGCTGGGAATCGTGGGAGTCCTTCCAGCTCTGGATCTCCAGCCCTCGCTCGCCGCGACGCCAGAACCCGACGAGTCCGAGCTCGTCATCCTCCACGCGCGCGAGGATCCAGCCAACGGCCGCGCGCAGCTGCGTCTCGAGCTCGCGGACGGTCGTGTCGTCGCCGGTCCAGCGAGCGTGCTCGGCTGCCAGCATCACGAACAACGGAGTCGAATCAACCGAGCCGTAGTAGCGCTCGTACCATCGCTGTGCCGCGACGCCGCTGCGCTCCTCGTGCTGGATCTTGCCTGGCTCGGCGTCCGTGGCGAGGTCGTAGGTGGTGCTCTGGTGGCGCGCGAGGTGTCGGAGCGTCGCGACGGACAGGCCGGGGTCGACCGGCAGCATCATCCACGCCGACAGCAGGGAGTCGCGCCCGAAGACGGTGAGAAACCACGGGACGCCGGCTGCGAGCAGCGTTCCGTCAGGCACGCCGATTCGCAGGGACGCGATGTCCTCGAGCGAGGCGCGCAGGATGCGGGCGACATCGTCGACTCCCCCCGGCTGGGGCCGATCCGCGATCCACGGTTCGATCGCGCGGCGACGATCGCGTTCGAGGTCGGCGAAGGATGCGGGGATGGGGGGCTGATCGTCGGTGCTGAGTGCCCAGGACAAGCGCAGCTCGACCCGAACGTCGACCGGCTCGGTCTCGTCGTGCGACACCGTCCACTTCCATGACGCCGTTCGAGGCGTGCCGTCGGCGCGGATCGGCACCTCGGACAGCGCGACGCCGTCTCGATCGGTCACGTCCGCGCCATCGACGTCGACGGACAGGCGAACGCGTGCGTCGGGTCGCGCAGAGCCGAGGCCGAGGCCGAGGCCGTGGTCAGGGTCGTCGCCCGGCGACTCGAGCAGGCCGTTGCGCACTTCGAACAGGTCGGTGCCGTCGAGCTCGGCGACGAGCAGCACGCTCGTGCCCGGAGCGACCGCCTGCAGGTCGAAGCGCACGGCGCACCCGCCGTCGCCGATCGCGACGGTGCTCGCGACCGCTGCCTCCTGCTCGGCTCGGAATGCCTCGACGCGACGCAGCAGTCGCAGGTCGCCGGCGTAGATGCCGCGATCGCCCGAGCCATCGATGCGCCCGTCCGGAGCGGTCCGTGCGAACGCACGGCCATGCACGACGTTGCGATCGCGCGGCTGTTCCGCGACCGGAGTCATGACGCCACCTGTAGCCCGAGCGCGCGCGCGACGTCACCGAAGTCGTCCCACGGCTCGTACGGCAGGTCGCGCTCGTCGAGGTAGCGCGCCAGGCTGTCGCGTGCGAACACGCGGTCGGCCGTCTCCGCGCCGCAGCGATCGCTGAATCCGTCACCGACGAACGCGACGACCTGTCCGTCTGGCGCATGCGCCTGTCGCAGTCGCGCGACGTCGTGGCGTTTGCAGGGCTCGTCGCACAGGTCGCAGGTCGGCAGCTCGCGCCACGTGATGTGTCCGCCGCGCCCGCCGAATTCGATGCTGTTGGCGACGAGCTGCACGCGGTCGCGGAGCCCATCGCGTTCGAGCATCGGTTCGATGATCTCTCGAAACCCGCTCGAGAGCAGCATGACTCGGGCCTCTGCCTGTTCCGCGGCGTCGAGGAGTTCCGTGAATCCCGCCCGGAACGGGATGCGCAGGGCTTCGTCGAGCACGGCGTCGAGTCCGACGCCGAATCCGGCGAATTCGGTCGACAGCACCTCTCGGAGCGTCATCGCTCGCGAGGCGAGCAGGCCCTCCACCCGCGCGAACGCGTCCGGCGCGAATCGTCGCGCAAGGGCAGAGTTGGTGTCCCGGGCCGTCACGGTCCCGTCGAAGTCGCAGATGATCAGCATCGGTCCCGGGAATCTACCGGTTCGCGTGAAACTCGAACGTGCGTGGCGCTTCACAATAGGATCCGCGGCATGACTCCGACCGACGCGCCTGCATCCGCCACCCCCCTCGACGAGCTCGAGCGCCGTTCGGAGCTCGCGCTGCACGCGGGATCCGAACGTTCCGTGCAGCGCCAGCACGATCGCGGCAAACTGCTTGCCCGCGAACGAATCGACCTGCTGCTCGATCCGGGCACGTTCGTCGAGCTGGACCGGTTCGCGCGACATCGCGCACACGGATTCGGACTTGAGGACGACCGACCGTATGGCGACGGCGTGGTCACCGGCCATGGGCTGGTCAACGGTCGACGCGTGTTCGTGTTCAGCCAGGACTTCACGGTGTTCGGCGGCTCCCTCGGCGAGGTGTTCGCCGAGAAGATCGTCAAGGTGATGCGTCTGGCGGCGCAGTCCGGCTGTCCACTCGTCGGGCTCAACGATTCGGGTGGTGCCCGCATCCAGGAGGGCGTCGTCTCGCTTGCCGGCTACTGCGACATCTTCTTCGAGAACGTGCGCAGCTCGGGCGTGATCCCGCAGGCGTCGCTCATCCTCGGTCCCTGCGCCGGCGGCGCCGTGTACTCACCTGCCCTGACCGACGCCGTGTTCATGGTGGAAGGCACCTCGCACATGTTCGTGACGGGACCCGACGTGGTCAAGACCGTCACGGGCGAGGAAGTGTCGATGGAGGATCTCGGCGGCGCGAGCGCACACTCGGCCAAGAGCGGCGTTGCGCACGTCGTCGCCCCCGACGAGCAGTCCGTGATTGCCGACGTGCGGACCTGGCTGTCGTACCTGCCGCAGAACAACACCGAGCAGCCGCCGCTGCACGCCAGTCATGACCCGCTCGATCGCGACTGTCCGACGCTCGATACGCTCGTGCCGGAGCATTCCAACAAGCCGTACGACATGCACACCGTGATCGGCGAGGTCTTCGACGAGGGCTCGTTCTTCGAGATCCACGATCGCTGGGCGACGAACATCCTCTGCGGGTTCGCACGCCTGGGTGGACGCAGCGTGGGTGTCGTCGCCAACCAGCCGACCCATCTCGCCGGCGTGCTCGACATCGACTCGTCGACCAAGGCTGCCCGGTTCGTGCGCACGTGCGACGCGTTCAACGTGCCCGTCGTGACGTTCGTGGACGTGCCGGGATTCCTGCCGGGTACCGGCCAGGAATGGGGCGGGATCATCCGCCACGGCGCGAAGCTCCTGTATGCCTACTGCGAGGCGACAGTGCCGAAGCTCACCGTCATCACGCGCAAGGCGTACGGTGGTGCCTACGACGTGATGGCGTCCAAGCACACCGGCGCCGACTTCAACCTGGCCTGGCCGTCGAGCGAGATCGCCGTGATGGGTGCGGAGGGCGCGGTCAACATCCTCTTCCGCCGCGAGCTTGCCGAGACTGCCGAGCGTGACGGCGACGCTGCGGCCGACGCTCGCCGCGCGGAGCTCATCGCTGATTATCGAGTGCGCTTCGCCAATCCCTATGTCGCTGCGGAGCGCGGCTACGTCGACGACGTGATCCGCCCGCGCGACACGCGCCGGGCACTCGCAGGCGCCCTGGATGCGCTCGGCTCCAAGCGCCAGGACGGTCCAGTGCGCAAGCACGGCAACATCCCGCTGTAGCGAACGCCACGGCGAGTAGCGGCGCGCGACGCGTCAGTCACGGACGGTCACGAGCGATCGCGCGACCGTCGCGAGCTGCTCGGCGGAGAACGCACCGCTCAGCGTGTAGAGGGTCGTGCCGTTGCGCCACCACAGTCGCGGTGCGCCGTCGTCGCCATATGCATATCGAGCGGTCGACGAACCAACCCCGATCGTGCTCGAGGCCGCGAAGCCGCACTCCACCCCGAAGGGATCGCTTGCATCCCAGTCTCGGATCAGCGTTCCGCGCGCGCCGCGAATGGTCAGGTGCAGCTCCTCGAGCCCCCGGCGCCAGGTCGCGAAATATGCACCGCGACTTCGTGCGAACGAGCCTTCGGGACCCAGCATTCGGCCCTGCGCCGCGGAGCCCGTTCGAAACAGCGTGAAGCCATCGGGGACCGTGGCGGGCATCGCAACGTCGAAGGGCACCAGCGACGCCGCCTGGGTTGGCGTTCGGTATCGGAACCCGTGGTCGATCGGCGCGAACCCGCGTCCCGTCGTCGGGATTCGTGCAAAGTCGGCACTTCGCCGCGCGCGCGTGGTGACGCGCAGGTCCAGGGTCGTCCGGCCTCCTCGGCGTTCGATCACGCGCACCGGAACGAGCGTGCTCGCGTCCAGGTCCACGCGGCGCGTTCCCGCGCGGAGTCCGGCACACTCGTTGGCGTTCACGCGCGTCGTCGCGCGCAGCAGGTCGCGTGTGCCCACCCTGACTTCGGCCAGGGGCGGGCCGCCTCGCCTGACGTGCGCGACGAGCGGCCACGCGAATCGCATGAGGTCCCAGTCCATGAGCGGCGATCCGTCGGGCGGAGCGGTCGACATGCCGCGATCGGTGCTGATTCGGCGGGCCTGGCCACGAACGAGGGTCGAGAAGACCGTGGTGCCGCGCGCATACTCGGTGAGCGAGCGTTCGGCGGGCATTCCGTAGGCGCTGATGCGTCGCAGGCGATCACCGCGCCAGTGCACGACGACCACTTCGCGGTCGCTGAACCTCGTCTCGGAGCGCATCGTCGCATGCAGTTCGTTGACGTCGACGCTCGCGCGGAAGCCTGCGCCCGTCCCTTCGGCCGCGACGGCGTTCGAGCCTCCGGGCGCGACGAGCACCGCGACGGCGATGGGAACCAGGACGACGAGCAGGCGCCGAATGCGAGTACGTGACATGCCGCAGATCATTCCACCGATGTCGGATTCCAGTCCCTGAACGCGAGACGGCCTATAGGCTTCCGCGCGATGACCGTCGACTACTCCATCCCGCCCTTCAAGCGTGTCCTCGTCGCCAACCGCGGCGAGATCGCGATTCGCATCTTCCGAACGCTGCGCGAGCTGGGTATCGCATCGGTCGCGATCTACTCGGACGCGGACCGCGACTCGCTGCATGTGCGACATGCCGACGAGGCGTATGCGATCGGCGGCGAGCTGCCGGCCGACAGCTATCTGCGCCAGGACGTGGTCCTCGAGGTCGCCCGTCGCGCCGGCGCCGACGCGATCCATCCGGGGTACGGCTTCCTGGCCGAGAACGCGGACTTCGCGCGCGCGTGCGAGCGCGCAGGAATCGTGTTCGTCGGCCCGACCGCCGACGCGATCGATGCGATGGGATCCAAGACGGCGTCGCGCGAGCTGATGCGTGCAGCCGGTGTGCCGATCGTGCCGGGCTCCACCGAGCCGCTCGAGTCGCTCGACGAGGCGCGCCGCGTGGCCGAGGACGTCGGGTATCCGGTCGCGGTCAAGGCGCGCTCGGGTGGCGGTGGCAAGGGCTTTCGCGTGGCGCTCACCGCCGACGAGCTGCAGGCCGCGTACGAGGGCGCGAGCCGCGAGGGCGAGCGCTATTTCTCCGACGGCGCGGTGTACCTGGAGCGCTACCTGCACGATCCGCGCCACGTCGAGGTGCAGCTGCTCGCGGATGCACAAGGCACGGTCATCCACCTGGGCGAGCGTGACTGCTCCGTGCAGCGCCGCCACCAGAAGCTCATCGAAGAAGCGCCGGGCCCGCATGCCGCCGATCCTGAGTTCGCCGCAGCCCTGCGCGAGAAGCTCGCCGCGATCGCGGTCGGCGCCGCACGCGCCGTCAACTACCGCAATGCCGGCACGATCGAGTGCCTGCTGAGCCCCGACGGCGAGCCGTTCTTCCTGGAGATGAACACGCGCGTGCAGGTCGAGCACACCGTGACCGAGGAGATCACCGGCATCGACATCGTCGCCGAGCAGCTCCACGTCGCGGCCGGTCGCCCCCTGCGCATCACGCAGGAGGACGTGCGCTTCCGCGGTCACGCGCTCGAGTGCCGCATCAATGCCGAGGACGCTCGTGAAGGATTCCGACCGTCGTCGGGCACGATCACGCGCTGGTCACAGCCGAGCGGGATCGGCGTGCGCGTGGATGCCGGCTTCGCGACCGGCAGCGTCGTCACCCCCTTCTACGACACGCTGCTCGCCAAGCTCGTGGTGTGGGGCGAGGATCGCGACACAGCGATTCGCCGCATGCGGCGCGCGCTGGACGAGTTCGGTGTCGAGGGCGTCGAGACGCTCATCGACTTTCACCGCGCCGCGATGGACCCGGATGGGGAGTTCTCCGACGGCGGCACGTGCCGGGAGCTGGTGGCCGATCCGGCCCCCGCGATCGACGCGCTGCCCGTGCCGGTCGGACGCGGCATCGCTGCCGCGCCGGCACCTGTCGCGCATCCCACCGAACTGCTCATGGAGGTCGACGGTCGTCGCTCGATCGTCAAGCTCCACGATCCGGCGCGAGCGCTCCCCGAGCCGCCGGCGGTGCGCCCGCGCAGCGGCGGAGGTGCCGGAGCTCCGGGCGAGGTCGTCGCGCCGATCCCGGGCAACGTCCTGCAGGTACTCGTGCAGCCGGGCCAGACCATCAAGGCCGGCGAGGTCGTGTGCATCCTCGAGGCGATGAAGATGGAGAACGAGATCGCGTCGTCGGCAGGGGGCACGGTCGAGACGGTACGCGTGCAGCCCGGCGAGGCCGTCGCGGCCGGCGACGTGCTGGTGCTCGTGGCAGCCGACGCCGAGTAGGCGCGCTACTTGGTGACGTTCACGACCGGCGTCGTGAACTGGTTGCCGCTCGCGTCGGTGATCCGGGCGGAGATCGTATGCGGGCCGGCCGCCACGCCGCTGGTGTTGCTCCAGGTTCGCGTTGCGACGCCGTTGCTGAATCCTGGCGGTGCCACGAACGGCGCCACGCCCGCGATCGCGGCGCCGTCGAGCAGGAACTCCACCCGCACGATGACGTTGTTGTCGGCGACGTTCGCCGAGAGGGTGACGTTAGAGGGCGGAAGCGCTCCCGCGGCCGGAGACGCAATCGAGCCGCTCGGGGCCACGCCCTCGGCGTTGTTGTTCACGATGAACAGCGTGGTCGGATTGCTGGTCGCTGCGTTGCCTGCGGTGTCATAGGTCTTCACGCGGTAGCCGTGATTGCCGTCGAGTAGGATCGCGGTGTTGAACGGCGTGCCGGGGTCGGTGAAGGACGTTGCACCACCGGCTGGTGTGGAGATCGCCGTGGCGCCGTCGATCCAGTAGTCCACGCGATCGATGCCGGTTGCATCGGTACTCGACGAGGTGAGGTTGATGACTCCGTTGACCGTCGATCCGGCTGCGATGCCGCCGTGCGAGGTGGTGGGCGCCGTGCGATCGACGGTCACGGTGATGGTGTCGGTGTCGGTGAGGCCCCCGTCGTCGTAGGTAGTGACGTCGATCACGTGACTGCCCTCGGCGACCGCCGACGTGTCCCAGTTCCACGTGACGGATCGTGGACTCATGGCAACGAGGGGCCCGAAGGTCGCCTGCAGCACCCCGTCGAGGCGGAATTCGAATGACGTGATGCCGCCCACATCGGTGCCGGTGGCGTTCACGGCCACCGTCCCGGTCACGGTGGCACCGCTCGTGGGCGCGCCGATCGTGACGGTCGGCGGTCCATCGATCGTCACGCCATCTGAACACGCCCACGCGCTCGTCGCGCCGAGCTGGTCGGTCGCGCGGATGCAGGCGTAGTAGGTGGTGCCGATCGTGAGTGCGAGGCCGGTGGCGTTCGCGCTCGTCGCGGTGCCGCTGCCGCTGCCGCTGGCCAGGATCGTGCCGCACGCGGTCGTCGTGCAGAACCGCCAGTCGTAGGAGGCGACGCCCGAACCGGTGCCGTCGCCGGCGGCGACCCAGTTTGCGTCGAGCGTCGTCGTCGATGCCTGCGCGTCGATGTCGGGTGCCGCGGCACCGTCGTTCGGAGCGGTGACGAGTGGAGCGGACTGGTCGACGGTGACCCCGTCCGAGCATTGGTACGCACTCAAATTTCCGGCCACGTCGCTGGCGCGAACGCATGCGTAGTACGTCACGCCGTCGGCGAGCGTCAGCCCCGTGGCGCTCGCCGAGAGCCCGGTGCCGCTGCCGGACGCAACGATCGTTCCGCACGCGGTCGTCGTGCAGAATCGCCAGTCGTAGTCGGCAATGCCCGAGCCGCCGTCGCTCGCCGCACCCCAGAGGGCATCCAGGACCGTCGCCGACGTCTGGAAGTCGATGTCCGGCGCCACCGCGCCATCGGTCGGAACCGACATCGTCGGCGGCCCGTCGTCCACGAGCACGCCATCACTGCACACGTACGGGCTCACAAGTGCGACCCCGTCCCGGGCGCGCACGCAGGCGTAGTACGTGGAGCCGGTCACCAGCGTGAGGCCACTCGCCGTCGCCGACGTTCCGGCACCGCTGCCGGACACGAGCACGGTGCCACACACCGGCGTCGTGCAGAACTGCCAGTCGTAACCGACCACGCCCGAACCGCCGCCGTCGGCGGCTGCCGGCCAGTTCGCGTCGAGCACCGACGTCGACGACTGCGCAGCGACGTCGGGCGCTGCGGTGCCGTCCAGGGGCGTTCCCATGAGGGGCGCCGTGACGTCCACGGTAATGCCGTCGGAGCACACGTAACCGCTCGCGTTCGAAGCCTGGTCGACCGCCTGCACGCACGCGTAGTACGTCGCGGCGTCGGTCAGCGTCAGCGCGCTCGCCGTCGCCGACGTGCCGGCCCCCGATCCCGACGCCAGGATCGTCCCGCACGCGGTCGTCGTGCAGAAGCGCCAACCGTAGGAGGCCACGCCACTGCCCGCGCCGTCGTTCGCTGCGGCCCAGGTCGCTTCCAGCGTCGACGTCGACGTCTGCCAGTCGACGTCGGGTGCGGCGGCACCGTCGTCGGGCAACGTCATCACCGGCGCCGTCGAATCCACCATCACGCCGTCCGAGCACTGCTCGACGCCCTGGTTGCCGGCAACGTCGGTCGGTCGCACGCAGGCGTAGTACGTGCTGCCGTCCGCGAGTGTGAGCGCGCCGGCGCTCGCCACGAGACCGGCGCTGCTCCCCGACGCGACGATCGTTCCACACGCGGTCGTCGTGCAGAAACGCCAGTCGTAGCCGGCGATGCCCGAATCGGTGTCGCTACCGGCCGCCCAGTTCGCGTCGAGCGTCGTGCTCGATGCCTGTAGATCGATGTCGGGCAGCGCGCTGCCGTCGTCGGGCGCAGGCATGGTCGGCAGTGCATTGTCGACGTTCACCGCGACTGCCCCGGAGAGCGCTGACTGATTGCCGGCGAGGTCCTCGGATCGCACGGTGAGTGAATGCGCACCGTTGGTGACGAGTGTCGTGTCCCACGCGATGCCGTTGGTCGCAGGGCTGATTTCTGCCCATGGGCCCTGCCAGTTGTCGACGCCGTCGACGAGGTAGGAGAACCGGGTGACACCGTAGTTGTCGGTGCCCGTGGCGGTCCACGTCACCGTGCCGCGCACCCACGCACCGATGGTGGGCGTCGAGATCGTCGGTGCTGCCGGCACCGTGTTGTCGACGACCACGGTGATCGACGATGCAGCACTCCATTGGTTGGACGTGTTGCGCGCGCGGCAATTGAGCTCCTGGGCGCCGTCCGCGACAGTAGTCGAATCCCAGCCATACGTCTGCGTCACCGTCGCGGCGTTGGGATTGATGTTGATCGACGCCAGATTGATGTTGGCGCGTCGGAACTGCACGGTCTTGATGTTTGGCGCGCCGTTCGCGTCACATGTCATCGTCACGATCCCGCGCACGCGCGCTCCGTCCGCCGGCGTGCTGAGCGTCGCGGTCGGCGGCGCGGCCTGCGGTCCAGCCGCGTCGATCGCGGCGTCGATGACAGGCGCGAGGCTCGCTCGCCCTGCATGCAGGTCGACGGTCTCGGCCTGGACGTTCTGAATCGCGACGAGGCTCGCGTCACCATCATGCGCCCGTGTATTCGGAGTACTCGAGTCGCTCAGCGCGTCGGCACCGGCGAGCAGGTCGCCCGAGTCGCCGTTGACCGCGCCGTCCGCGGCGACGAGTTCCACGCGTGGGTGTCGCGACGCATCGTCGGCTGCGACCGAATCGTCAACGTGCCACACGAGGAGTCCGTCGGCGGGCGCATCGGCATCGAACCCGGTGCGCGTGCGTCGCTCGACGAGGAAGTGTTCATGCAGGGGTGTATCGGCGATCGGCAGCTTGACGATCGTGCGCTGCGCGTACGAGGGCTCGAGGCGATGTGCCACATGGTCGCCTTCCAGCAGCTGCGGCGTGACCCAGCCCAGTCGCGCTCGGCTCCAGGCCGACAGGCCGCTCGGTCGCGACGAGTGCTCGAATCCCCATACGCCAGTAGCCATCAGGTCCCAGTCGCCGGGGCCGGCGTGCCCGCCCTCGCCGTCGATGAGGTCGGGAAGCCCCAGCACGTGCCCGTACTCGTGGGCGACGACGCCCACCGTCAACAGGTCCCCGTCGGGGCCCGCTTCCGTCATGCGCTCAGGTACTGCGGCGTAGCGCCCGACCTTCACGAAACCGCCGTTTGCTGATCGGTCGCGGGTCGCGACGGTGCGCTGCCAGGCATGTGGCCAGAGCGCATCGAGGTTGCCGTTCTCCGCGGCGGAGGAACCAGCGTAGACGAGGAACACGGTGTCGACGAAGCCGTCGTCATCGCCCGAGTTGGGCTTGCGGTCGGGCCCGTCGTTGTCGTACTTCGCGAAGTTGATGGATGCGTCGTTGGCGCGCACCGCGTCCTCGAGCAGTCGCTGCGAGTTGCCCGGGTATGCGCCCATCCCGCCGTTGTCGGTGGCGTATGCGGCGCGGCGCTTCGGCATGCGGCGCCATCCGGCAACGTCACCGTCAACGGTGAATGCACCGTAAGACATGTCTTCGTAGTACGACGCGAGGCTGCCGCCACCGTGGGGATAGTTCTCGCCGAACAGCAGGTCGCGATACCGCGACGGCGAATGGGCCGTCCGATTGGCTCGCACGTCGGCGAACTCGATCGGCCGGGCGATGGCCATCGCCCTCCCCGACACGACGCTGCGCGGGCGCTCGGTCGTCGTCGTGCCCCGAAGGGTCGTACCTTCGTCGACATCCCGGATCGTGCGGGCAGCTTCGGGCGAGCAGATGCGACGCTTCCGGACCTGCGCGATTCGCAGGCCGGCGCGAGCACGCCGCACGCGCTGCTCACCGGCTCGTACGATTCGGGTGCCGGCTCGCGCGAATCGAGCGCGTCGGAGCGAGATCAGCGCAGTCCGATGCGCTCGCGCGTTGCGTGTGATGGCACCAGTGACCAGGCCACAGCGCGTCTGCTTGAGGAACGGCGAAGCGGGCAGGTCGCCCACGCCTCGCTTCGTCGCGGCTTCGAGCACGTCAGCTGCATCGGCAGCATCGGCTGCCGACAAGCCGTGTGCAGGCGGCATCGCATGCGCCGAGGGCAGGGACAGCGCGAGCGCCAGCGTGATGAAGGCAACCGCGAAACGGGTCAGTCTGAGGGATTTGCGTGCGTGGGTCATGGCTCGATCAGGCGGGGTATGCACTTGTGACCGAATGGCGCACGTTGGTGATGCAGGCATCCCCCGTACGGGGCATCGGTTGCGCAGTCACCGGTCTTGACGTCGTTTGTGGCAGATAGACACAAGTGCAGCCCCTGACGGGTCACCTGGCACGTTGCAGCTCGCGCGCTTCACTCGGACCCCTCATGGATTCACGGAGTTGTGCCGATACCGCTTGGGACTGATCGATGTTCAACGCGTGCCGTCATGACGACGGCGCTCCCGAGGCCAGGAGGGCTGACCCATGAGTTTCAGCATCGGTGGCCTCGCGAGTGGCCTGGATACGCGGTCGATCATCGACCAGCTGATGAGCATCGAGGCTCGTCCCAAGGTCAAGACGGAGTGGAACAGGGCACTCTGGACCGAGCGCAAGAACATCTGGGCCGATCTCAACACGCGCCTGCTCGGCCTGCAGTCGAAAGCGAACGTCCTCAACAATCCCGCCACGTGGACGAGCGCTGCCGGCATCACGTCGAGCGACCCAACGAAGCTGACGGGCACCTCCAACGGCAGCCCGGCGATCGGCACCTACGCGATCAACGTGTCCCAGGTCGCGGCGGCAGAGCGGTGGAATGCCGCGAACGCCGTCACTGCCGCAACCGGCGGTGCTCGACAGACCGGCTCCTGGTACGACGGTGCCTTCTCGCCCGCATCGAGCGCGACGCTCCTGACGAACCTTCGCGACGTCGACGGCACGTCGCTCGGTCTCGACGCAGGTTCCACGATCACGATGTCGGCAAGCGTCAACGGATCACCCGTCAGCGCAAACTTCACCGTGGGCGCGGGCAGCACGCTCGACGACCTGGCCCAGTGGGCCGAATCGAACTTTCCCGGAGCGACGTTCACCGTGAACGGCGACGGGACGATGAGCCTCCAAAGCGCGCCCGGCGCCTCCAACGAGATCACCGCGCTGTCGTTCACCGCGACCAACAGCGCAAGCGCTGCGCTGCCGATCTTCGACGGAACCGACGGTGCCTCGAGCACGTTCGTCGCACCCCCGACCGGTGGTGGCGCGGCCGACACCCTGACGATCACGCAGGGGGCAACCACCTGGAACATTGCGATCTCCGCGGGTGCAGACGAAGCGACGATCGCCGCAGCCATCAACGGCACTGCCGGCATCGGCGTCTCCGCGAGCGTCGTGTCCGGCAAGCTGCAGATCGATTCGAACGCCACCGGCGCATCCAGTTCGTTCACGGTGTCGAGCGCCGGCAGCCTCGCCACGACGCTCGGCATGTCCGAGACGGTCGCCGGCCAGGACTCGATCTTCGACGTCGACGGCACCGCGTACACGCGATCCTCGTCGACGGACATCAACGACGTGATCACCGGGGTCGACCTCGACCTGCTTGCGACGACCAGTGCCGCCGTGACCCTCACGGTCGCCAACGGCACGGGCGACACCGCGGCGATCAAGCAGAAGCTCAAGGAATTCGTCGACCAGTACAACTCGGTCATCGACCTCGTCAACGCGAAGACGAGCGAGACGAAGATCGTCAACGCGAAGAACATCGCGGACTTCCTCAAGGCCCCGATGGCTCGTGACTACGGCATGTCGAGCGTGGCGTTCGATGTCCGCCGCTGGGCCACGGACACCGTCTCCGGCCTTCCCGACGCGTTCAACGCGCTCGACGACCTCGGCATCACGACCGGCGCCGTGTCCGCCGGCTACAGCCCGCAGAACACGAGCGGCCGGCTCGTCATCGACGAGGCAAAGCTCGACGCGGCGCTCGCGGCCGATCCCGCTGCGGTCCAGAAGGTGCTCACCCAAGTTGGTGGCGGCCCCGGCAGGCAGGACGACGGCATCTCACGCCGCATCAGCGACCTGGTTTCCGAGCTTCGCGTCGGTGGCCGCGTGGATGCCGGCCTGCAGGGCGCGAGCCGGCAGATCAAGGATCTGCAGTCGCGTATCGATCGCTTCGAAGATCGCCTCGAGCGGAAGCGCCTCTACTACGACCGCATGTTTTCCTCGCTCGAGTCGACTCTCGGCAAGCTGCAGTCGCAGGGCCAGTGGCTCTCCGGCCAGCTCGGCGCCATGAGTGGTGGCCGGCAGTAGCCACGCCCCGACGAGGGCCATGCCGTGGCCTTGCCAGATCTCCCGATTCGTTGCACGCTGGCTTCGAGGGACTGTCGAAGGCGAGTGGGCCTTGGCATCTGAAGGGAATCAGGGGGACGAATTTCATGGCTATGACTGTTGGCACTACTGCAGCGCCCGCGCTGCCGCCTGCGCAGGGCACCACGAGCACCGGAACCTCCGCACCGCCCACCGCGCCGCCGATTCCCGGCTCCGCGCCGGGCACGCCCGCTGGTGGCACGCAGGCTGCGGCTGGCACCACCGTCGGTGGCGGCGCCGCTACTCCTTCGGGTGCTTCGCAGGCTGCGGCCGGCGCGATCCCCGTGCAGGGCGGGGGCGGCGACCAGAACGCAGCGCTCCTCGCAGCGCTGACGCAGCTCGTCGCCGTGCTCCAGCAGCTCGTCGTGGCGCTGCAGGCGCAGCAGGCCACGACCACCGCAGGCGGCGGCCCCGATGCCAAGGGCGGCGGCAAGGGTACTCCGCCCGCGCCTCCGACGCAGGTCGCTGGAGCCGGTGGCGCACCCACCCAGAGCCCGATGCAGGTGCCGACGCAGAAGACCTCGGGTGGCGGCGCGACGCCGACCCCGCCGGCCGCTGCTCCATCCGCCGGTGCCCCGGCTCCCGGCGCACAGCCCACGCCTCCCACCACTGGTGGCGGCGCGGCAGCTCCGGCGACCAACCACGCCGCGCACGCGGCAGGCGCCGCGGCGCACGGACACTGATCTGACCGTCGGCGCGATGCGCCGACGACAACCTGCGAGGTCTGGGGGCGGGATGCAGCATGCATCTCGCCCCCGGCTTCGTTCGAGGCACGCTAGTTGGTCGGGCTTCGCCCTCCCGCTACCTCGCTCGCTCGACTGACCCGAGCGAGCTCGGTCAGCTCTCGCTCCACTCGGTAGTATCGCGAGGAACCAGCAACGAGCACGGTTCCGCGCCCCGCCTGCGAGCTGCGTGCCGGATCCTGCTCCGTCCCCAGGGGCCCCATCCGCATGGATCTCTACGAACACCAGGGCAAGGAACTCTTCGCCCGCCATGGCGTGAACGTCAGCGCCGGCAAGGTCGCATTCACGCCCGAGGAAGCCGAGGCCGCAGCCCGCGAGCTCGGCGGCAAGGTCGTCGTGAAGGCGCAGGTCCACGCAGGTGGGCGCGGCAAGGCCGGCGGCATCAAGCTGGCCGACGACGCCGCTGACGCGAAGCAGAAGGCGGATGCGATCCTGGGCCTCGACATCAAGGGCCACGTCGTTCGTCGTCTCTGGATCGAAGACTGCTCCGACATCGATCGCGAGTACTACTTCTCGATCAACTTCGATCGCACCCACAAGTCGGTGCTGCTCATGCTGTCCACCGAGGGCGGCATGGACATCGAGGAGGTCGCCGAGAAGACCCCCGAAAAGCTCGCTACGATGCACATCGACCCGGTGTGGGGCCTGCGCCCGTTCCAGGCGCGACAGCTCGCGTTTCAGGCGAAGATCGATGCCGACGTGCGCAACAAGGTCGTCGCGATGATGCTGCAGCTCTATGACGCATTCATCAAGGAAGACGCGATGCTCGTGGAGGTCAACCCGCTCCTGATCACGCCCGAGGGCGAGGTGAAGGCGCTCGACTCGAAGTTCTCCGTCGACGACAACGCGCTGTTCCGCCACCCGGACATCGCCGCGATGCGCGACGAGCATGCACAGGATCCGCAGGAGCAGATGGCCCACGAGAAGGGCGTCACGTACGTCAAGCTCGACGGCGAGGTCGGCATCCTCGGCAACGGTGCCGGGCTCGTGATGAGCACGCTCGACGTGATCCAGCAGTCGGGCGGCATGCCGGCGAACTTCCTGGACGTCGGAGGTGGCGCGACCGCCGAGGAGATCGTCGCCAGCCTGGAGATCATCCTCTCCGACGACAAGGTCCGCTCGATCTTCTTCAACATCTTCGGTGGCATCACGCGCTGCACCGAGGTGGCGCAGGGCATCATCACCGCCCTCGAGCAGCTCGACGTGCAGGTGCCGATCGTCGTGCGCCTCGATGGTACGGCAAGCGAGGAAGGCCTCAAGATGCTGGCCGACGCCAACCTGTCCAACGTCACCGTGGCCGACACGATGCTCGGCGCCGCTGCCGAGGCCGTGAGGCTCGCGGGCGCCACGGCGACCGTCTGACACTCCCCCTTTCCGAACTGAGGTATTGATCATGGGCGTTCTTGTAGGCAAGGACACGAAGCTCGTCGTCTCCGGCATCACCGGTCGCGAGGGCTCGTTCCACGCACTCAACAATCGAAAGTACGGCACCAACGTGGTGGCCGGCGTCACCCCCGGCAAGGGCGGACAGGACGTCGAGGGCATCCCGGTGTTCGACACCATCGTCGACGCGGTGAAGGCCGAGGGCGCGAACACGAGCATGCTGTTCGTGCCGCCGCGCTTTGCAGTGGATGCGATCTACGAGGCCTGCGATGCGGGCGTCGAGACGATCATCTGCATCACCGAGGGCATCCCGGCGCACGACATGCTGCTCGCGTACCACTACGTGCAGCAGTCGGGCGCGCGCCTGGTCGGGCCGAACTGCCCGGGCGTGTGCACCGTGGGCGAGGCGAACGTCGGCATCATGCCGGCGCACATCTTCACCCCCGGCTCGGTCGGTCTCGTCTCGCGCTCCGGCACGCTGACGTACCAGCTCGGCAAGGAGCTCACCGACATGGGCATCGGCCAGAGCACGATCCTGGGCATCGGTGGCGACCCGATCATCGGCACCAACCATCGCGACGCGCTCGCGCTGTTCGAGGCCGACCCGGCCACGGACATGATCGTGATGGTCGGCGAGATCGGCGGCAACGAGGAAGAGCTCGCTGCCGAGTTCATCAAGGACCACGTCACCAAGCCGGTGATCGGCTACATCGCGGGCCTGACGGCTCCCGAGGGCAAGGCCATGGGCCACGCCGGCGCGATCATCAGCGGCAACTCCGGCACGGCGCAGAGCAAGGTGGACGCGCTCGAGGCTGCCGGCGTGAAGGTCGGCAAGAACCCGACCGAGGTCGCACGGCTCGTCGCCGAAGCGCGCGGCGTTGCGGTTCCGGCGTAGACATCTCCCGCGCGGCGCGCGGGCGTGCCAGGCACATGACATCGAGTTCGCGACGGGGCGTCACCTTCGGGTGGCGCCCTTCGCGTCTTCTGCCCGGCCGACCCCACGATCGACGGCCCGCGCACGTCGACTGGTCGTTCTCACTGCGATCAGATCGCAGTCGCGACAACCACACACCGCGGCGCACGTCGACTGGTTGTCCTCACTGCGATCAGATCGCAGTCGCGACAACCACACACCAGTGGCGGCGCTGGAGCGGTTAGCGCTTGGAGCCGAGCAGCCAGTTCACGCTCGACTGCGTTGGCAGCGACTCCGGCATGCGAGCCAGGCTGCGCGCTGCGATCCAGGGCGTTCCGACCTGCTGCCACGTCTGGGGCGATCCGCCGAACGCATTGATGAGTGCCGGCATCGAGCGCCCAAGTCGGGCAGAACCGACGGCGCCCAGGCCAAGCAGTCGGTGCGCGCGTCCGGCAAGCGGACCGCGATCGAGGAACCGAGCGGGATCGACTCCCTCTCGCCCCTGCAGCAGCAGTGGCGAGCTCGTCGTGCTCGGCTGCACGACGACAGTTGGTACGTAGCTTGTTGGCTGCACCGATCCTCCCGAGCGGTGCGCCCATGACCTGGCGCGTCTTCGTCCACGGTCGGCCTCCCGGGTCCCACACCAGGGCGGCCTCCGACTTCATCCTTTCCGTTGTACGACGGATCCGGGATCTCGTCAAGCACCAATTTCGCGATTGGTCAAGATCCGCGGAATCGACGGTGGAATGCGGGTTTGCGCAGCCCTCGGAGCGGCTAGGCTGCCGACATGGACCTGATTGCCTTCGCACGCGGCGTTCCCGCGCCCGAGATGCTGCCCGTCGACGACCTGCGCACCGCTGCGGCCAGGGCTTTCGATTCCGATCCCACACGCGTACTGTCGTATGGCACGGGCGCCGGCTGGGACCCGCTGCGCGAACGCCTCGCCGCGCGACACGACGTCGATGCGTCGCGGATCGTGATCACCTCAGGCTCGCTCCAGGGCTTCGCGCTGCTGGCCGAAGCGATCGCGCAGCAGGCGCGTCGCGAAGGGCGCACCGCGCGCGTCATCGTCGAACAGCCGACCTATGATCGCCCGCTGCTGCTGCTCGAGCGACTCGGCATCGAGGTCGTGCCCGTGCCGCTCGACTGGGACTCCGGCGTCGACGTGGAGGCGCTCGATCGCGCGATGGCCGACGGCGCCGACCTGGCGTACCTGATCCCTACGTTCCAGAATCCGGCCGGCACCACGCTCACACAGGAGCGACGCATCGCGGTCATCGAATCCGCGACCCGACACGGCGTGCTCGTCCTGGAAGACGACCCGTACGGCCTGCTGCACTTCGACGAGCCGGCACCACCGACCCTCTTTTCCCAGCGCGGCGACGCACCGGTCGCGTTCTCGGGATCGTTCTCCAAGACGGTCGCGCCCGGCCTGCGCGTCGGCTGGCTGGTCCTGCCGCCCGACGTGGCGAAGACGGTGTCGACGCTCGCCAACGACACGTACATCTCCGCGAGCTTCCTGGCGCAGGCAACGATCGACGAATACCTGGCCGCCGGCGCATTCGAGCCGAACATCGATCGCGTACGCCTGCAGCTGCGCGATCGTCGCGACCGCATCGTCGCCGCACTCGGTGAACACCTGCCGGGCGCCACGTTCTCGTCGCCACAGGGCGGCTACTTCATCTGGGTGCGACTGCCTGACGGTCTCGATGCTCGGCAGGTTGCCGGCGCATCCGGCGAGCATGGCGTCAGCTTCGTCGCAGGGTCGAGCTTTGGCGACGCGTGCGAGCCGTACGTTCGACTGGCGTTCAGCAGCCCACCGGTCGACCAGCTCGACGAGGGCGTTCGTCGATTTGCCGCAGCCTGTCGATCAGTGCTCGCGACCGCGTAGGAGCGACGATCAGGCAGGGCTGAACGAGTTCGGCCGATTCAGTCGTGCGGCCGTGCGCTGGCGCACGCGCTCGACGAGCGAGTCCATGCAGGGCAGCAACGCGGACGTTCCGTCACCGTGCTGTGCTGCGTCGGCAAGGAGCGTGCCACCATCGATCTCGCCGAGTGGGATGCGAACTTCGGCGATCGGTGCGCGGCTTGCCGCGGCTGCACGACCTGCACGGATCTCGCGAAAGCTGGGCGGCGCGGTGCGAATTGGGCGCACTGCCGTCGACTCGACGTTCTGGGGTGGGATGGCGGACGGCTGTTCGGGAGCGCGCAGCTGCGCGATCGTGAACGTGGCCTCGGGCGCGTCGGTCGCGAACGGCACCGGACCGGACACGTGAGCCGGCGCGGCGACACGCGCCGCAACGTCCATCGCGTGGCCCGTCGCGAGCGGCACGAGCGCTGCCTGCGCCGGCTGCGGCGTCGACCGTCGTCCCTGCACCGGCCGCTTGTTGGCACAGACGCCATCAACCGGACTCGCAAGTGCACAGCTCATCTCTTTCCAGAACCAACAGTCCTGGCAGATCGCTGCACGCTGACGCACATCATGCTCTGACGGCACGACGAAACCACCTACCCTTTGGGGTCACACTCGAATACACAAATCCCACGGAGCCGGCACGAAACGGTCTAGAAGGGGGGAGTCCGTGCCCGGCGCTCACCACGAGGAGTACTACATCAGATCCCAAGGGCCCGGAACAGCCCATCGCAGCGACAAATTCCCGCAAAGAGCGGACAAAAGAAATAGTCAAATAGGTGTCGAAAAACCGACGCGAATCTGGTATGGAGGATGTCAGTCGAGCCGGACGCAGCCGGTGTCAGCCGGCGGGAGCCGGGGCCTGCGCAGCAAGTTCGGCGTCTGACAGCCGGAGCTTGTCGATTGCTTCGCTGACGCTGCGCACCGGAACGACCTGGATGCAGCCCGAGCCGTCACACGTGTCGGCGACCGCCTTCTGCGCCTCCGCTGCATTGGCGGCGGGCACGAGGAACAGGTCGCGCTTGGAAGCCTGCGCCGCGAGCGCCTTCTGCCGGATCCGACCGACTGGAAGCACCTGGCCGTCAGGAGCCAGCGAACCGGTCGCGACCACATACCGTCCCCGGAGCAGGTCGTCGTTTCGCAAGAGGGCGTCGACCAGGTACAACGAGAACGCGAGGCCGGCACTCGGACCAACGACCTCGCCCGAATCGATGCCGACGTCCTGCGGCAGCTTCACCTGCAGCCCGATCGTCGACAGCTCCACGCCGATGACGCTCCGGGGCGAACCCTTCCAGACCTCGGCCGGCGCGATCGTCCGGATCTGCACACGACTCGCGACACCCGCCCGCTGGACACCCAGCTTGACGACCGATCCAGGCGCCAGTCGATGGATGATTCGCCCGGCATCCACGGACGTGTCGACGCCGATGCCGTTGACGGTCACGATGATGTCGCCGCGCTGGAGCCGTCCCTGCGACGGTCCGTTCGGATCGATCATCGCCACGGTCGCGCCGGTGCCCGCCCACGTCACCGGCTTGCCGGCGAGGTCGAACGCGACTCCCGCCGAGACCTGCTTGGCCTCGTCCATCGATCGCACGTCGCCCGGCCGCGGCCCGGTGCCGCCGCCGGTCGGAGCCGGCCCGAAGTCCACCGCCGGATCACCGACGTCGAGCAGTACGCGTTCGAGCAGGTTGACCTTGCGTTCGGTCACCCCGACGAGGTAGAGCCGGCCCTGAAGCGGTTCCACGGGATTGCCGGCCACGGTGATCTTGCCGTCGAGGTCGATCGGTGCGATCGGCGCGTACGCCACATCACCGGAGGGCACGAAGGTCAGGCCGACGCACGCCGCCGCCACGACCCCGATGCCCCCCAGCAGCTTCACCCACAACGGGATCGCCTTCACGCGGCTTGCAGCTCCCCTACGGTCCCCGATTCGACGGTCACCTACCCGATTCACCCCCGACCTGCACCCGGTTCATGGAACCGCGTGCCTGTGGGTAGGGTGTTCGCATGGCCGAGCTCGACGTACGCGTGGCAGGACGAAGCGATGCCGACGCGCTCGGAGCGTTCGCGGCGCAGCGTCCGCTGGCATGGACCGACTTCGCGTCGATCGCCCTCCTCCAGCCTGACGAGCCACGCGTGTGGATCGCATCCAACGGCGACGGCACGATCACGGCCGCGGCGATCGACGACGGGCTCGCCATGAGCGTCGCCGGCGAACCAGACGGCCTGCACTCGATCGCCTCGACCGTGCCCGACGTCACCGACAAGCTCGTGATCGCCGGACGAACAGCCGAGGTGCGCACGTTCGTCGCGTCGGTCGACCAGGAGCGCCGCGAGCGCCTCGAACACTTCATGGCCGTCGCACGTGGCCAGCTTCGCTGTCCCCTCGAAGCGATCCCACTGCGCATCGCTACATCCGAGGACCTCCCGATGCTCCTGCGCGTGCGCGCAGCGGCTCTGGAGGAGGAGTACGGCATTCCCGTCCCGCCCGGCTCGAAGCTGTATGAGGAGCTCGCCTCGGCGGTCACGCGCGCGGTGTCGCTGCAGGGCGTTGCGATCTGGGTCGAGGACGGCGGCTGCGCATTTACCGCACAGCTCATTGCCAAGACGCCTACCGCGTCGATGTTCGGGGATCTCTACGTCGACCCCGAGCTGCGTGGCGAGGGTCGCGCCACCCGCGCGTTGACCGCCTTCTGTACGTGGCTCATGACCGAGAGCGAACACGTGACCCTGCGCGTCGGTTCCGACAACGATCCAGCGGTGAAGCTCTACGACCGCGTCGGCTTCGAAGTCGTCGACGAGTTCTGCACGTCGCTCGGCCCCGACGCACCGTGACCCTGGCCTCCCCCATCTCCGGCGACGAGCTCGCCCACGTTCGCGAGGAGCTGCCCGCGACGTCGAGCGTCGCGTACCTCAACGCCGGCTCCTTCGGCCCGCTGCCGCAGGTCGCGCTCGATGCGATGCTCGAGCAGGACACCTACGACGCGGACTTTCGGCAGGACACCGATCACTGGGAACGCCTCTCCGCGCTCCAGCTCGGCGCGCGGGACGCGCTCACGACCCTCACCGGCGTGACGCGCGACCAGGTGGCGCTCATGCACACCACGCACGAGGGACTCAACGCGTGCCTGTGGGGCATGGACCTTCGTTCGGGCGACAACGTCGTCACGACCGACGAGGAACACCCGGGCCTGCTCGTCCCGCTGCGACACGTGCGCCACCGCCTCGGCGTCGAGGTTCGCTCGATGCACTGGCAGGACGACGACGATGCATTCGTGGACGGCGTGCTCGCGAAGGTCGACGAGCGCACCCGCGCGGTCGCGCTCAGCCACGTGTCATGGCAGTCCGGTCGCACCGCACCGCTCCGCAGGCTGCGCGACGGCGTCCGTGACGACGTGCGCATCATCATCGACGGCGCACAGTCCGGTGGCGTGTTCACGGTCGATCCAGCCGAAGGCTGGGACGCCTACACGATCAGTGGTCAGAAGTGGCCGTGTGGCCCCAGCGGTTCCGGTGGTCTCGCGATGCGCGATCCCGAGTCGTGGCTGCCGACGTACGGCGCCTACACGCAGGTCACCGATTACGACGATTTCCTCAGCTCGCCGCTCACCCCCGAAGGGCGCAGGCTTGAGATGAGCCAGGAAGCGCTCGCACCGCTCGCGGGCTTCGCGGCGAGCGTTCGCTGGATCTCGGAGGAAGTCGGCCTGCCGCGCGTCCTCGCTCACGCGCGCGCATGCAACGCCCGCGCGCGCGAGATGCTTGCGTCGGGCGGCGTGGATGGGGCGTCCCTGCACGGGTTCGACCACCTGCTCGCGATCGACCTTGCGCGCGCCGACGAGGTCGCCACGGCGCTCTATGCCGACGGGTACCTCATTCGTTCGCTCACACCGCAGCGCCTTCGCCTGAGCTTCGGTTTCTGGAATACCGCTGCCGAGGTCGAAGGTTGCATCGAGGCACTCCTCGCGCGTGCGCGTGCATACGCGTAGGAACCTCAGTCGAACTGGTCAGCCGACGTGGCCGATGGGCCGCAGCGCGACCGTGCAGCGCGAGATGCAGACCAGGCGCCCCTGCTCGTCTTCCACGCGCGTGTCCCACACGGCGATCGTCCGGCCCTGCCTGATCGGCGTGCCGGTGGCCACGACACGTCCCTCGCGCACCGGGCGCAGGTGGTTGGCGTTGATCTCCACGCCGAACGCCTCGTAGTCGCTCCCGGCCGCCAGCCAGGCACCCATCGACGCGCAGGTTTCCGAGAGCAGCGCGCTCACGCCGCCATGCAGGAACCCGTACGGCTGGTGCACGCGCGGTCCCACCTCGAGCGACAGCACGACCCGCTCCGGGCCGATCTCGTCGATCGAGATGCCCAGCGGCCCGAGCACGGTCCGCTCGCGAAGGGACTGCATCGCCTCGGGTGACATGGATTCGGCCATGCGCCGCAGCCTAGAGCACGAGCGACCTCGAAGGCCTAGTGGTTGGCGAGCTGCCCGGTGTGCACGTCGTTGAGCTGCTCGCTCCGCTCGTTGAGGCCGGTCACCTCGACGTGAATGCCGTGCCGCTCGTACCGGGTCTGGATCGCATCCAGCGCCGCCACGGCTGACGTGTCCCACATGTGCGCGCGAGAGAAGTCGATGATCACGTTGCGCGGGTCGCCCGCGTAATCGAAGGCGGTCATCAGCTCGCGGTCGGTCGCGAAGAACAGCTCGCCGGTCACGGTGTAGATGCGCGTGGTGCCGTCGGGGTCGAGCATGCTGGTGACCTCGACCATGTGCGCGACACGCCGCGCAAACACGGCCATTTCGCAGATCACGCCGAACGCGACGCCGATCGCCAGGTTGTGGGTGGCGACCGTGGCGACGACCGTCACCACCATCGTGGTGGTCTCGCCACGTGGCATCCGCTGCAACGTCTTCGGCGCGATGCTGTGCCAGTCGAACGTCGAGACGGCGACGATGATCATCACCGCGACGAGCGCGGCCATCGGGATCACCGCCACGAGGCCACCGAGCGCGACGACGAGCACGAGCAGGAAGGCGCCGGCGCTGAACGTCGACAGGCGCGTGCGTGCGCCGCTTGCCTTGACGTTGATCATCGTCTGCCCGATCATCGCGCAGCCGGCCATGCCGCCGAAGAATCCGACTGCGAGGTTGGCGATGCCCTGCCCCCTCGACTCGCGATCCTTGTCGGAGTCGGTCTCGGTGATGTCGTCGACGAGCCGCGCAGTCAGCAGTGATTCGAGCAGGCCGACCGCCGCCAGCGCCAGCGCGTACGGCAGGACGATGCCGAAGGTCTCGAGGTTGATCGGGACTTCGGGAATGCCGAGGATCGGGAGCGTGTCGGGGAGCTCGCCCTGGTCACCGACCGTGGGAACGGCGACCTTCCAGAACACCGTGATGGCCGTCAGGACCGCGATCGCAATGAGCGGTGCCGGGATGACCTTCGTGATACGAGGCATGAGCCACATGATCGCGAGACCGGCCGCCACGAGCACGTACACCGTTGACGGCACGTTGCGAAGGTATGGCAGCTGCGCGAGGAAGATCAGGATCGCCAGCGCGTTCACGAATCCGGTCATGACCGACCGTGGGACGAACCGCATGAGCTTCGCGATGCCGAGCGATCCGAGCGTGAGCTGGATGACGCCCGCGACGATCGTCGCGGCGAGCAGGTACTCGACGCCGTGGTCGGCGACGAGCGACACGACGACGAGCGCCATCGCGCCCGTGGCGGCGGAGATCATCGCGGGCCGGCCGCCGGTGAAGGCGATCGTGATCGCCATCACGAACGACGCGTACAGTCCGACGCGCGGATCCACGCCGGCGATCAGCGAGAACGAGATCGCTTCGGGGATGAGCGCAAGCGCCACGACGAGGCCGGCGAGCAGCTCCGTGGTGAGCACCTTTGGCGAGAACAGCACCGCACGCATGCGGTCAACGAAGCCCGCAGGCGCACTACTTGGATAGGGAGACATGGACTCGCTTCAGGAAGAGATGCGCCGATGGCGCTCGATGGACATGTGTTGCGATTCGAGACCGCAACGATCGTTGCCTCCGGAGGCCGGATCGATCCGGATGCGAGGCAAATGCACGAGCGCTGAGCGCCCGCCGCGGTGCCGGGTGGCGAAATCGCGTTCCACCCGATACCACAAGCCTAACGTAACGTAACGGTTGATACAAGCCCATCGGCTTCGTACCGGACGACTTGAGTCCCGGTCCGAACGTCCCGCAACGTCACTGTAGAGTGGTCTCGGTTGAGACCGCCACGAGGAGTACACGTGCAGATCGGAGAGGTCGCGGAGCAGGTCGGACTGTCGCTGCGGACGGTTCGCTACTACGAAGAGGTCGGCCTCGTCACCCCCGTCGAGCGAACCTCCGGCGGGTTCCGCATCTACGATGACCATGCGGTCGATCGGCTCAAGCTGGTCCGTGATCTCAAGCCGCTCGGCTTCTCGCTCGACGAGATCCGCGAGATCGTGGACCTCGTCACGACCGAGGCAACGCTCGACGCGGACAAGCTCGCCGCCTATGCGGACCGCGCGCGCGAGGAGCACAAGCGTGCCCTGCGCAGCCTCACCGCCGCCGAGCGGATCATCGGCACGCTCGAGCAGCTCACGAACGCGACCTGACGACGCACGGGGCCATCAGCCGTTCGTCATGAGCGGCCGCCAGCCGCGCACCATCGGGGCGGCCGCGACGGCGAGCACCGACATCGCGCCCGCGCCGACGACGGGCGTCACGCCGGCAGCGTCGCTGAGCGCCGGCACGAGGGGACCAAGCGAGGCACCGATGATGACGCCGGCAGCGCCGATCCCCTGGAATCGACCGATCTGATCGTCGCCGTACGTGCGCGACCAGGCGATGCTCCCCGCGACACCCGATGCGCCGCTCGCGACGCCACAGATCGCGAACCCGACCACAAAGCCGACGACATTGGCGGATGCGATCAGCATCGGGGCAGCGGCGACCAGCAGGGAGATGCCCATCAGCAGTGGGCGAACGCCGAGGTGATCTGCGACCCACCCTGCTGCGATCGCTCCTGGAACGCCCACCAGTGCGAGCAGTGACAGGCTCGCTGCAACCCCGGCCGTGCCGAGACCTGCTGCGTCACCGTAGTAGCTGGCATGGAACACGACCGCCGTGACCACCATCGGTGCCAGACCGAGCGTGTACAGCAGCACGAACCCCGGCAGGCGGAGCGGCGGTCGACCGGGTCGTGCCGAGCCTCGCACGGCCCGAACATGCGGCGTGGTGTCGCGCAGCAGGACCACCTGCGTTGCGGTCATCACCGCGATGAACGCGGCAGCGCTCACGAGCGTTGCTCGCCACCCGATCGTCGCGATCCCGACTGCAGCGAGCACCGGAATGACCGCCCCGGTGAGGGTGAGCACGCTGTTGGAGATGCCCATCGCGCCCCCGCGCGGCTCAGGCATCCCGCGAACGATCGCGAGCGTTCCTGCGAGCGGCATGCCGCCCTGGCCGCTCGCGCGCACGATCGCCAGCGCGATCGCCAGGCCCACGAATCCATCGACGACGCTCAGCAGCAGCGTTCCGACGATCACGCCGATCGAGGCAACGAGCAGCGCCGCCCGCACACCGCGACGATCAGCGATGACGCCGATCCTCGTCGACCACGTCGCCGACACGAGCGTCGCGCAGGCGTACGCCGCAGACAGCGCAGATCTCGAGAGCCCCGATGCCGCCATCAGCGGCTCGACGAACAGGCTGATCCAGAAGCTCTGCCCCGGAAACGAGCAGTGCTTGGCGAGCGCGCCCACGACAATCACGCGCGCGTGTCGCCGCACGTGCCCGCGACCCGGGACATGATCCTTCGGCGCAGCGAGCAGCGCCGGATCGACGTCCTCGCCGCGCCCGCCCGCAGTATGTGCAATGTCCTGCCCGCTCGACATCGCTGCCAGCTGCCTCCTCGCCCGGGATGGCGCAGATGCCTAGGATCCCGGTCATGACCAGGCATCGAATCTACTCCGTGAGCGTCGCCAGCGTATATCCCCACTACATCGCCAAGGCAGAGAAGAAGGGGCGGACCAGGTCGGAGGTCGACGAGATCATTCGCTGGCTCACGGGATACAGCCACGATGAACTGCAGGCGCAGCTGGACGGCGGCACCG
This sequence comes from Gaiellales bacterium, assembly GCA_038212015.1. GTDB lineage: Bacteria > Actinomycetota > Thermoleophilia > Gaiellales > SKUG01 > JAGQUL01. The sequence goes on along the minus strand of JBBQUY010000001.1, from coordinate 7,033 downwards.
ACTTCGAGACGTTCTTCGCGGACGCGCCTCGACTCAATCCCGCACGCAGGCTGGTCACCGGCGTGATCTGCGGCATCCGCGTCGAGGACATCGAAGAACCGACGATGCAGGAGATCCGCTACCTCGACAAGCTCGTCGACGAGCTTGCTCGAGGCAAGGCAATGGGGAAGATCCTGCGGAGCGCGTGACCGACCCGGCACCGAACCGGACATATCACGGCGCCGACGTGGGCAAGCTCGAGTCGGCGCCGTCGCTTTCCCGGAGCGTCACATCACCAAAGGAACCCAGGTGACGGAATCCCAGAAACAGGTCGGACGCAACGAGGACGCAGCACGAACCGCGAACGAGGCCATCAGCGTCGAGGGTGAACGATCCCACATCCAGGGACACGAAGCCCTGGCCGTGCTCTGCGAGTGCGGCGATCGCACCTGTCACGAACCCCTCACCATGACGGTCGACGAGTACGAGGAAATCCGGTCTGCGCCCGATCACTTCGCGGTGCTCGCCGGTCACGAGATCCTCGAGGCCGAACAGGTCATCTCGCGTCGAGACACCTACCTGATCGTGCAGAAGTACGGCGACGCCGGCAAGGTCGCCACCGAGGGCGATCCCCGCCATCACCTGAAGACCTGCCGGATCGTCGTCATCGACGACACGCCCGAATTTCGCTTCTACCTCAAGATGCTGCTGTCGATGGAGCCGTCGTGCACCGTCGTCGGCGAAGCGGTGAACGGCGCCGAAGGGATCGAGGTCGTCGACGAGCTCAAGCCGGAGCTCGTCGTGCTCGATCTCGAGATGCCGGTCATGGACGGCTGGCACGCCCTCCCCCACATTCGCCGCGTCTCGCCCACGACCCACGTCATCGTATTCTCCAGCGCGATGCTCGACGCTCGGCTGGAGAAGCGACTCACCAACCTCGGCGCTGATCGATTCGTGCCCAAGGGATGCGAGCCCGAGGTCATCGTCGGAGCCATTCGCGACGTCGCACTGAGCGGGCGCGACCGGACGTTCGCCGAGGAATCCGGCGACGGACGACAGGACGGGAGTGATTTCCGCGGGACGGAGCAGCGCCTCGGACGTGGCTAGGATCCAGGCGCTACAGGTCGCGCCGCTCGAATCGCCAGAGCGCGACCGCGACGCAGATCGCCGACAGCACGATCGGGACGAGCAGCTGCGACGGCCTGAGGTCGACGCCGGTCAGCGTCGCCGTCGGATCGAGCCAGTGGAACACCGAGATCGGGGCCAGCAGCTCGAGCAGGTCCGTCGACCATGCCCGCTCGGCAAATGTGATCGCGAACATCACCGCGAGCACGCCGATCGTTGCGAAGGTCGCGTTGCCGCGCCTGCCGAGCAGCACCGAGACGAGCAACGCGATCGCACCGAACGTCAGGAACACGACGAACGCGTTGACGCACATGAGCGCGGCCCGTCCCAGGTCGAGCTGACCGGGGACGTCGAACAGTCGATGCGATCCCACGATGGTGGCGAACGCGATGAGCATCAGGACGGCGGTGATGCACGTGATCAGCACGACATACGCCGACAGGTACCGTGTCCGCGAGATCGAGCGAGCAAGGGTCATGTCGAGCGTGCCGTCGCGCAGCTCGCCCTGGCAGGCGCGGGCGCCGGGCGCGACGGTGACGGCACCGATCAGGGCGAGCACGATCGGGTGGTTGAACGACACGCCGACCATCTGCGCGAGGATCGCATCGGCGTTGACCAGCGCGCCGAGCCCGAACCCGCGGGTCAACGCGGAGTCGAAGATCTCCGCCTTGGCGGTGATCTCCGCCGCCGCGCCACGCGTGACGACGAGCATCAACGTGAACCAGGCGGCCATCGCGACGCCGATGATGGCGTAGCGCACGCGACCTTCGCGCACGAGTCGACGCAGCGTCGTGTTCATGTGAGGCCACCGTCCGCAGCCTCACCCGAGTAGTACGAGCGGAAGATGTCGTCCAGCGACGGCTCCTCGATCAGCAGCGCGTGCAGCTGCACCCGCGACAATACCGCGACGATCGCATCGGGTTCCTCGGCGACGTGGAACACCGCGTTGCCTGCCGGGTCGTCCGCGACGCGCACGAAGCCCGGCCCGAGCGCATCCAGCTGCGCCGGATCACGGGGCACGATCCGCACGACGCGTGAGCGGGCCTGGCGCAGCTCCTCCAGCGGTCCCTGCGCGACGATCTCGCCGTCTCGGATGAACGCGACATGCTCACACAGCGCCTGGACCTCGCTCAGCGTGTGGGATGAGAACACCACCGTGCGGCCAGCTGCAGCCCGATCGCGAAGCAGCGCGTACAGCGCATGCTGGACGAGCGGGTCGAGCCCCTCGCTGGGCTCGTCCATGAGCAACAGGTCCGGATCGTGCTGCAGGGCCTGGGTGATGGCGACCTTCTGGCGCATCCCCTTCGAGTAGTCGCGCACCGGGCGGCGCAGATCGCGATCGCTGAGCCGCAGTGCGTCGAGCACCGTGGCTCGGAGCGGTGATGCCGCATCAGGTCCGGATGTGAGGTCGGCAGCGTGTTCGAGCACGTCGATGCCGCGCATGCGCGGGTGCATCCCCATGTCGCTCGGCAGGTAGCCGATTTTGGCGTGCAGCGGCACCCGCTCGCGCCACGGATCCATTCCCAGGACGGTGCTCGATCCGGCGTCGAACCTGATGAGGCCCATGAGCCCCCGAAGCGTGGTCGTCTTGCCTGCGCCGTTGGGTCCGAGGAAGCCGAACGTCGTCCCCCGAGGTACGGACATCGTCACGTCGCGCAGCGCGCGCACGTCGCCGAAGCGCTTCCCGACGTGCCGGATCTCGATCGCGTTGGTCATTTCTTCTGGATGCGCCTGACCCGCGAGATCAGGTTCTGCTCGTCGAACTCGCCGGAGAAGATGATCGATCCGGCCATCGTCCCGACGGGGGCGACGCTCTCGTACCGCTTGAGCAATTCCTTGTCGGCAGTGATGTCGACGTACACGACGCCGATGTGTAGCGACGGACCGAGGTTGGCCAACCGCTCGACCATTGCACCCGATTCCGCCGCCTTGGGATCGTAGAAGATCGTGATCGAAAAACGCGCCATCGAGCCAGATTCTACGCGGGCGACCACGTGCCCTTTGCTTCGCCGACACACGCGTCTGTGGACACGAACGGACGGTCGCAAAAAAACCCCCGCCGAAGCAGGGGTTTTGTGAGCGGGAGCGACGGGACTCGAACCCGCGGACCCGTGCCGTATTCGTTGGTTCCTCTCCCGTCAATTCAACCCCAGCCACACCGCGCAGGGCTGATCGAGAGAGATCAGCTCATGCACACACCACCAAACACCCCCGGCGACACCCACTCGAACCACATCGCACGCGACCCGATGCCGGACGCGAGCGCCCGTCTGATCGCGGAGTTCATCGCGCTGTCGCTATCGAGCGCTCACACCAGGCATCGCTACGCGACTCAGGTCGGCGAGTTCGCCGCCTGGCTCGCCCACCCGCACACAGATCGGACTGGATCGGCAGCGCTTGGAGGCGCCAAGCGCGCGGACGTGATCCGCTTCCTTGCCTACCTGGCGAGCGGCGATCGCTACGCCGCTCCGCCGACGGTGCGAGACCAATCAGTCGTGCTGTCTGACAGCGCTCGCAAGAACTACCTGTCGGCGCTGCACAGCTTCTACGAGCACCTGATCTCGCTGGAACTCGTAGACCGTAACCCGACGCAGGGCGTCAAGCGCCCGCGCGTGCGCGTCAAGCCGGGACTGCGGCTCACCGCTGCGGAGCTTCGCCGTTTCCTTGACGCCCCGGGCTCGCCCCGCGATCGCGTGCAGGCATACCTGCTCGCATACACCGCCGCGCGTCTCAACGAGATCCGCTGCCTGCGCTGGCAGGACGTCGACTTCGAATCCGGGACGTTGATGCTTTCCGGCAAGGGTGACAAGTACCGCCCCGTCGACATCCATCCGCGACTCATGCCCGAACTTCGCCGCTGGCGCCTCTGCCAGAACGCTCGCGCCGAGCGCGACGCAGCGGTGCGCCTCGCTCGCGCGAATCCCGACACCGACTTCGTGCTCCTGAGCCGAGCCGGCAAGCAACTCTCGGCCAGCGCGATCTGCAAGCAGATCAAGCGCCGCGCCACGATCGCCGGTCTGTACGTCAAGTCGCCCAAGCACGGCGAGTGCCGAAGTGCCGTCTCGCCGCACGTGCTGCGGCGAACGTTCGCGACGCTGTTGCTCAACGACGGCCACCACCTGGACGCCGTCGCCGACGTGCTCGGCCACGTGTCCGTTGATACGACCCGAAAGCACTACGCGTTCTCGTCCAACGCTCGACGACGCGCCACCATCGAAGGGTTCAACTTCTGACTGTCGGCCTTAACCGTGGGTCTGCATGGCAAGGGGAGGTGCACATTCATCAGCGGGGGCGTCCCAGTCGACGGTACCCTTCGGGTCCCCATCCCCACCGCTCGCATCCGATCGCGCCAACCACGCGATGGCTGACCCAGTCGTTGTTGCCGGCGCCGCAGTTGATTCGGTGGCGGCGCTTGGGGTCGATGACAACGGAGTCGCGGCCGCCCTTGAGGACGGCAGTCGTCGAGCCCAGTTTGTCTAATACGTGATCCACTCCATTACTGCCGATATACAGGTCGTTTCCTCCCGCGCCACGCAATGCATCGTACCCCCGTCCCTCGCCGAGGTTGCCGCCGCCGATCAGCACATCGGGGCCCAGACCACCCGACAAGTAATCGGTGCCGGGGCCGCCGTTGAGGATCGCGCGGCCCGAGCCGTACTTCGCGAGCGTGTCGTTACCACCATGACCAAAGAGGATGTCCACGCCGCCGGGAAGTGTGTCGCCGCCGTAGATCACATCCGGACCAGGCCCTCCATGCACGACGTCATTGCCGGGGCCCCCATTGACGTGCGACCCGCCCTTCGTCACCACCCATGCCAGATCGTTACCTGAGCCAAGGATGATCGCTGACTTTCCTAGGCGGGCATGGCCGTAGTACCGGTCGTCACCGGAGCCGCAATCGCAGCCACCAAGCGGGAACGCAGACTCGCCGCGCCGCGTCTTCGGATAGTCGATGTTGGTCATACGGCGCAAGTCCAGCACATCGCTTCCCGCCCCCAGCGCGCTTCGCGGTGCTGACCAGTCTTCGGCATGGACGATCACGTCGGCCCTGCCGTCCATACCGAAGTCGACAGTCTTGCCGACGTATGCGATTTCGTACGATTGCCTCCACCGCTCAGGCGGGACCTCGTTCTGATCGAGCGCTACGCCCACCAACGTGTCCGGCTCGCCCGCCGTTGGAGGCGCATGCACGTGCACTTGGGTTGCGGCATTCTCGAATATCCATGGGGTCACATAGAGCGTGAATCGCTGCGGGAAGTGGATGTCGAGACGATCCACGTCCGCCCACGTTGCCGGACACTCTGGACAGAAGACGGAACTGTAGGGTGACGCGTCGACGAGCACCCTCGGCCCGGGCCAGCCCTCATAGCCTGGTCTGGGGTATACCTGCGTGATGGTCCGCGTGGCCGGATCCCAACTCGTCGATATGCCCCCGGGAGCCACCGTCGCGTATGCGTTCCCCGCATAGCCCAGCATGAGTGCGCTAGCCCCAAGCAAGCAGAGCGCGCCCCGGCGTGCGAGGTTGCGAAACCGACCCATGCTCACATCGTCGGCGACGGCACCGCGAAGCTTGAATCTGCACACGCGAGAGCGCCGCGCTGCCGACACCGGAGTGAAGCCGAACATCGTTACCGGCGAGTGGCAGCCCAGTCGCCGCGATCACTCGGACCCGCCATCGATCTGGGTGAAGAGAGTACAAGCGCGGGTTCAAGTTTCGATACCCAGGCGGCGCCAGAGGGACCACGGGTCCGTCACGTGCGATTCTGGATTCGGGTGTCGACGGACCCGAACTTCGATGACGAAAACGAGCCGTACCAGATCAACGAAGCACACTGCCACTCCTGCAACGAGATTCCGTAATTACTCGTCGCCCTGCACCCTCTCGTCCCGAATCGATTTCTCCTCGCAGTCCGATCCGTGAAAGCGTCGTACCCGCCTTCGCCTGGCCAAGGCTTCGCGTCAAGAATCGCCATGGATCGGCCGATACACAGGTGGTGCGTCGGATTGGGGGAATCGGAAGTGTCATCTGCGTCGTAGCGTGCGCGCTGACGTTCGGCGCGCCGTCGGCAATCGCTGCGTCTCCGTGGTCGCTTGTCGCTCCGGCATCCTCGGGGGGCGACGATGCGCCGCCGATGGTCCACGATGCGACGGGCACCCTGCACGTCGTGTGGATCGAGGGTCATTCGTGGACTGCTGGATTGCATCGCATCCGGCATCGGACCCGAACACCACGCGGTGTGTGGACCAGGCCGACGACCATCACGTCCGGCTGGAAGTCGATGAAGACCCCGGGCGTCGTGATCATCGACGGCACGCTGCACGTGATGTTCGCGGGCGAGCGTGGGGGCATGGCGAGCCCAGGATATGGCGGCCAGGCCTGGTACGCGGTGCTCGATGGTGGACGCTGGACGACCAGCGCCGCACCCCTGACGCAGTACGGCCAGATGGGCGGCTACAACCACGGCTGGCTCTCGGCAGCGGTCGATGCCAACGGCACGCCATGGACGCTGTGGCTAGGAGCATTTCCCGATCCCTTGCTGCATACCGGACTGGAGACCTCCGGGACGGAAACCACAAGCGAGGGCCACGCTATAGCAGCCGACTCGACCGGCAAAGTGCACGTGATCTCCGTGCGATCACAGCCCCCCAGGGTCGGCATGTACCATCGGCGCGTCGCTCCCGAACCGGGCACTCTGACTCGACTGCCAGGACCGAACCTGGTTGCCATGCAGACGGGAACGAATCCCAAGTCGATCGCCGCCCGCACTACTGGGGGTGTGTACGTCGCGTACTGCGATACCTGGTCCGAATGTACGAGGATCCGGGTCGGCGGGACCGACGGTCGATCGTTGACCATTCGTGGCCATTCCCCGACATCGATGCAGTGCGCAGGCACCGGCGCCGGACCGAGCGGGCGACTCTGGGTCTG